>CAYNLB010000010.1:0-28460 GCA_964397935.1 uncultured Mycobacterium sp.
GGAGACAGCAACTCGGCAATGGGTGCCTTGTCGTTCATCGTCGCCCTTCACTGCCGACCCAGACTTACCGCGCTCATGGCGCCGCATACCCGGTTTGTCCTACGGCTAGTCGTGCGCCGGCGGGATAATGGCTGCGGCCCAGGCCGACGACCGCCCGTCGGGCGACAATACGTAGGCAGGAACCAAAACCGGAAAAGGATCGTGACCATGGCAGGCAATCAAGAGGGAATCGGCGTGCTCAAACTCGAATGCCCGCAGGGCCATCCGGTGGGCAGGATCCTCAAAGAGGCCCCACATCAGTCAGTCCAATACGATCCCGGTGTCGCGGTGGGCCCGCGCCGATTCTGGCCGGATGAGGACGAGCAGTCACAATTCAAAACACGCTGTCCGCATTGCGACAAGCCGGTGGGAGAGGCCACCGCGGCCCTGCAGGACAAGCTGGCCCAACTGATCGCCGATGTCTCCGACAGCTACCGCAGCACCACGTTGCCGTACCTGTAGGCGGGTGCGGGCGGCCGCGCGGATACCGTAAGCGCTACAGTAACGATCTTGCAGCGCGACGCACCAGCGGCGGCGCCGACGTGAGAGGAGTCCCGTGGCGCAGACCACCCCGACACCGCACGACACCCCGCGCCCGCCCGAGGGAGATTGGCTGGGCACGCCGTACCTGAGGTTTGAGCGCCAGGGACCCATCGCGGTCTGCATCATCGATCGCCCGGAAGCGCGCAACGCCCTGACTCCAGCCATGTACTTCGGAATCCGTTGTGCGGTAGGACGTCTCAATGAAGACCCAGACCTGGCGGGGTTGTTGATCACCGGGACGGGAGACGTCTTCGCGCCCGGTGGGGACATGGGCGGCGGGGGAGGCGCGGATGACTGGATCACCTTCGGTTCGGCACTGGGCATGGATGTCACCCCATTCGACGCGGTGCGCACCTCGGGCAAGCCCATCGTGTCCGCGGTCAACGGGCTGTGCCAGGGCGGCGGGTTCCAGATCGCGTTGTGCAGCGATCTGTCGGTGGTGAGCGAGCGGGCCACCTTCCGCGTGCCCGAATTGTTCCGCGGCTACGCCGATACCTATTACAGCCAGATGCTGGCCCGTGTCATCGGGCCGGTGCGCACCCGCGACCTGATGTTCACCGGACGGGTGCTCACCGCGGTTGAAGCCCTCGACTGGGGCCTGGTCACCAGGGTGGAGCCGCACGAAAACCTGCTCACCGCTGCGACCGACCTGCTGGCACAATGCTGTCGAACCGCACCACGCGCCCGAAACGTCATCAAGTCCAGTATCGACAATTACCTCGGCCTGTATGACCGTATCGGCATGAGCGGCAGCCTGAGCGACGCCGAGGCGCGTGAGGGCTTCCGCGCGTTCAAGGAACGCCGTTCGCCTGACTGGGTGCATCCGCAACTGCGGGTGGACGGACGGCTGTAATTCCGCCGGCCCGCTGTGTGGTGGGCGGGTCGATCCACTCGCCGTGCGGGCCGCTGATCGCGCGGTCGCGTCGCCGGGCGTGGACGTGCGGGCTCATATTCCCCGCGTGCGGTCCCGCCAATACGGTTGGCGAAGATCGGTTTTGAGGATCTTTCCGCTTGCGTTTCGGGGGAGCGAGGGCACGAACTCCACCGTTCGCGGGCATTTGTAGCCGGCGAGATGGCGGCGGCAGAATTCGATGATGTCTTTCGCATCGGTCTCGGTGGTGGCCACCACGATCGCCTTGACGGATTCCCCCCAAAAGTCGTCGGGCACCCCGATGACCGCGGCGTCGGCGATGGCGGGATGCTCGATGAGCACGCTTTCCACCTCGGGCCCGTACACGTTCTCGCCGCCGGTGATGATCATGTCTCTGAGCCGGTCTTCGATGTAGACGTAGTTCTCGGCGTCGAGGCGCCCGACGTCGCCGGTGCGCACCCAATCCTCGGCCGTGATCGTGTCGGCCGTTGCCTCCGGCCGATTCAGGTAGCCGCTCATGTTCTGGTTGCTGCGTACCCAGATCTCGCCCGGCTCCCCGGCGGGCAGCGGGTCGCCCGTTTCGGGATGGACGATCCGGATTTCGGTGCCCGGCACGGCCTTTCCGGCCGACAGCTGCAACCCGGGCCGCGTCGAATCGCGGTGGTCGTCGTTGCTCAGCGCGGTGACCGCACCGCAGAGTTCGGTCTGCCCGTACACCTGGACGAAATTCATGTCCGGCCACGTCGCCAGTGCTCGATGCAGCAGGGGCAACGGCATCGGGGCGGCTCCGTACACGATGTAGCGCAAACCCGAGATCGCCGCCTTCGCCGTGTCGCCGCCGTCGAGGAACCGGGCGATCACCGGTGGCACGAAGAACGCGTGGGTCGCGCCGGCTTGCACCGCCCCGATCAGGGCCGCGGCATCGGGTTCACGCGTCATGATCGTCGGCACCCCCGCCCTGATGCCGAACAGGGCGTAGCCGATCCCGCCGACGTGGAAGAGCGGCATCGCCACCAGGTTGGCGTCGCCTTCGGCGAAGGGGAATGCCGGCGCCAGGTTCCCCGAGTGGTTGACCAGCGCACGCTGGCTCAGCAAGACGCCTTTCGGTCTTCCGGTGGTGCCCGAGCTGTAGATCACCAGGGCGGTTTCGCCCTCGTCGACCGCGGTGTCGGTCTCAGCCGGAGACGCCGCGGCGAGCAGCGATTCGTACTCATCGTCGCCACCGCCCACCACAACGATGCGTTCCAGTCCGGGTACGCGGTCAGCGGCCGTTGCGGCTGCCGAATGTAGTTCGGCGCCGACGAACAGCACACGTGCGCCGCTGTCCTCGAGTACGTGGACGAGTTCGTCGCCCATCACTCGCCAATTGACGACGGTCGTGACGGCCCCGATTGATGCGGCGCCAAAAAGGATTTCAAGGCAGGCGGGGTGGTTCTTGTCCAGGAATGCCACGCACTGGCCACGTTGCACACCGGCGCCGCGCAGCGCTCCGGCAGCGCGACGGATTCGCGACGCCCAATCGGCCCACGACCACTGCCGCTCGCCGTAGCGAATCGCAATGCCGTCGGGCCGCTGCCGCGCGTGCTGCTCGACCAATCCGGCGAGCGCCGTCGTTGTACTGGTCGTGGCGTCAGCTGCTCGCATAACCCCTCCGCGTTCGGTTTCCTCCATTCTCCGATACGCGGTCATCCCTGCGCACGCCGCGGGGCCTCGTTTTCTCCGGAGCCTTCGCCTAACGCCGGTCAAAACGGGACTACGAGCCTGCAAGTCGCCCGGCGGGCGTCCTCACGAACTCGTCTTCCTTGTAGCTGCTTTCCGATAGTCGCCTTCGCGCTCAACGCCTTCCATGCCTCGGTGCCCGGACGTCAGGCAAACCCACCCCCGTCACAGCATGGAATTGATCATCATTTGGCCGGCGCCGTCGGGGTAAGCGGTCGCGTCGCTCGTTTCCCGGTAGTCGATGAAGGCCGACAGCCGGTTCGAGGTGTTCAGCAACTCCATGAACACACCGAGGATGTGGGTAGTGCCCATCTGTCCTGAGTAGTCCGCGCTGTAGTCGGTGGAGGCTGCTCGTTGGAAGTTGCGACTGTTCAGAGTTCTGGTCGCGGCGACTCCCATTACGCTCACATTGGTCATACCGGTATTGGCCAACTTGCTGTGGATGTCGGCGTGCAGCACGGCGACGGCATCCGTCCCGCCCGCTGTTTTGACTGTTACCTTCATCTTCGCGGCGTTGTTGGGGTCGGAAAGTACGACCCAGTTCGAGCCCCGGCTGCTGAGCGCCCAGCCCGGCGCGGGGGTGATCGAGATGCCTTGCGCGATGTTGATCGGGTCGGCCGCCGTGAGCGTGATCGCCACGCCCTGCTCTGTCCTTAAGGTGGGCACGGAGCCGGAGTGCGCGGCAGCAGCCATGGCGGCGGGCAGCAGCGGTGGTGCTTTGCGCGGGCTGGTTGTGCCTCCCAGGACGATCACCGCAGTCACGGTGGCGGCGATGAGGATGACCAGCGCGATGATGGCGGCGATTGTGAACGGCCCCAGTCGGTGCCCCACCCGTTCCCCGCCGCTGGGGTAGCGCAGCGGCGGGGGAGTCTGTGGTGGCGATGATGTCGCGGCTCCCGCTTCGGCGGAGGTTTGCCGGCCTTCGGTGCGCCCATCGTCGGGAGCGGGGTGGCGGGCCAGTGCGGCCGTGGCCTTCCCGCAAATCTGGCAGAACGCGGCGCCGGCGCCGATCACTGCGCCGCAGTGCGCGCAAATCTGCTGGCCGTCAGGGGCGCCGCTCAAGGCGCGGCCCCCGGTGAGGGCGGCTTGGGCCTCGGCCACCAGCGAAGTGTGCAACGCATCGCGGGCGCCAAGCAGCCCGGCCGCGGCCAGCACCAGCGCCGCCAGCGTGGTCAGCACGATGCCATGGTCGCCGAAGAAGGTGAGCAGGACGGTGGTCAATTCGTAAAGCACCACCAGCACCAGACCCTTGGTCAGTCCCAAGGCGGTGCTGGCGCCCACGCCGCGCAGCGGCACCACGGCCATGGCAGCGGCCGTGGCAAAGATGATGGGCTGCAGAAACCCGAGTGTGAGCGCGATGAACGCCACGTGCGCCGGGTTCCCGGCGGTCGCCCCGATGTGGCTGAATGCGCCGCGTTGCACGACCACACTCAGCCCCAGTGAGAACGCCGCACCGCTCAGTGAGCAGATCACCACGGCATCGACGGGGTGTCGGAAGGCGCTGCGCGCGGTGATCAGCACCGGCGTAATCAGCACCGCGACGTAGGCCACGACCGGGAGGAGTATGCCCAGTTCGAAAATTTGAGTCGGGGTAGGCATCTCGCGGTCGGACAGCAGCAAAGGCTTGGTGAAGTAGCCTTCGAGCAACCCCACGCAGATACCGATCATCAGGGAAAGCAGGAACGCGACGCCAATGACGGTAATCGGCGCCTTATGCCACACGTTGTGGTCGTGCATGTAGGTCAGCACCACGGCGGGCAGCGTAATCGCCGCCAATATCAGAGCGATTGAAAGCATCCCGAGCGCGGCGGCGATCAACGACCCCAGCAAAGCCAGGGCGATCACACCGCGGTAAATGTGGTGACGCCCGCCCGACAGGTGCGGCATCAGCGTGCTCATCACCGCCAGCGCTCGCACGGGTTCTTCGGGATGGGCAGCGAAATACTTGGACCGATGGATGCCCGGGTCCAGGGGAGTGCCGCAACGAGCGCAGAAGCGGGCCGCGTCGGGTTGTGGCGCCGAGCAGTTCGGACAGTCCATCGTCTCCTCCGTTTGTCAGCGGTTAAATCCCTCGTGTCCCAACGTTGCATAGTTGGGGCGAAACGATCGCCAACCACCGACGCTGCGGCAGCGGACGCAAGTCGTGTCGTGGCCAAGATCGTACATACCGCAATATGGACACATCTTTTGGTCTATTTACGAATTCGTCGCAACCTTGTCGACCCAAGGCAACCTTGTCGATCCAAAGCAACCGAGTCAGACCCTACAGCCTCTCGATGCCATCACACTGCACCGGTAGGCCCTCATCTGTTGTGACTTTCGGCCCTATCTCCGGCGCGCCAGGCGACGAATAGTTCCAGCTAAAGGCAAGGTTTTAAGCCAAAGCGATGCGTCATGACCGGTAATGGATCAACAGCCCGAGTGAGATGGAGAGGTCAATGAATTCACAGGCGAGGCAAGCGATTGCGCTATTCGGCGGTGCGGCCGTGTTCGTGTTGGTATTCGGATTCGGTGGCGGCGGCGGTAACTTGGCAAGCAATGCGCCGACAACGACTCCTTCGTCGACCCCTTCGTCCAGTGCGCCGGCCGCACCGTCAGCAGAAAACGATGCGCCCAACGACACCGGTTGCATTCCCGGAGCCAACTGCTAGGCCGGCCACATTCCCAGGATGGTGAGGCTGAAGCTCCGCCACTTGTGGCAAACGATTTGAATTCGCTGTCCGCCGGTCAAATGGCCCGGTGCACAGGAAGCTTCGAGCTCCCAACACGAAGAACGACTGTTGTTCGCAACGGCCGATGTCGATTGGAGGTACAGCGATGATCTCTTTGCAAGAGCCGCGGGTCGCGACGCGCGTGTTTGCTCGGGTGTTCGGCCCGTTCTATATGATCGTTGCCGGCATCGCCGCGGTGCGAGCCCCGAATACCCGGACACAACTTGCGGACTTAGGGGTGTGGCCGTGGGCCACGGGAGCTTTTCTCCTCATGGCGGGTCTTATCGTCATTGTGTTTCACCATCACTGGGGCAGCCTCGCGGCGATCTGTGTGTCGTTGCTCGGCTGGTTGATGGCGCTGCGCGGGTTCTTTGCTCTGGCCTTTCCCTCAGCCTTCATGTCGATAACGAACTCGCTATCGGGCGCCAATGGACTGTGGCGGACGTTCTACATCTGCGTAGCGGTGTTCGGTCTCTATTTGACCTATGTCGGATGGGCGCCCGCACCCAGTCAACCGGCTCCAGACGGGGCGAATCCGACAGAGGATCATCCACGCGCCGACTGATTGGGCACGGTAGTCAACGCGATCAGCGTGCGGCCAAGTCCCTTTTAGCACCGAGTGAGAGGTGTTCGGCAGCTCACTGAATGTGCCGAGGACGGAAATTGCGTCCCGCAGTGCTGACACGTCGACGGTGTTGTCGATGGATGCCTTTTGCTGAAATCTGATGCTTGGCAAGGTTTTTGTGATGGGCGCGGTTAAGTCCTTCGCGTTGATCAAACCGGCTGGCGAGTCGGTCAACGAAATTGATGTCGCGCTGCGGCACGGCGACGGCGTCTGTACCGCGGGCGGTTCTTATCGCGACTTGCGTCTGCGCGCTGGAGTCGGCGTTGTACAGCGCCACCCAGTCTCGGCCCGGGTCGCCGAGCTGACAGCCGGGGGCGGGAGTGATCGAGATGCCTTCCCGATTTGGTGACAATGCAACCGGATAAATCCGGCAAAGGCGCGGTGTGTCAACATGGCTGCGGCGAAACCCCATCCGAGAGGGCAAACATGGTGAACGCTGACCGTGCCCGTTCGCGCACATTCGTCGTGACGGGCGCGGCATCCGGAATCGGCCTGGCCACCGCGCGGCGCTTGTTGGCCGAGGGCGGCACGGTCGTCGGCGCCGACCTGGTCGCCCCGCCCGACTTGGGTCCCGAGTTCCGGTTCGTGAGCGCCGACGTGACCGACGAAGCCGCGATCGTAGCGGTGATGGCGGCCGTGCCGGACCGCCTCGACGGTGTCTTCCACGCCGCCGGCGTTGCCGGGGGCGGCCCCGTCCATCTGCTCGACCCGACCGAATGGGACCGGGTGATCGGGATCAACCTCACCGGCACATTCCTGGTGGCCAAGGCGGCTTTGGCCAAGATGATCGAACAACCCCGAGTCGGCGGTGAGCGCGGTTCGATCGTCACCGTCGCCAGCATCGAGGGCCTGGAAGGTACGGCGGGCGGCAGCTCGTACAACGCGGCCAAGGGCGGCGTCGTGCTGCTCACCAAGAACATCGCGCTCGACTACGGACCGAGCGGCATCCGGGCCAACGCCGTCTGCCCCGGCTTCATCGACACGCCAATGGCGCAAAGCGTCTTCGGTATGCCGGGTATGGAGGGTCCGATGGCCTCGATCACTTCCGAACATGCCCTGCAACGGCTCGGCCAACCCGACGAAGTCGCGGCCGTGGCAGCGTTCCTGCTGTCTCCCGACGCTTCTTTCGTCAGCGGTCAGGCGATCGCGGTCGACGGCGGCTACACTGCCGGCCGCGATCACGGAGTGGTGAGACTCTTCGGCTTTCCCGACTGATGCCGCCAGGATTCTGATGTGACTAGGATTCGCCCATGGGACGGCCACTTGACCCTGACGACGCGATCGAGGCGATTCGAGGCACCGGGGGAGCCCAGCCGGGCTATCGGGCCCTGCACGCAAAGGGCACGCTGTACCGTGGCACGTTCACCGCGACCCCCGATGCGGCCATGCTCTCGCGCGCAAAGCATCTCGACGGATCGACGGTGCCGGCGCTGATCCGCTTCTCCAACGGATCGGGGGACCCCGCGCAGCGTGACGGCTCGCCAGGGGTGCGCGGGATGGCGGTGAAGTTCATGCTGCCGGACGGATCGACCACCGACGTATCGACGCAAACCGCTCGGCTGTTCGTCTCGAGCACACCGGACGGATTCGTTGATCTGCTCAAAGCGATGCGGCCCGGCGTGACCATGCCGCTGCGGATGGCGAAATACCTGCTAACCCATCCCCGGGCGCTCGGCGCATTCCCCGTCCTGCGCGACGCCAACCGGATCCCGGCCAGCTACGCCACCATCGGATACCACGGCTTGCACGCCTTCCGTTGGGTCGCCGCCGACGGCGGCGCCAGATTCGTCCGTTATCACCTGGTCCCCGTCGCGGCCGAGAATTACCTGTCGGGATCGGACGCGCAGGGCAGGGCACCGGACTTTCTCACCGACGAGCTGAAGTCTCGCCTGGACAGCGGGCCGGTGCGATTCGAGTTCCGCGTGCAGATTGCCGGGCCCACAGACTCGGCGGTCGACCCGTCGGCAGCCTGGCAAAGCACACAGATCGTCACCGTCGGAACCGTTGAGATCACTGGTCTGGACACGGTTCGGGAACACGGCGGCGACATCGTGGTGTTCGACCCGATGCGCGTGACCGATGGCATTGTGCCTACCGACGATCCGGTCCTTCGGTTCCGGACCCTTGCGTATTCGGCGTCGGTCAAGCTACGAACAGGCGTCGACCGCGGCCCCGAAGCGCCGCAGGTCTGACGGAAGCCGCTCGGTCGCGCGGTTTTTGGTGCGAGGCGACGGCGGATTAGGGTCTTTATCCGGTGCCCCCTTCCCATATCGTGCTGATCGTCGTCGCCGGGTTCGGCGCCGGCGCGATCAATGCGCTCGTCGGATCTGGCACCCTGATCACGTTTCCGACGCTGGTCACCCTCGGCTATCCGCCGGTCACGGCCACCATGTCGAACGCGATAGGTCTGGTGGCCGGCAGCATGTCGGGCACCTGGGGCTATCGCACCGAGCTGGGTGGTCAGTGGGATCGGTTGCGGTGGCAGATCCCAGCCTCGTTGACCGGCGCCGGGCTGGGCGCCTTCCTGCTTTTGCATCTGCCCGCCATGGTGTTCGCCGAAATCGTTCCGGTGCTGTTGGCGCTGGCGTTGGTGCTGGTGGTGATTGGGCCGCGACTGCAGTCCTGGGCGTTTCGGCGGGCCGAGGAGGTCGGACGCGACGCCGAACAGATCAGCCGGGTGCGGCTGGCTGCTCTGGTGGTGGCGACGTTCGCCATCGGCGTCTACGGCGGCTACTTCACTGCCGCACAGGGCATCCTGCTGGTCGGCGTGATGGGTGCATTGCTGCCGGAGTCGGTGCAGCGCATGAACGCGGCCAAGAACCTCACGACGCTGCTGGTGAATGTCGTTGCTGCGGTGAGCTTTACGTTGGTTGCCCACGAGCGGATCAGCTGGTCCGCCGCCGGGCTCATCGCGGCGGGCTCCCTGGCCGGGGGATTCCTGGGGGCCCGGTATGGGCGCCGGTTATCGGGGAACGCGCTGCGCGCCACCATCGTCGTGGTCGGGCTTATCGGGCTTTATCGCCTGATTGCGGTGACGTGACAAAAACTCTTTTCTCGCAACGGAAACCGTGGTGAGGTCTACCGGCGAGCGGCCGCCGCGAGTGCGGAGTCGGCAGTCGGGTAGATGGGCAGTACGCTGGTGAGCCCGCACGCGTCGATAATCCGCGCGACGATCGGGTCGTGACTCACCAGCCGCAATTCGATGCCCCGTTCCCGGCAGCGCTGCGCCTCCTCGGCCAGGACCCCATATGCGCAGCAAGCGATGAATTCGAGTCCGGTGACGTCGACGATGAAGGGGCCGGGCGCGGTGACGACGCCGGCCGCCTCGCCGACCAGCTGGCGCCACGTGTGCTCATTGCAGGCATCCACCTCGCCGCCGGCATTGATCAGCACCGCCGCGCCGCTGCGGTCGGCGGTGGCCCTCAGCGTGCTGTTCGGGTCACCCAGTTCGTACACCAGCTTCGTGCTGAGCGTCAGATGGGTGGTGGGCATGGATTCTGCAATGGCCTGACTCATGATGGACTCCCTAATCAACCGACGTCGCGGACGCCGGGATGGATGCCCGTCCTTCTGACTGAAGACAGACTCTCGCGAATGCGAATCTCATTTGTACAACGAGACAGGGCGGTCTGTCTACATGCGGGGACCTAAGAGTATGGTAAGCCGCGCGATGACAACATCCGATGTCGTAACGCCCGCCCCATCAGCTCGGGAACGACTTTTGACGGCGGCATATGAGCTGTTCAGCCGGCGTGGGATCCGCGCGGTCGGCACCGACGAGGTGATCGAGCGGGCCGGTGTGGCCAGGGCAACCCTCTACCGCCATTTCGCGACGAAGAACGATCTGGTGCTGGCCGTGTTGCAGCGTCGTGAGGAGATCTGGACTCACGGTTTGATCGAGGAGCAGTCACGGCAGCGCGGCAACACACCCGAGGAGCAGCTGCTGGCGATTTTCGATGTCATGCATGACTGGTTCCAGCTTCGCGACGGTTATGAAGGCTGTTCGTTCATCAACGTATTGCTCGAGTTGGGGGTGGATCACCCGGCCGGGCAGGCCTGCGTCGAGCACATCGGCCACGTCCGCGACATCGTGCGGGACCGCGGTGTGGCGGCGGGGCTGACCGACGTGGAGGAATTCGCCTCGTCGTGGCACATCTTGATGAAGGGCGCCATCGTTCTTGCGGCCGTGGGTGATGTGGACGCCGCCTTGCGTGCCCGCAAGATGGCGAGCAGCCTGATCGACCGGCACCGGCCGGCAGAGCCGGCGGACATCGGCGAGGCGGTGGGTTAGCCCGCCGCGGCGGCGATACTCACGCGGCGTCGGCCGCGGTCGTTTCGGCCCTGCGGTGATGCTCGGCCTCCAGTTGGGCGATCGCCCGTGATGTCCGTTCGCGCAGCAGGATCGCCGCGGTGAGTCCGGCAACGACCGCGACCACCAGCCCGATCCAGGAGAACCGCTGTAGCCAGCGTTCCGCGGCCACTCCGGCGAAATACACCAGTGCCGTGGTGCCGCCCGCCCAGCAGATGGCGCCCGAGACGTTGGCCGTCAGGAAACGGGGGTAGTGCATCTTCAAGGCTCCGGCCAGCGGCCCGGCCAATATCCGGAGCAGCGCGATGAAGCGGCCGAAGAAGACCGCCCGGGCTCCCCAGCGGTTGAACAACCTTTCGGCGAGCGCGACGTGTCCCGGGCCGAAGTGTTTCGGGAACCGTCGCCCGAGCCGGTCGAAGAGCGGCATGCCGAACCGGCGCCCGATCACGTATCCGATCGAGTCGCCGACCACAGCGCCGATCACCGCGGCGATGCCGACACCGACCGGGTTGACGGCCAAGGTGTCATGCGACGACATCAGCGCCGCGGTGACCAGCACGATCTCGCCGGGAAGGGGAATGCCCAGGCTCTCGATGCCCACCACGCCGCCGACCACAAGGTAGACCGCGAGGGGCGGGATCGTCTGCAGCAGGACCTCCACATTCATCCGTCAAGGATGCCTGACCGGCGGTTCATCCGCGCCGTTGTGTCTCCGCTCGTCGTCGGTGCGCCGTCGCCTAATCGGCTAGGCGTGCTCAGCGGTTCCAGCCACGGTCGTTTGGGCTCGCGCCCGTCCGCCGAAGACATGCCGCGCAGGCGGCGCCAGATCCACGGGAAGAAAGCGCCTTGCGTCCAGCGCAGCTGTTCGTAAGCGCCACCGGCAAACGAGCGCCGCGCCGGGCTGGGGCTGGGTTGGGCCCAAGCATGGTTCGTTTCAGGCAGATCGAGTGCCTCCGCGGCCGCCGCGGCGAACAAAACGTGTCCCCTGCGGGAGGCGTGCACGCGGTCGATGGCCCAGGTATCCAGTTCGCGCATCGAGGGTGCGTTGTACAGGTCGACGAGCCTGAATCCGTAGCGATGGGCGGCCGCGCGGATTGCCGTGTTGATGCGGTGCAGTCGCGCCGACACCAGCATTCCGAGCGGGAGGAATTGCGCGACATTCGGGAAGGTGGTCGTCACCACCGTGGCCCCCGTTTCGGCCAGCGTGGCGTAGACGTGATCCAGGTCGACCAGGGCAGGGCCGAACGATCGCCCCGGCTGGATTACATCGTTCATCCCGGCGCATACGGTGATCAGGTCCGGCCGCATCGCCACGGCGGGCGGGACCTGTTCCTCGAGGACGTCGGCGATCCGTTTGCCGCGGATTGCGAGGTTGGCGTATTGCAGCCCCGGGTAGAGCGAATCGATCATGGTGGCCAGCCGGTCGGCAAATCCGAGGAGACCGACGGTGTCGTCACCGTCCCACAAGCCCTCGGTCTGGCTGTCGCCGATGGCGACGTAACGGCGATATCCGTTCCGGATGGGCCCGCACACGAAGCCGAGAATAATCGGTGATGTGAGTTCTGGTGGGCTGCAGCGTGGAGCGGCGCGCTGCAGAGTCATATGGGATTTGTGTCACCCAGATGTTCGCACGCCGGGCCGTCGGGAACCGGTGATGTCGTCGTCCGGCGACCACGGCTTGGAAGGCGACGTCACCAAGTGTCGGCACGGCGGTTGTCCTAACGTGCTTGAGATGGCTACGCGGTACCGTCACTGCCATGCAGAAAAAGCGCGAGCGGGCCACTCCGCACGTGGCTGGGCCGGGTGCCGATTCGCTTGCGCCCCAGTATCCGATCGAGTCGGTCGACAATGCGCTCAAGCTGCTGCTGTTGTTGGGCGAACAGCCCCAAATCCGGTTGAGCGAGGCCACCCGTTACCTGGGAGTCGCGTCGTCCACCGCGCACCGGTTGCTGGCGATGCTGGCCTACCGCGGGTTCGTTCGGCAAGACCCGGTGTCGAAGGCATACCTGCCCGGACCGTCGTTGACGGGCGTGGCGTTCGCGATCTTCGGCCGCGTCGACATTCAACGAACCGCCACGCCGATCATGCGCACCCTCAGCGAGCAACTGCGGGAGACGATCCACGTCGGGATGCTGGACGGCGCCAGCGTCCGCTTTGTCGCCGCCGTCGAGGGGCCGGCCGCGGTTCGGGTGGCTTCCCGGCTGGGACGCGCCATGCCGGCGCATTGCACCTCCACGGGCAAGGTCATGTTGGCCCAGTTGTCGCCGCCGGAATTGCGTCAGCTTTTTCCGCGCGAGCAGTTGGAACGCATTACCGCGCATTCCATCGGCAGCCGTACCGAGCTGGAGACCGAGCTTTCAGGTATCCGTGAGCGGGGCTACGCCACCAATCGGGAGGAGAGTGAAGAAGGCGTCGCCTCTGTTGCCGTGCTCATACCGACGCGGGCACCGGGTCCGCGGCTCGCGCTCAACGCCGCCGCACCCCAGTACCGGCTGGACGGCTCTCGGTATTTTGTGGTCGCGGCGGCCCTTGTCGCGGCGGCCAAGGAGATCGGCGAGCAACTCGGCTAAGTGCCCAACCGCGCCACTTCATGACGCCAGGCTGCCCCCGCGGTGAACGCGGTCCCCAAGTCCGGCAACTCATCCCAGTCTGCGTCGTCAATATCGCGCAGGGTGCCGCCGGCCGCGCGCACCTGCAACGACATCCGGGCCAGCGCGTCAAGGCTGATGGCTTGCAGCACCGCCTGCGGCACGGTGGCGGCGGCGCTGGTGATTCCGTGTCCGCGACAGATCACCACCGGCCGGCCACGCATCGCCGCCACCATTTCCTTGCCCAGCGCTGAGTTCCGGATCAGCACCGCGCGTTCGTAGACGGGCACGCCCTCACGTGCCAGCCACGCGCCGGGAATGTCGTAGGCGCCGTAGACCGGACGGATCGCGATGCCGGCGAGATCGGCGGCAACCACGGCGGGCGGGTGCAGATGCGCGACCGCCCGGTGCCGCGAATCGGCCAGCATGGTTTCGACGTGAATCGGCAGCTCGTTGGGAACCCGGTACCCGTCGAGTTCGCCCGGGGCACCGGCCCCGCCGTCGAATGTGATGAGACGAATGTCGCTGGGCCGGGTGAAGGCCACGCCGGTGTCGGTATCGCTGCGGCAGCGAATCAGCAGGCGCTCGTCGTCGACCCGCAGGCTGAGGTGACCGAGCATGCCGTCGACCAGGCCGCGGGCCGCCGCGACGCGGCAGCCCTGCGCCACCAGGTCCCGCTGCTCGTCAAGCATCGTGGCGACCGCCGATGCCGAATCCGCCGTCGGGTCGGACGGTCTCGCCGGTGATCCCGCGGGACCGGTCGGAGGCCAAGAACACAAAGCTCCAGGCGTGGTCCTCTCCGGAGAGCGCGACGTTCAGCGGAGTGCGCGCGGCCACCTCGCTTGCCCGCTCAGGGGTGTCGTCGAGGCGGACGCCTTCGAGCCCGAGGCTGGCCAGACCGCGCAGATCGGTGTTGAGCGTGCCGCCCGGTGCCACCCCGTTGACCCGGATCTGCGGCGCCAGCTCGTGGGCCAGCGCCGCCACCAGACCCCGTACGGCGAACTTCGACGACACGTACAACGCGCCGCCGCGCCCGGGATAAAACGACGACGCGGACTCGGTCAGGATGATCGAGGAACCCGCCCCGGCCCGCAGCGACGGGATCGCGGCTTTGACTGATTGCAGGTGGCTCAGCACGTTGGTGCGAAACATTTCGTCGAATGCGTGGGGCAGCTCATCTGCGCCGATGTCACCGATGCCTCGGTAGAAGTCGAAGATTCCGACGCAGTTGACCAGGGTGTCCAGACCCCCGTAGGTATCCACCGCGGCGTTGACCGCGCGTTCGTTGGCCTCCCGGGTGACGGCGTCGCCCGCGATTACCGGCACCCCGGGCAACTCCGCGCGCAACTTGTCGCATTTTCCCCGATCGCGTTCCAGCACAGCCACTGTCGCGCCTTCGGCGCGGAAGGCATCGACGACGGCGCGGCCAATCCCGGATCCGGCACCCACGATCAGGGCGCGCTTGCCGTGCAGCCAGTGGCTCATGGCCGAGCTTCCCCTTCGTCGGGCAGCAGCGGACCGGAGGCGTTGCCGACCATCGCTGCCAGCGTGCGAGCGTTCTGCCGGGTCAGCGCTTCGACCTCGAGAGCGTCGAGAGTGATCCATTGTCCGGATCTGGGGGTGCTGATCAGCAGCCTCGATCCGTTGCGGGTGTCGACCCGCCGTACCTCGACTTCGGTGAATTCGTTTGCGATGGCCAGGGGTTCGCCCACCGCACCGTCCACCAGTTGCTGTAGCTCTTTCACAGGAACACCGCCAGGTTTTGCATCCGTAGCACCGATTCGTCGGCAATGATGTTGCGGCGAGCCAATTTCAGCGCTCCGTCGCACCGGCGCAGCACATCCTCGCGGCCGCAGGACAGCAATGCGCTTTCGTTGACATCGCCCCGGCTGCGGAACAGCAGTTGAGCAGATTCGACCAGCAGGTGGGCCCCGTCGTCTGGGTCGTCGCACTCGAAAGTCCGCACGTTGGTGATGAAGTGGCGTAGCCGCGAGGGTGGGTCCTCGGCCCAGGCGTGCTCGGTTTCCATCCGGGCGACCCGCTGGCTCAGTGAGTATTTGTCCTCGTCGAAGTGGGCCATTCCCGGTGAGGTGTCGAACCCTGCGCCCCGCGCGGTCGTGACGCGCACCGGCATGACGTAGCGGATGTCGTCGGTCAACGTGTCCAGCCACGCCTCGTATTGCTGCGCATCCAGCAGGTACGCTTCGTCCACCAAAAACTGGTGCGCCTGCAGATGGCGAGCGTCGTTGAACGACAGTGGTTTTCTCATGCGGTGACCGCCCGAGGCCGCTCGAGGTAGTCCGCCCACAACGTCAGCAGCGCGCGCTGGTTGTGTTCGTTGTAGCCGACTTGGGCGCGCCCGGGGCCGTGGAAGGAGTCGGCGGTCAGTTCCCCGACGACCGGGCGGTTGTCGGGGAGCAGACCCATCCGGCTGTTGAGCAACAGCCGGCGCGCCATCGAACCGCCGGCGGTGCTGGTCAGCGACACCCAGTTCTCCACGTCATCCTGTTCGAACATGCCGGTGGAACCGAAGCACATCAAATACGCCTTGTAGGAGTCTCGTTTGTACTGTGGGGGAGCGGCGGAGTCCACCGCGAACCACGAGCACACCTCGGTCTCATTCTCACTGATCGGCTGCCACAGCCGGATCGAAATGAAAGGCAGCACCTGATCGCTGTCGTGCACTCGGGGCCAGTTGTGCACGAAACTGAGGTTGGGAAAGCAGGTTGCGGCCGAGACCATGAACCCGTCTTCGCCGACGATTCGTTGCTGCTGCGGTGTCCAGACGTCTTTGATCCGGTCGATCATGTCCTCGGGGTAACCGACGTAGCGCATCCGCTCATCGAAGCCGCCCGGCGGGAGTTTGTAGGTGGTTCCGCCGCCACGGTGGGCCCAGTAGGTGGCACCGTCCTTGCGTTTCTGTGCCTTCGGCTCGCGGAAGAGTCCGATCTCGACGATCGACGCATGGGTGTGCGGTGTGTGGTACATGTCGCCGGCGAAATTCTCGGCGCCGATCTTCCAGTTCGCCTTGATTCGCCAGCGCTGCGGTCCCCGCACTTGCAGGCCGCTGATGCTTTGTTTGGTGTAGAAGTCGAGGTAGAACCTGAAGTCGCCGAGGAAATCCTCGAGCGGTTCGGCGTCGGGGTCCATGCTGATGAACAGCAGACCGTTGTAGCTCGCGAAATTCGGTGCCGGCAACAGGGTTTGGTCCCTGGGGAACCCCTCGTCCCCCCCGTAGGCCTCCCGGTGGAACGGCAGGCCGGTGAGGCGCCCGTCGTTGCGATACGTCCAGCCATGGTACGGGCAGCGGAAATTTGAGGCGTTGCCCATCTCAGCACGACACACCTGCATTCCGCGGTGCAGACACATATTGAATAGGGCCCGCACATCGCCCTCCGAGTCTCGGGCGATGATGAACGAGTCGCCCAGGACCCGGCGCACTACATAGTCGCCCTGCTGTGGGATCTCCGACTCGTGCGCCACGAACGTCCACGCACGGGCGAACAACCGTTCCTTCTCCAGCGCGAACACTTCCTTGTCGTTGTAGATGTGGGCGGGGACCATCCCTCGGCGGACATTCTCGAAGACACCCTCGAGGGCGTCGCGATGAGCCGTCACACAAACCCCCAACCGTCGAGCAATTATCCGTTTTACAGAAATATCTTCTGCACAGAAGAATCGCGCACTCCGGCGCCCTGGTCAATCGGCAGGATGGTCACACAGTCAGGTTTTTACAAGAATCCTTTGTGCTAATTCACAGGTCGCGGGTAATCCTGGAACCAGAGGGCCGAAGTTACGGTGGTCACGTCAGGCCTGCCACGCATGTGAGCGCGAGGTAACCGAGGGGTAATCGTTCGATTCTGGCTGCAGGTCGTCTGGCTCGGATTCGGGGAAGGACAGGATGCCATGGTTGGTCGGTCGTGGGAGGGTCGATTGCAGAAATTCGGGGCGCGAGTGGTGTCCACTATCGGACGGCAAGAGTGGCTCGACCGGCCGAGCTACCGGTTCGAGCACCTGTTGAGCTTCGCCTACAACGGGCTGGGCAGCGCGCGCAACACCGTCACCAACGCGTTGCACGGCGTCTGGCTCGGTCACCCGGCTCACCCGCCGCTGGCATCGCTGACCAGCGGAGCCCTCGGCACCACGGTGGCTCTGGATGCGCTCAGCCTGCTGCCGGGCCGGTCCCGCAGCGAGGTTGGCGAGGCGTCGCGATTTGCTTCCCGGTCTCTTGGGCTGGGCATCCTGGCAAGCATCGGCTCCGCTGTCACCGGCGTCACCGATTGGCAGCACACCCACGAGGAGGACCGCCGGGTGGGCGTGGTGCACGGCCTGGTGAACCTCGCTGCGACCGCGCTCTACGCGCAGTCCTGGTGGGACCGTCGCCAAGGCCGCCATCGCCGCGGGATCGCCCTCACCGCACTGGGCTACGGCATCACCGTCGCCGGCAGCTATCTCGGCGGGGCCTTGGTGTTCGAGTCCGGTATCGGAATCGACCAGTCGGGAGCGCGGTTGCGCACTTCGGAGTGGACGCCCGTGCTGCCCGCGGGCTCGCTGAACGGCAAACCGGTGCGCGTCGAGGTCGACGGTGTCGGGTTGGTGGTGTGCCAGACCAAGCCCGGGGAGGTCGCCGCCTTCGGTGAACTCTGCCCGCACCTGGCGGCGCCGATGGTCGACGGCTGGCTCGATCGTGGCCGGCTCGTATGCCCCTGGCACGGTTCCTGGTTCGCGGCCGAGTCGGGAGAGGTTTTGCGTGGCCCGGCGGCGGCCCCACTGCCCTGTTATGAGGCCAGGTTGGCCAACGGAATGGTCGAAGTCCGCGGCGAGCAGCAGCCCGCACTCGGCGGAGCAGTAGGGATTGGACAAGGAGAAGCTCTGTGAACGCCTACGACGTGTTGAAAGAACACCACATCGTGATCAAGGGTCTGGGCCGCAAAATCAGCGAGGCACCGGTGAATTCCGAAGAGCGGCACGCCCTTTTCGACGACATGCTGATCGAACTCGATATCCACTTCCGCATCGAGGACGACTATTACTACCCGGCCCTGAAAGAGGCCACCAAACTGATCGCGGTCGCCCACGCCGAGCATCGTCAGGTGGTCGACCAGCTGTCCGTGCTGCTCAAGACCCCGCAGAGCGCGCCCGGCTATGAGGACGAGTGGAACTCGTTCAAGACCGTCCTGGAGGCGCACGCCGACGAAGAGGAGCGCGATCTGATTCCGGCCCCTCCCGAGGTCCATATCAGCGACGCCGAGCTGGAAGAACTGGGTAACAAGATGGCCGCCAAGATGGAGGAATACCGCGGCTCCGCGCTGCACAGGATGCGTACCAAGGGGAGGGCGGCGCTGGTACGCGGCCTGTAGCACGGCGACACTACCGGTTTGGCCGTGGCGCGGCGGGCCACCGAGAGTAGCCTCACGGCTCATGAGCCCCGAGTATGTCGCTTCTCAGGGTGACATCACGGCGGAGATCGCCGGCATCGCAGCCGAATGGGCGGGCGGGCGAGAAGCGCAGCCGCGGCTCAACTACCCGCCGTACCGCAGCAGTATCCGGCGCCATCCGATGCAACCCCCGGTGCTTGTCGATCCGGAGGAAGTCGAACGCTGGGCGCCGTGTTTCGGCCACCAGGACGTCGACCGGCTCGACGCCGACCTGACGGCCGGTCATCCGGGCGAGCCCATCGGCGAGCGCATCATCGTGGCCGGGCGGGTCCTGGACGGATCCGGCGGGCCGGTGGCCGGTCAGCTGGTCGAGATCTGGCAAGCCAACGCCGGCGGCCGCTACCGCCACCAAAGCGACCAACACCCGGCGCCGCTCGACCCGAACTTCACCGGGGCCGGCCGCTGCCTGACCGGGCCGGACGGGGGCTACCGCTTCCTGACCATCAAGCCGGGTCCGTATCCGTGGCGTAACCACCACAACGCGTGGCGCCCCGCGCACATCCACTTCTCCGTCTTCGGCACCGCCTTCCCGCAGCGCCTGGTCACCCAGATGTACTTTCCGGGCGACCCGATGTTCGACCTGGATCCGATTTTCCAATCCATTCTCGATCCCGTGGCGCGCCAACGGCTGATCGCCGGCTACGACCACGACCTCACCGAACCCGAGTACGCCACCGGATATCGATGGGACATCGTGCTGGCCGGCGCCGCGCGAACCTGGACGCAAGACGAGCATGAGTGAATCAGCCTGCACGCCGGGCCAAACGGTCGGCCCCTTCCTCGGCCTTGGATTGCCGTATCCCGGCGACAGCAACCTGGTCGGCGACGGTCATCCGCGTGCCGTCCGATTACACGGCACGGTCTTCGACGGCGGCGGCGCCGGTGTCCCGGACGCGCTCGTCGAACTGTGGCAACCCGACGGCGCCGGTCGGATTCCGCGGCAAGCCGGCTCGCTGCGGCGCGACACCACGGTATTCACCGGCTGGGGCCGATCCGCAACCGACGCCGGCGGACGGTACGGCTTCACCACGGTGGCACCGGGTTCCGCGAGCGCCGGGCGGCCGCCGTTCTTCGCCATCACCGTGTTCGCGCGCGGGTTGCTGGACCGGCTGTTCACCCGCGCCTATCTGCCCGACGGCGACCTGGACGCCGATCCGCTGCTGACGGGCGTCGATGCCGAGCGTCGCTCCACGTTGCTGTGTATCGCTGAAAACGGTTGCCCGCGATACCGTTTCGATATCCATCTGCAGGGCCCGCGCGAAACCGTGTTCCTGACATACCGAGATGGCCGACGATGACGAACTTGTTGTGGCCGGGAGACCATCGGGCCGGCGGACACATGACGGATCGGGCGCTGCTGGGTTCGATGGTGGCGGTGGAAGTTGCATGGCTGGATGCCCTGGCCGCCGGCGGCCTGGCACCCGCCGATTGTGCCGGGGCGGACCTGTCGAGCCTGCTGGTCGAGCAAGACTGCGAGTCGCTCGCGGTTGCCGCCGAGGGCGGCGGCAACCCGGTCATCGGCCTGGTGCAAGTGCTGCGCGGGCGGGCCGAGCCGGGCATCGCACCGTGGATCCATCGGGGACTGACCAGCCAGGATGTGCTGGACACCGGCCTGATGCTCGCCGTACGCGCCCTCGTAGACGACGTGGTGTCGCAGCTGAAGGCGCAGATGTCCGCGCTGGCCGAACTCGCGACACTGCACCGGTCGACACCGATGGTGGCCCGCACCCTGACCCAGCACGCGGCACCCATCACGTTTGGCGCCAAGGCGGCCGGCTGGTTGAACGGAGTCGTCGACGCCTTCCACCGGCTGTCCACCCTGGTTATTCCGGTTCAGATCGGCGGCGCCGCCGGCACCTGGGCGGCCACCACCGAATTGGCGGCTCTGCTCACCGGTACGGCAGATCCGGCGGCGGTCTCGGATGGCCTGGTGCACAACACCGCATCGGCTTTGGGTTTGGCAGTCCGGCAGCCGTGGCATACGACGCGGACACCGGTCACCGCGGCCGCCGACGCCTTCGTTGGCTGCACCGACTGCTGGGGCCGGATCGCCTCAGACGTCGTCACCCTGGTTCGCCCGGAAATCGCCGAACTGAGCGAACCCGCAGGCGAAAACCGTGGCAGATCGTCCTCGATGCCACACAAGCGAAATCCGTTGCTTTCCATCCTGATACGGCGCACAGCCATGTCGACACCGCAATTGTCCGCAACCCTGCACATCGCCGCCGCGCTGGCCAATGACGAACGGCCGGACGGTGCATGGCATGCCGAATGGGACACGCTGCGCACCCTGGGCAGGCGCACCGTCGTCGCGGCTTCCCAGTGCAGTGAGCTGCTGGCCGGGTTGGCCGTGAACACCCCGCGGATGGCTGAAACCCTCAACGCGGCAGACGTTCTCGGTGAACAACGAGCGATCGCCGACCTGGCGGGTAGAGAGCCGTCGGCCACCTATCTCGGTGCCGTCGACCGGTTGATCGACGCCAGCCTCGACCGCGCTCGGCACGCGCTCGATCAGCGGCCGTAAATGCCGGCCAGCCAGATGTGCAGCAGCGTATCGATGACCCGGTCTTCGGGGATCGCCGGCACCTCGGCGGTGAACGTCGCAGTCATCAGCCGCTCGCTCAACATGTTCAGTGCGACCGACAGATCCTCGGCCGGGATGGTGTCGGGTGCGGTGCCCCGGCCGCGCTCCGCCTTGATTGCGGCCGTGGTGTAGAAGATCCACCGCTCCATGAGCGTCGACCACAGTTGCCGGGCCTCGGGGTTGGTCGCTTTCGCCGCGGCCCCGGCCACCGCGACCGCTCGATGAGATCCAGACACCTCGAAGAACGCTTCGATGCGCGCCCGCCAAACCGTCGCGGGGTGGCCGGACAAATGGGCGTCGAGCGCCCTGAGCGCCGCGTCTGCCTTGGTGTTCATCTGGTCCAGCAGCGACAGCAACACCGCGTTCTTCGACTGGAAGTAGAAGTAAAAGGTCGGTCGGGAGATGCCGGCGCCTTTTGCCAGGTCGTCCACGGAGAAGTCGGCCAGTGGTCGCTGCTGCAACAATCGCTCGGCGGTGGCCAGGATCGCCTGCTCACGGTCGTCGCCCGAATGATGCGACGAACGGCGGCCTCGGGAGGCATGCAGGTACTTGGTCTGTGTCGGGGGGTCGGACACGTCCGTTACTTTATGGGCACGTCGATATCCGCCAAAGAAACTGTTGATTAAAACCAACAATAATGTCGATTAAGATCGATGCCTTGTCGAATAACACCGACGAATTTGTTGAAGCGCTCGACACGACGTACGAATTTGTTTTGCCCGGAAATGACCGGCCTGCCCGCGCTAACGCGCCCGGTCGTTGGACGTAGCGGACGAACGACCTCCCGACTCGGGACTTCCGCCCCTACTGGACGCTTCCGCCGCAATGGTCGTATCTAAAGCGGCAGCAAATCGACTGGCTAGGAGACTGGTGATGGCAGAAAACGATGACACCAAGGCTTGCCAAGTCGACGTGCTGATCGAAGAGCGTGACGAGCGGACTCGGGCAAAGGCCCGGCTGTCCTGGGGCGGAAAGCAACTCGTGGGCGTTGGTTTGGCTCGACTCGATCCGGCCGACGAGCCGGTGGCCAAGATCGGCGACGAGCTTGCGATCGCCCGGGCGTTGTCGGACCTGGCGAATCAGCTGCTCGCCGTGACATCAACCGATATCCAAGCCAGTACCCACGAACCGGTCACGGATCTGCATCACTGACTCCGAAGATCGCAACGAATGACGAAAGTATAGAAATCATGAGACACCGCCCCGATTTACCGGCCGTCTTTGACGTGCAGGTGACGACTCATGGGCAGCTACCCGAGGCCGAAGACTACGCACGGAGCAAGATTGGTGAGCTCGGTCGCCTCAGCCACGAACCGGTCCTGCATGCTCATGTCAAATTGAGTGAGCACGGCGATCCGGCGGTGGCCCGGCGGGTGATTGCGCAGGCCAACCTGGACGTCAACGGCCGGCTGGTACGCGCGCAGGTAGAAGACGTCACCGCGCGGGGAGCAATCGATCGCCTCGAGGCCCGACTGCGGCATCGACTGGAGCGCGCCGCCGAGCACTGGGAAGCCAAGCGAGGCGGCATCCCCAAAACGGGTCCGCACGAATGGCGGCACCAGTCCGAGCCCACCCGCCGGCCGAGTTACTTCCCCCGGCCCGAAAGCGAACGCCGAATCATGCGGCACAAGTCGTACAGCCTGCCGACCTGCACCGTCGAAGAGGCCGCGCTGGAGATGGAGTTGCTCGACTACGACTTCCACCTTTTCACCGAGGAAGGCACGCGGCAGGACGGCGTGCTATACCGCGAAGGGCCAACGGAATACCGCCTCGCACTGGTCGACCCGGAAGCCGCCGACACGCTGGCGCCGTTCGAGGTGCCGCTGACCATCAGCGGACAGCCGGCTCCGCGGCTAACTGTGGAGCAAGCAATCCAGCGGATCGGCTTGCTTGGCCTGCCCTTCCTGTTCTTCGTCGATACCGCCCGAGACCGCGGGAGCGTGTTGTACCACCGCTACGACGGGCACTACGGGCTCATCACACCGTCGAGCTGAGCGTCTTATCGGGGCCGTTGGACCACTTTGTGCCGCGGCGGTCACGGCATCCCCCCGTCCGTGACCGCCGCCCCCAACGTCACCGTTTGGCGCACCCCAACGGACCGTCGATGACGTGCGACTCGATCTTGGCCAGGCTGTGCGATACGTCGTAGAGCACATCTCAGCGCTGTTTCGGTTTCGTCCGCGAATGCCCGACGTGTTGCCACCGTCAGCAGTTGGCGGTTGGCGCGCCCGTAATTCCGTGCCCCATGGTGTTCCGTGCACGCTGACCGCGTCCGGCGGCCCCGGGGGAGCCGCTATGCGCCGCGATGATCGACCTGGTCTCTTGCGACGTATCGCAGCAGCGCGCCGGCCCCGTCCGCCGGCGCAATCCGGCCGTCGGCCACAACCAATGAGGCGCTGACCGCGATTGCGGCGAACGGCAACGCCTCATCGGCCCTTGCCACGCGGTCCACCGGCTCGCCGAGATCGGACAGCGCATCGGCATCGGGCGCGATCGTCGTCCGCGTATTGCCGGTGACCACGGTGGCGTCGTCCAGCTCGCCGACGATCAGCGTGTCGACGTTGCCGTCACGCAGCGCCGCGCACACGGCGGCGAGCCCTTCGGCCGCCAACCCCGAGCCGCGCCCGAGCTCCGCTTCGAATCGGTCGGCGAGCTCGGTCATCTCGATGCCACGACGCCGAGCGAACTCCCCGGCCGTCAGTTCACGGATGTCCTGTTCGTCGATACCACTCTTGCGAGCTCCGGCATGTAGCTGCGAGACCCGCTCGGCTACCCGCTGCGGTAATTCGGAAGCCAGATCCGCCAGCGAACGAACCTCGCCACTCAGGAACACCACCTCTGGATCGGCTTCGTCCACCAGGCGAGTGATTTCGTGAGCGACCGCGCGGCAGTTCATGCGGACGGCCTCCTCGGTGGTGTGCTGCAGGTCGCCGTAACCGTGCCAGCCGGCAGTGACCGGCTTGTGCACCGGGTAACCGCCGCCGTCGATGCTGTGCGAGCTGACGACACCTCCTTGAGACAGGCTGACGTCCGCACCGGCGCGATCCACCGCCACAAAGACGTAGGTCGGTCGCCGCATCTCCATGTCAATCAACGGCACCAGGTACGGGTAATCCGACAGCCGGATCACCGTGGCCGGTGGTGGGCTGATCAAAGGCTCATTGGCCAGCACTTGATCGGCGGTGGCGATCACCGCGCGGCCGCGCTGGCCAACGGCCGGTCGATGGTGTAGCACGGCGCCCTCGAGCATCCCGAGAATGTCCGTACCTGCACCCAGGTCTTCGAGACGCTGTCGGATACTGCTCCACCGTGCGTCGAGTTGCTCGACGGCGTCCAAAGTGTCGTGTGAGTCGTCGAAATAAACCGAGGCAAACGGGCCCTCTGCTTCGACCAGCCACCTGAGGCGATCTGATTGCATGCCATCCCTCTCAACTGCTGCCACCGTTGCTTTTACCTGTTGTTGGCCAACCGTAGGAAAGAAGCAGCGCCGCCCACGAGGGTCGTTAGCCCCCAGGTGGGGGTCCAAGGTCCCGGGTTGCTTGCGGTCAACGCGTCAATTGCCGGACGCCACGAAGCTTTTCAAGTTCGCCCACGATTCCCGGGCTGACGTCAACCGGATAGGACCAGCTGCCGGCTTCCAGTGAGCGGAGCTGTGGCGGAAGGTGATCGAGCTGTCGGCGCGCCCAGCGTCGCGACTCCCATAGATCGGGTTCATGCTCTGGGAGGCGCTTGCCGTTTTTCATGACGGGCACCAGCAGCGGCTCACCGTCGAGGTGTTCGTCGGGCTTTCCGATGGTGTCGCCGGTGAAGACTCCGTGATCACGCCGGCGGACCACCTGCTTACGTCCCGGGTAGATCACCTTGTCGCTGGAAAACTTGCTTCGCCCGATGCCGTCGTACTCGACGAGCTTGTACGCCATGTCGAGGGCCGGCGCGTCTTGGGCGACGACGAGCTTGGTACCGACGGCGAAGACGTCGATCGGGCAGCCGTCGTTGATCAGCTTCGCAATGCGGTATTCGTCGAGACCCGACGAAGCGACGATTTCGACGTGGTTCAGACCCGCCGCGTCGAGCCGTGCCCGTGTCGCCTTGGACAGGGCACCAAGATCGCCGGAATCGAGCCGGACCGCTGCCACCTCGAGGCGCTCCCGTTGGACGAGTTCGATGACGTGGTCGACGCCCCGCAGCGTGTCGTAGGTATCGACGAGCAGCGTGGTGCCGGGGTAAAGGCGGGCGAACGCGTCGAACGCGTCGAGCTCGGTGTCGAAGGCCTGGATGAAGCTGTGGGCCATGGTGCCGAATGCGGGGATTCCGTACTCCCGGGCGGCAAGCAGGTTGGAGGTGCCGGCCAGGCCGGCGAGATAGCCGGCCCGTGCGACCTTGAGCGCCGCGTCGGTGCCGTGTGCGCGTCGTGCCCCGAAATCGATGACCTTGCGTCCGTCAGCGGCGTCGACGACTCGGGCGGCCTTGCTTGCGATCACGGTCTGCAGGTGAATCTGGTTCACCACGAACGTCTCGGCGAGTTGGGCTTCCAGGATTGGCGCGATCACCGCAACGATCGGCTCGTTGGGAAAGACCACCGTCCCCTCCGGCACCGCCCACACGTCTCCGGTGAAGCGGACCTCGGCCAGTGACTGCAGGAATTCCTGGTTGAACAGTTGCAATCCGCGCAAGTACTCGATATCGGCTTGCCGGAATTCAAGGTTCTCGAGGAAGTCGAGCACGTCCGACAGGCCGGCAGCCATCACATAGGAGCGGCCCTGGGGAAGCTTGCGGTAGAAGGTCTCGAACACGGCCGTGCCCGACATGTGTTCAGCCAGGTAGGCCTGCGCCATCGTGATCTCATAAAGGTCGGTGAACAGCGCTGAAACCCGCTGGGACGTCATACGTCTCGGTGCTCGTACAGGTCCGCCAGCTGGTCTGTGAACTTCTCGATGACGATCTTGCGGCGAAGTTTCATGCTCGGCGTCAGGTCGCCGGCTTCGATCGAGAGTTCGCGGTCGGCGATCGTAAATGACTTGATCTGCTCCCAGCGGTTGAGTTCGGCGTTCAGTGTGTCGATGTAGCCGGCGATCAGTTGTCGTGTCTTTTCGTCGCGCGCTATCTCGGCGAAGGACTTGCCCGCCAGTCCGTTCTTGCCGGCCCAGTCGGTGATCGCTTCGCCATCGAGGCTGACCAGCGCCACGCAGTATGGTTTGCCCTCCCCGTAGACCACCAGTTCGCTCACATATGGACACAGGCCCTTGAATCTCGCATCGATCACCGACGGCGCCACATACTTGCCTTGCGAGGTTTTGAACATGTCCTTCTTGCGGTCGGTGATCCGCAGGAATCCGTCGGTGTCGATCTCGCCGATGTCGCCGGTGTGGAACCAACCGTCCTCGTCGAGCGCCTCGGCGGTGGCGTCCGGAAGGTCGTGGTAGGCGGTCATCAGGCCGGGCCCCTTGAGCAAGATCTCACCATCGTCGGCGATCCTCGCCTCCGTGGCCGGGAACGGCCGGCCGACCGTCCCCAGCCGATAAGCGTTGGGGCGGTTGATGAACGACGCGGCCGCGGTCTCGGTCAGTCCGTAGCCCTCCAGCACGATGATGCCCACGGCGTCGAACCACAGCGCGACCTCGCGATCCAGGGCGGCGGCCGCGGAGACGAAGAATCGTAACCGTCCCCCGAAGCGCTCCCGGATGGTGGCGAACACCAGCCGGTCGGCCACCTTGTAGGCCAGCGATGACGTCAACGACGGCTTCTTCCCGGCCTGCCGGGTTTCGGACACTTTCACCCCAACCGCGATCGCCCAGTCGAACACCCTTTTCTTGAGCCTGCCCTGCTCGGCGGCCATGTCCTGGATGCGGGCATGGGCCTTCTCGAAGATGCGCGGTGCGGCACCCATGACGGTGGGCCGCAGGGTCGCGAGATTGTCGATGATCCGCTCGACGCGGCCGTCGATGGCGGTGGGAAAGCCGATCTGTAGTGGCAAGGCCAGCATCACCTTGCCGAATGCGTGTGCCAGCGGCAGCCACAAAAAATTCAGGTCATCGGGGCCGAGAACGTTGACCGAGTCAATGGCCGCGGCGGTGTATGTCCATGCCCCGTGGGTCAGCCGCACGCCCTTGGGCCGCCCGGTCGTGCCCGAGGTGTAGATGAGGCTGGCCAGCTGGCCGGGACCGACAGCCGCGACCCGATCCTTGACGGCGTTGGGCGAGTCGGCGAGCAGTTGCTTGCCCAGCTGCTCGAGTTCGGCGAGTGTGATCACCCAGTCGCCGTCGCCATTGCCGTCGATGAGGACCACCTTGCTCACGTCGGGCAGTTCGCTGCGGTGCTCTAGCATCTTGTCGAGCTGGGCCTGGTTCTCGGCGACTACCACCCGGCTCCCGGAATTGGCGACGATGTAGGCGACGTCGGTGGCGTTCGTCGTGGGATACACGGTGGTGGTCGCGGCACCCGCGCACATGACGGCGAAATCGACGAGCACCCACTCGTAGCGCGTCGCGGACGCGAGCGCGACCCGATCTTCCAGAGCGATCCCCAGCGAGATCAGCCCCGCGGCAAGGTTATAGACCCGATCTCCGACCTGCTGCCAGGTCACGCTCTCCCACGTGTGGTCCTGCGGATAGCGGAAAGCCTCCGCTTCCGGGGTGGCGGCGACGCGGTTGAGGAACATGTGCGCCACAGAGGGCGCGCGATTCTCGATCTTGCTGAAGTCGGGCCTCTCCAATGAGGCCAGTGGTGATTTCATGATGCTAATCCATTGATGCCGAAGGGAATACCGGCCGGTCGGCTAGCCGGTACATTCCTCGATGCTGCGGGAGCGCGGCAGCTGCGCGCTAGTGACGAAAGTCACGCGGGCATCGGCAAACGTCCCCTGCTTGCCGCGTCCCGCCGGCAGGCGCCACTCATTCGCTCGGGGCTATCTCAATCGACAAGCACTCGCCGAGGGCGTGCGCTGCGGCCCAATCGCCGTCGCGCACCGCGCGCTCAAGGTCGCCGACCAATGGGCTGTGTACTCCCAACTCCGCCAACCACGCGGACACCGTCG
>CAYNLB010000010.1:28560-40706 GCA_964397935.1 uncultured Mycobacterium sp.
TCGCCGACCAATGGGCTGTGTACTCCCAACTCCGCCAACCACGCGGACACCGTCGTGGTGATCTGGCTGGCGGATACTCGGGCGATATGCCCATCGTGTAGGCGATCGGTCAACTCATAGACCGCGGCCGTCGAACTGCGGTGCGGCCAATGATGCCGCCGCTTCTGTGAATTCATGGTTCCCTCCCCGTGAGCCTTAACCACTCATCCGACCAGTCCCGCAAGCCGGGCCATAGAGGCCTAGAGCATCCCCCAAAGGGTCTTTTGTCACTGCGCCGATCCACTTACTTCCGCAGACGATGGCGACGCCGGTCGCGTACCGTACATCCGGACAGGCGCATTGTGAGAGTACCTGTTTTTATGGGACAAGATTACGGAATTGACGAGATGACCGCTGCAGCAATGGCTTCGCAGCCTGCCGGCGGACCGGCGTGAGCGCCGTCGGTACCGAGGAACTGGCGACGTTGCCCGCGTTCGCCGGTCTCCCAGCGCAGGACCTCACCGCGCTGGCCGCCTGTCTTCAGCCCCTTCAGGCGGCCGGCGGCGAGGTCCTGATGCGGCAGGGGGAACGAGCGAAGTCGTTTGCGATCATCGCGTCCGGTCGAGTCGAGGTCAGGCGCGTAGGCCCGAGCGGCCAGGTGACGGTTACCGAGCTGTCGCCCGGGACGGTTATCGGCGAAATCGCTCTGCTGCGGCACGCACCCAGAACCGCAACGGTGATCGCGACAGAGGACGTGCGCGGCTATACCGGACACAGCGGCGCTTTCGACTGCATGCTGGCCATGCCGCTGATCGCCGATCGGCTGGTCCGCACCGCGCGGCAGCGGTTGGCTGCCCATATCGCCCCGATCCAGTTATCGACCAAATCCGGTGCCGCGGTATTGCTGCGCCCCGTCCTACCCGGCGATGCCGAGCGGTTCAAAAGCAACGGCTCCTTCTCCCGGGAGACTCTGTACCGGAGGTATCAGGGTGGTGCTCCGACCAAGCGGCGGCTCGCCTATCTGTTCGAGGTCGATTATGTCGATCACTTTGTCTGGGTCGTTATCGACGGTGTGGACGGGCCGGTCATCGCCGACGCCCGTTTTATCCGGGATGAAGACGACGCAACTTCGGCAGAGGTTGCGCTCACCGTGGCGGACGCCCATCAGGGTCGCGGGATCGGGACGTTGTTGCTTGGCGCGCTCGCGGTCGCGGCGCGCGTCGACGGCATCGAAAGGTTTCATGCCCGCGTGCTCTCCGACAATCCGCTCGCCCGCGCATTGGGCGACAAGGTGGCTGCCCGCTGGGAGCACGAGGAACCCGGGGTGGTTACGACGACAGGGGAGATCCCGGACTTCGGTGACCTGCCCCTGGACGATGACACGTGTCGGCAGATCCGGTATGTGGCCCGCCAGGTGATCCATGCGATCGGCTAGGGACTACGGAAGTGGCCCCGGAAGTGACCATCGCCCCGGACTTTGGTGTCTTTGCGCCCCTACCGGATGGCGGGGCGGGCAGGCAGCATGGATGCGTCCGGGCCGTGTCATCCGAGGAGTTGGGCCGTGAAGTCGCTCATCGTCTGCATTTCCAAATCGCACGGAAATACCCGCCGGGTGGCGGATCGGATGGCTGAGGTGCTTGATGCCGAGGTTATGGAGCCGGAGTCGGTTGATCCCGAAAAGCTCCGCGACTACGACCTGGTCGGCTTCGGGTCCGGCATCTATTTCATGACGTTCGACTCGAGGATACCGAGTTTGATCCGTCGCCTACCCCACGTGGACGGCATCCGTGCGTTCACGTTCTTCACCAGTGGGGCCCGCAAGATCCCGCTGTTGGACTACACCAAGCCGGTTCGAAACGAGCTTGAATCCAAGGGTTTTGAGGTACTCGATTCATTCTCCTGCCGAGGGTTCGACACGGTCGGACCGTTCGGGTTCATCGGCGGAATCAACAGGGGACGGCCGAACGACCACGACCTCGAGCGCGCCGCGACTTTCGCCGAACGTATCCGTGAACGGGTTGTGCGCTCCCGGTCCGCTTCATGAGCAATGGCAAACCAAGACTGCGGCCCGCCCGTCCTGGCGCTGGTGCGCGACCTCGTCGCCGAGGTTCACCCGCATGCCACGCCGCACTCGGTAACGCTTGACAGCCCTTTCGACAACCTTGGCATCGGCAGCCTGGAGCTGGCCGAACTACTGCTACGCGTCCAGGACAACTTCGGCGTGGCGCTGCCGCCCCACATCCTGGCCAGTGCGGAGACGCCGCGCGATCTGGTGGCGGCCCTCGTACCGACCCTAGCCCGCGGTCGTCCCGGCGCCAGGGAGGACCGCGGCGTCGTCGCGCTTCCGGCCGCCGCACCGGGCGCTTTGACGCCCGCGGGCGCGCTGACCCTGAACGACGTGCTGAACTGGCATGTCGGTGCGACCCCGGAGAGGACACACATCCGCATCCTCGACGACGCCGGCGGCGCCATCGACATGACCTATGCCGCCCTGCACCGGGAGGCGGCCGCGGTAGCGGCCGGGCTCATCGCGCACGATGTCCTGCCGGGCGAGACGGTCGCCATCATGTTGCCCACCTGCCGGGCGTATTTCGTCACCTTCGCCGGTGTAATCCTCGCCGGTGCGGTGCCCGTACCGGTCTACCCGCCGGCCCGCCCTTCTCAGCTGGCTGACCACCTCAGGCGCACCACCGGCATCCTCACTAACGCCCGGGCCACCGTCCTCGTCACCGTGCCTGAGGCGGCGACGCTCGGCCACCTGCTGCGCTCCAACGTGGAAAGCCTGCGTCACATCGTTGTCCCCGAGTCCCTGACGGGCGCAAATGCAGACGCGCTGGCATCCCTTCCGAAACCGCGGTCCGATGACCTCGCGCTGGTGCAGTACACCTCGGGCAGTACCGGGCAGCCCAAAGGGGTCGCGCTTACGCACCGCAATCTGCTCGCCAACATCCGGGTGATGGGTCAGGCCTCGGCGGCATCCGCCTCGGACGCGTTCGTCAGCTGGCTGCCCCTGTATCACGACATGGGTTTGATCGGCGCCTGGCTCGGCTGCATGTATTTCGGTGTCCCGCTGGTGGTGATGAGCCCACAGGCGTTCCTGATCCGCCCGTCACGGTGGCTCTGGGCGATCCATGCCCACCGCGCCACCATGTCGGCCGGCCCGAACTTCGCCTACGAGTTGTGTCTCTCGAAGATCCGCGACGAGGAGATCGAGGGGCTCGACCTCAGCTCTTGGCGCCTGGCCTACAACGGCGCCGAACCGGTAAGCCCTACGACCATCGAGCGGTTCGGTGCTCGGTTCGCCCCGTACGGATTTCGCCGTGAGGCGATGACCCCGGTCTATGGGCTGGCCGAGTCCTCGGTGGGTCTGGCATTCCCACCGCTGGGCCGCGGTCCGCTCATCGACCGAATCCGCCGAGACGTGTTCATGCGGTCCGGGCGGGCCGAGCCGGTCGGGCCGGGAGAGCCGGACCTGCGATTCGTCGCTTGCGGACAACCTTTGCCGGGGCACGAGATCCGGATCGTCGACGCCGCCGGCACCGAGTTGGGCGATCGCCTTGAAGGTCGGATCGAGTTTCGCGGACCGTCGGCGACCGCGGGCTATCTCAACAACAAGACCGCGACGTGCGCCCTGATCCATGACGACTGGCTCGACACCGGCGACCTCGGCTACCTCGTCGACGCCGACCTCTACGTCACCGGCCGGATCAAGGACGTGATCATCCGGGCCGGCCGAAATCTGCACCCGGCAGAACTGGAAGAGGCGGTCGGCGACCTGAAAGGTGTCCGCAAGGGCTGCGTGGCGGTGTTCGCCTCTCCCGACCCCGCCGGTGGTCCCGAGCGACTCGTCGTCATGGCCGAGACCCGAGCGATCCGCGACGACGCCCGCGCCGCCCTGCGCGCCGAAATCGCCGCCACCGCAGTGGACCTGCTCGGGGCAGCCCCCGACGATGTGGTGTTGGCGCCACCACGGACGGTGCTGAAGACCTCGAGCGGCAAGATCCGGCGGGCAGCCAGCCAGCAGCTCTATCAGGCCGGGAAGGTCGGTGTGCGACCGCATGCGGTGTGGTGGGAATTGGCGCGACTCCGCCTCGGCGGTGCACTGCCGTCGCTACGCCGTGCTAGCCGCGCGGCGGGCGCTGTGGCGTTCGCCGGTTATGCGTGGGCGGTCTACGCGATCCTCGGGTTGTCGGTCGCCGCTTTGTTGTTACTGCTGCCGCAACCGAAATGGCGTTGGTGGGTGGCGCGGGAAGCGGTCAGGCTGCTGGCCCGCCTTACCGGAACGCCGATCGCCGTGCATGGCCTCGGCCACCTCCCAGCGAGGACGTGTATCGCGGTGGCGAACCATCCCAGCTGGATCGACCCCCTGGCGCTGGCCTCGATGATGCCGCAGTCGTTTTCTTTCGTTGCCGCTGAAGTGCTCGAGCATCAAGGGCTCAGCGGATTCGTGCTCAGACGGCTGGGCCACCAGTTCGTGGAACGCCGCGAACGCGAGCACGGCGTCGCCGACGCCGACCGGTTGACGGGTCTGGTGGGCGCCGGGCGGTCTCTGGTCATCTTCCCGGAGGGCCGACTGGCGCGTGCCCCCGGCTTGCGGCCCTTCCACATGGGCGCATTCGTAGTCGCCGCCCAAACCGGCGTCCCCGTTGTCCCGGTGGCCATTCGCGGGACCCGGACAATACTGCGACCAGAGCACCATTTTCCTCGACGGGGAGCGGTCGACATCACGGTTGGTGAGCCGATCTGGCCTTCGGGCGCTGACTGGAGTGCGGCAGTCGAGTTGCAGCACGCCGTTCGGAGCGCCATCCTCGGCCTCTCGGGGGAGCGGGACGTCGAATAACGATGGTGGAGCGGCCCCTTACCGGCAGCCGCTCGACCATCGGATCGTCGGACCGCGATGGCTCACTCCTCGTGTTTGCTTGCCGCCTGACCGGCGCTGCGCACCACACTCCGGAAAAATTCCATCCGCGCGGTGACCAACTCGTCAGCCAAGTCCAGGGCAGCGTCGACAACGGTCTTGCGCCGCGACTGCTCCGGTAGCACGGGGCTGATTTGGTCGACGAACTTGCGGACCGCCTCGATGGCCTGCTTGCGGCCCGTCTCGACCGATTCGAGCACGTCGTCGGAGAGTTCGGCCCACCGCGGCTGCGCTGCTTCCGGTGCCTCTGTCATTGTTGAACTCCTTTTCTTCGGCGCTGTCGGCCGCTCTCGTGCCGCAGCGAACTTCGGTGTATTGCCGACGTTACGACCGGCGCGACAGTGGCACGAGTGGCTAAAGTCCTTCCGCACCCGTTGGTTCGGCCCGGGCCGGCTCCATGCTGTGGGCCCGCCGGTCAAGGACTTTCGTGGCCGTTCACCGGGACGTAAGTCCCTAACCAGGCCGGCTGGGTGCTGCTAGTTTTGCCTCCATGGCAGTGCCCGCCAGCGACGACACCCCCCGGGGCCCGGGGGGGTTACCGCTTAACGCGCCGGGTGTCCCCGGCCTAAGCACTGCTGTCCGCCCGTTCACCCGCACCGGCCGATACGTCGCCAAGTCGTGGCGCGAATACCGCAACCAAGAGCCAGGTGAGCTCCCGATCGCACGGCCGACCCTCGCCCTGGCGGCGCAGGCCTTTCGTGACGAGGTCGTCCTCATGGGCCTGAAGGCGCGACGCCCCGTCAGCCGTCCCGAAATCTTCGAGCGCATCACAGACGAGGTGGTCGCAGGGCTGGAGTTCTACGGTGACAGGGGATGGCTCGACAACCCGAAGAGATTCTTCGGTGCACCGCCACCGCTTTCGGACGTCACGGTCCGAAAGGCCAAGGGAAATAAACGCTCCCTGTATCGCATTTACTTCGACAGCGGGTATTTGCCGCGGCCCGGTGAACCGGGCGGGAATCGGTGGACGAGCTACACCGCGAACACCCGCGAGTATGCCCTGTTGCTCCGGCACCCGCAACCGCGGCCCTGGCTGGTGTGCGTGCATGGGACGGAAATGGGCCGGGCCGCAATGGATCTAGCTTTGTTTCGCGCCTGGAGGTTGCACGGCGACCTCGGGCTGAACGTCGTCATGCCGGTCCTCCCGATGCACGGCCCCCGGGCCCGCGACCTGCCCAAAGGCGCGGTGTTTCCGGGAGAGGACATCCTCGACGACGTGCACGCGACGGCCCAGGCGGTTTGGGATATCCGGCGGCTGTTGTCCTGGATACGTCGGCAGGAGCCGGAGTCCCAGGTAGGTCTGTATGGTCTGTCACTCGGCGGCTACATCGCCGCGTTGGTCGCCAGCCTCGAAGCCGACCTCACCTGTGCGATCTTGGGTGTCCCGGTGGCGGACCTCGTCGGGCTCCTGGGCCGGCACTCCGGGCTCCAACGCGATGATCCCCGCCGCCGGACGATGGAATTGGCCGAGCCCATCGGGCGGATGACGTCGCCCCTGTCGCTTCCTCCGCTCGTGCCGATGGCGGGCCGCTTCATCTACGCCGGCGTCGCCGACCAGGTCGTGCATCCACGCGAACAGGTCGTCCGGCTATGGGAGCATTGGGGCAAACCCGAAATTGTTTGGTACCGCGGCGGTCACACCGGATTCTTCCGCGCGCGACCGGTACAGCGGTTCGTCGAGGCCGCACTGCAGCAATCGGGGCTCCTGGACGGGGGACCGGCAGAGCGCGACCGTCCCGCCTAGTGGCGAAAGGCTCAACATGATCCCGCTGGATCCGCTGGACGCGGCGATGATGACCGCGGAGATGGTGTCCAACCCGATGCATGTCGGCGCCGTGCTGATCCTGTCGCCGCCCCACGACGCCGGCCCCGACTACGTCGACGAACTGCATCGTGAGGCGCTCGGCTGGAACGATGCGATTGATCCCAGGTTGAGCAGGTATCCGCATCGCGGCGTAGACACCGGCGGCATGTGGGTCTGGCGCGAGATGGACACCGTTGACATGAGCCAACATTGCCAACGCCGCACGGTGTCTGGGGGCGAGTTCTGGCAGCTGATCGGCGAGCTGGATGCGCTGCGCCTCGACCGCTCGGGTCCAATGTGGATGTCGTATCTGATCGACGGCCTGGATAACGGTCGATTCGCCTTCTACCTCAAGGTGCATCACACCGTGGTGGACGGTGTGGCCGGTTTCCAGATCATCGCCGACGCGTTGAGCAGCGATCCGGACTGTCGCTCGCTCCCCCCCTTTTACGCCGGCTACCGTCCCCAATCCGCGCCGCCACCGGCATCCACGGGACTGGTGCCCCGTCTGCTCGCACCACTACGGTCACTGGCCGGTGCGGCATCGTCGGGCATCGGACTGGCCGGACGAGTGATGACCGGCGAGATATCGACCGTGCTGGACACCCTGGTCGGGCATACGACCGTGCTGCCTTTCGGAGCGCCCTACACCCGGTTCAACGGTCGTTTGGGACCCGGGCGCGCGGTCTCCGCGGGCAGCTGGAGCAAGGATCGCATCCGGGCGGTGCGCCAATCGACCGGTGCGACAGGTAACGATGTGCTCACCGCGATGGCGGGCGGCGTTTTGCGCCGTTGGTTGTCGGATCGCGGGGAACTGCCCAAGCAGTCGCTGGTGGCCGCCTGCCCCATCACGGTGCGCGATCGCGAGCCCGACAGCTCAGATGACAAGCATGGCAACAGGTTCGGCCTTTGGCTCTGCCCGTTGGGGACGAACCTGGATGACCCGGTTGCCCGGTTGGAATTGATCCACCGCTCGATGTCAGAGGGAAAAGACTGGTTGGCCAAGCGGGGGGCGGCGGCATCGCTGCTGACGAATGCGGGCAGTATCGCCGCGACGGTAGTCGGCCCGTTGCTGCCGTTCACGCCGAAAATCCGTACCGGATACAACCTGCCAATCTCGCACGTTCGCGGTCCCGTAACCGAAATGTATTGGAACGGAGCCCATGTCGATGAGATGTATCCGGTGTCGACTGTCTATGATGGCCAGGCGCTCAACATCACCACGTGCTCGTACGCCGACCGGATCGGATGCGGCTATGCCGCGGACCGCGACGTGATACCCGACATCGAGGCGCTGATACCGCTGACCGAGCAGTGTCTGACCGAGCTCGAACTCGCCGTGGGCGTCCGTACCTAAACTATTCCGTATCCGCCAAAACTGGTTCTGTCACCGGCCTTTTGCTGCCGTCTGCGGCCGGTTCGGCCGCCGCTTCGATGCGGTGGATACCGGTGCGGTCGTAGAACCAGGTCACCACGGCACCGAGAATCAAGCCGATCCCGAGCCCGATCACGCCCACGATGAGCGAGCGCGACAATCCGGCATCGGCGCGGCCGTCGAAGTAGAGCAGCGCCCGTGATCCCAGGAAGGCTTGGCGCATGGGTTCGAATCCGGCGAGCCACCCGAAGAACCGCGGGGTGGCCTCCAGCGGAACGGTCGCGCCAGTCGAGGGCAGGCCGAAGAAAAGGAACACGAACAGGGCGATGAGCGTGCCCAGGGATCCGAGCGCCGCAATCAGCGACGTCGACGTGATGCCGACGGCGGTGACCACGAAGACGCCGAAGAGCCATACCGACCAGGGGTGCGGCACCGGCATGCCCAGCGCGGAGGCGATCCACAGGTAGACCGCCGATGATGCCAGGCCGACCAGGAGCACCAGCGCCCATTCGACCAGCAGGGTCTGCAGCCGAGACACCTTGACCTTGTTGGCCAGCCGGTACCAGGGGCCGAACTCTGCCGGCACGTACCCCAATAGCGCGTCAGTAGTCATGCTCACCACGATTGCGGCGGTGACCCCACCGATCAACAGCATCAAGGAGAAGTAGAAGGCCGACAACCCGGATCCGGTGCCGCTGGGTAGCGGGTTGTCGGCAACGGTCTGGACGTCGATCGGGTTGGTCAACACCAGCGCGGCACCGCCCGGCGGGGCGGCTCCGCCGTTGAGCTGTTGCAGCAGCGGGGCGAGCCTCTTGCCGGCCTTGGCGTTTTCGACCACCATCGCCTTGCGCACGGCCTTCTCGGCGATGGCGGCGCCCATGGTGCTGGCCCGTGGGTTGGTCACGATCGTGATGACCGGCTTGGCCGGTTGCCCGGGCTGCAGCGTGGCCTGCGGCAACGCGAGCAGGCGCTGCGTCAGGTCCTGCGGTAGTAACACCTCCGCGTAAACCTTCGCGTTGTCGAGTTGGTGACGTGCCGCGTTGGCTGACAGCGCCCGAAGGTCGAACTGGTGTTTGTCCATATTCGCCACCAGGCCGTCGGCGATGGTTTTGCCGGTCGGCCCGGTGTCCTGGTTGACGATGGCGATCGGGAAATGCCGCAGGTTGGTGGCCGGATTGAGGATGCCGCCGAAATAGAGCATGGCGAACCCGGATAACAAAGCCAGGGAGATGAGGAGCGGCGCCACCCAAAATCGCAGTTTGAGTAACGCGTTGCGACCGCCGGGGCTGGGCGCCTCGTGTTGAGGTTGATGGCTGGACGACATTGGGCTCCTGCTAATTGGCGAGCCGGAATGGCCGACGACTTTGCTTGGTGCTCGCCGGCTTCCGGGACAGGGCGCGGGTGACCAATCGCGCAACTCCGAGTTCGATACCGCGGGCGAGTTCGTCGACGTCGGGTGTGGCGTCGTAGTCGGCGATGATGCCGAAGACCAGTTCGTCGACATAACTGAGCATGCTGATGACGGTCCGCAGCTGCAAAGCGATCGGCGGTATCGGCAGCAGCTCTTCGACGGGGCGCCCCAATACTTGGAGCCGTTGACGTGGACCCGGCACATTGGTCGCCAGGGTGACAACGCTGCGCTGCGGCAGTCGCGTCAGTAGCCGAACGGTCCACGCGCTCAATGCGAACGGCAGGTAATTTGTCAGGGCGACGAAGGCGTTCGCGGCTTGCCGTTCGCCACTTTTTTTGAGCCTGTCCAGCCGGGCGTGGACAGACTTCAACCGCTTGACCGGGTCATGTTCCTCGACCGGCAAGGTGGAAAGCATCGCTGCGACGCGAATATCAGTGCTGTCCATGGCTTTTGGTGAGCGCACCGACACGGGAATCATGGTGCGCAGCGAGTTGCGCCGGGGTTTCTCGCCGCGATGCAACAGTACGGTGCGGAAACTATCGGTGATCGCCGCAAGCGCCACATCGTTGAGTGTCACGCCGAAGGCCTGGCACACCGTTTCGACGTCCTTCAGCGACACTCGTGCCGCGCTGTAACGGCGCATGTTGGCCACCGAGCCGCGCAGCGACGACCCCGCCGCCGGAGTGAGCAGTCCGGTGACGAACTCCGCTGCCCCCAGCGCCGTGTGCGCTGCTGTACTGGTGGTGGCCACCGATGCGCGCCACAGTCCACCGGGCCAGGTCAGCGGGTTACGACTGAGTCCCGCCGACAGGACGACCGAAGACGGCAGTTCTTTGGCGGCGCGGATATCGCTGGCGAACGTATCGGCAGCGCCCGCATCGGCGAAATTCGCCAGCATCCGTACCGCGGCGATCCCGTCGGCCAGGCAGTGATGAATTTTGATCAGCGTCGCCCACCGCCCGTCCGGAAGGCCTTCTACGACCCAGCACTCCCACAGCGGGTGGTCCCGATCCAGTCTGCGTTCCATCAGATCGGCGATCAGGCGGAACAAAGCGGCATCGTCGCCGGGGTGTGGCAGCGCCGCCCAACGCACGTGATGGGTGATATCGAAGTGGGCGTCGTCAACCCATTCCGGCGCCGTCAATTCGAACGGGTGCTTGTGTATCACCTGCGTGAATCGTGGTACCTCGCGGATGCGTTCCGACAGTGTCGCCAGCAGCTGCTGCTGATCGGGCATGGGTCCATCGATGATGGCCAGCGTGCCGATCGCCAGACTCAGGTGCCGGTCGGCGTCTTCGGCCTCCAGAAAGCTGGCCTCCAGAGTTGTTAGCTGTTCCATTGCCGCTCATCTCCGATCGCTGATCGGCCTCACTATCCGCTGTGCGGCGCCCAGGTCGATAGTGCCGATAGTCCCGAAGCGGCGGGGACGGCCTAGCCGAGAGTGGGCGGGTTAACGCCGGGACAACTCCGAGGCGCGGCCCACTTGCGCCATGATGCGGTCCAGGACGAAATTGGAGAGGTCGCCGTCATCGGCGACACGGGCGAGACCCCGCCGCCGCAGGAACGTGTCGAGGCGTCGATCGGGTGACCAGTCGGCGTAAATCGGGCCCATGTAGTGGGACTGGAGGAATTCTGAAGCCAGGGCATCTGCGTCAGAACCGGTCAACAACGGTGGGTTAGCACCCATAGCCGTCATACTCCTTTGCTTGCCTCGCAACTGCCGCAGCCAAGTTACGCCAGACGGCCACATTATTTCGTCACGCGCCTGTTTCGAAAAGGGTCCAAAGTCATCAACCATGCCGAAGGCTCGCAGTAGGGAGGACCATTGACCCTGGCGGACCCAGGCACCGCCCACCCAGACTGACGCCATGGCCAACGTGACAAGACGGATCGCACAGAGTGCGGCGCTGCTCGCAGCGCTGTACGGCGCACGGCGGTATTACCGCAATTGGGGTGCAACCAAGGCGGAGTGCCAGATGCTGTTGCCCGGCGACACGTTGGTGGCCGATCCGGCCATCCAGACAACCGAGGCGGCCTACATCGACGCGCCCGTTTCTGCGGTGTGGCCCTGGCTGTTGCAGATGGGTCAGGACCGCGGCGGCTTCTACGGTTGTGAAGGGCTGAAGAACCTGGCCGGCCTCCGCCATCACGACGCCGACCGGATCAACCCGGAATGGCAACAACTTGCGGTGGGGGATGCGGTGCGCCTGGCCCCCGAAGGCTGGATGGGGCTACCGGACGGGGTGACGTTGAGTGTCGCCGAGATCGTGCCCGAAAAGTACCTCGTGCTCAGCGGCACGCGGCCGGGTCAACGCTGGAACGCGGTGTGGTCATTCCACGTACAGCCGCACTGGGAAGACCGGGTCCGGCTCCTCACCCGCGCCAGGATCGCCTTGCGCCACCCGGGCGAGGTGTTTGCCATGGAGCTGATCCGGCCAATGGTCGCGCTGGGCACCCGGGGTTTGTTGCTGGGCATCAAGCATCGGGTCGAGCGATCGCCGGCGACCACGCCGACACGGCCACCGCTGAGATCGGTGGAACTCAACTGAACGCTTCGCCGGACAGCGACGGGCCCGGGCAACGTTGCCCGGGCCCGTCGGCGTATCCGGCTATTTGCTGGCTACCTCGACGCGCTTCTCGGCGGGCGCGGGTTCCGAAA
>CAYNLB010000010.1:40806-46248 GCA_964397935.1 uncultured Mycobacterium sp.
TCCGGCTATTTGCTGGCTACCTCGACGCGCTTCTCGGCGGGCGCGGGTTCCGAAACCGCCACGGAGACAGTCAGAATGCCCTTGTCGTAGCTGGCCTTGATGTCGTCCTCGTCGGCGCCGGACGGCAGCGACACGGTGCGGACGAACGAGCCGTAGGAGAATTCCGACCGGCCGTCGAACTCCTTTTTCTCGCTGCGTTCCGCCTTGATGGTGAGTTGGCCGTCGCGGACGGTTACGTCCACGTCCGTGGCCGGGTCGATGCCGGGGATCTCGGAGCGCACTTCGTAGCGGCCGTCGACCATCTCGTCTTCCAAGCGCATCAGCCGGGTGTCGAACATGGAGCGGATCCCGGCGAATGATGGAAACGACGAGAAGAATTCCGAGAACTCCGGCAGCAACGAACGCGGCTTCTGGGCGGCGGGGAGGGTGGTGGTCATTGTCTTCTCCTGAAATCTTGGTGGCCCGTAACGGACTCCTCCGATCCGACCACGCAAGCCTCCGCCACGGTAGGGACCGAAGCCCTTAATGCGTTTTCCACGATGACTTTTGGTCTTGTCCGGGGATACTCGAATGATGGTCAGGCGAGCGCGCTCCGCTGAGTGGCCGGCGACCGTCCGGCGCCGCGACGGACGCCTGGTGCCCTTCGACGTGACCCGCATCGAGGCAGCGATCGATCGGGCCGCTCGCGAGGCGGGCCACCGAGACCCGGCCGCGCCCGGCGTGCTGGCCGAATCGGTCGCCGATGCGCTGGCAGGCGATCGCCGACGTGGGCCCCGCGGCGCAATTCCGACGGTCGAGGAAATCCAGGATCTGGTCGAGGCGCAGCTCGTGGCCGCAGGCCTGGATGATGTTGCCCGCGCGTACATCATCTACCGCCAACAGCGCGCCGAGTTGCGCGCAGCCAAGGCGCTGATAGGAGTGCGTGATGAACTGAAGTTGAGCGTGGCCGCGGTGACCGTGCTGGGGGAGCGTTATCTGCGTCGCGACGACCACGGCAGGCCGGCCGAATCGACCGGCGAAATGATGGACCGGGTCGCGAACTGTGCTGCGGCGGCGGAAGAGCGCTTTCGGCGCGGCTCCTCGGCGATGTGGGCCGAGCGGTTTGCGGCGGTGCTGCGCGGCCTGGAGTTCTTACCGAACTCGCCGACGCTGATGAACGCAGGCACCGAACTGGGCCTGCTGTCCGCGTGTTTCGTTCTTCCAATAGAAGATTCGCTACGTTCAATCTTCGCCACGCTCGCCCACAGCGCGGAAATTCATCAGGCCGGGGGCGGCACCGGCTACGCATTCACGCACTTGCGGCCCGCCGGGGATAGGGTGGCCCGCACCGGGGGTATCGCCAGCGGGCCGATGTCGTTTCTGCGGCTGTTCGATACCGCGGCCGCGGTCATTTCGATGGGGGGGCGCCGACGCGGTGCGTCGATGGCTGTGCTGGACGTTTCGCATCCCGATATCTACGACTTCGTCACCGCCAAGGCCGATTCGCCCACCCAACTGAACCAGTTCAACCTGTCGGTGGGCGTGACGGACGAGTTCTTACGGGCCGTCGCGCGCGACGCCACCCACCGGTTGGTCAACCCCAGAACCGGCAAGACGGTCGCCAGGGTGGCGGCTGCCGATCTGTTCACCGCGATCTGCGAGGCCGCGCACCGCTGCGGCGACCCGGGACTGGTGTTCCTCGACACCGTCAACCGCGCCAACCCGACGCCGGTACGGGGCCGGATCGAGGCCACCAACCCGTGCGGTGAAGTTCCGTTGCTGCCCTACGAATCGTGCAACCTGGGATCGGTCAACCTCGCCCGGATGGTCAGCGGCGGTGGCGTCGATTGGGACCGGCTCGCAGAGGTTGCCGAGCTGGCTGTGCGTTTCCTCGACGACGTCATCGAAGTCAGCCGGTATCCCATTCCGGAAATCGACGCGGCCACCCGAGCCACCCGCAAGATCGGGCTGGGTGTCATGGGTTTGGCAGAGATGCTGGCCGACCTGGGCATCCCGTACGACAGCGAGCGTGGGGTTCGTCTGGCCGGCAGGATCGCGCGCACCATCAACCGGGTTGCCCACACCGCGTCGGTGCGGCTGGCGCAGGAGCGCGGACCATTCCCGGCTTTCGCCGACAGCCGGTTCGCGGGCTCGACGCCGCGGCGCAACGCCCAACTCACCTCGATCGCCCCGACCGGCACCATCTCGTTGATCGCCGGGACTACCGCGGGCATCGAGCCGATGTTCGCGATCGCCTACACCCGTGCCGTCATCGGGCGCCGCCTGCTGGAAGTCAACCCATGCTTTGATCGACTCGCCCGCGACCGAGGCTTCTACCGCCAGGACTTGATCGCCGAGATCGCGCGGCGCGGCGGCGTGCGCGACGACCCGCACCTGCCCGCCGACGTTCGGGCCGCATTCCCGACCGCAGCGGAGATCACCCCGGAGTGGCACCTGCGGATGCAGGCCGCCGTGCAGCGGCACGTCGACGCCGCGGTCTCCAAAACCGTCAACCTGCCGGCAGAGGCCACCGTCGACGACATCCGCGCGATCTACCTCGCCGCATGGAAGGCAAAGGTCAAAGGCATCACCGTCTACCGCTACGGCAGTCGGGAAGGGCAGGTGCTCAGCTATGCCTCCCCCTTTCCGGCGCCCGACCGCGCGCTGCTGTCCGCCGACGCCACGTTCAGCGGCGGCTGCGTCGGCCGGATGTGCGAGTTCTGACCGGGCCGACGGGCCGCCGGCGCAAGGTCCAACGGCCCTAGTGCCGGCTGTGGCGCCGCCCTACCGTTGGGCAAAAGGCGGGGAATCGAACCGCCTTTTTCCTGACTTTGGAGGTTTTGCGGTGCACGACGCGATCCCACTCGGGCGGATCGCCGGGTTCCCGGTGAAGGTCCACTGGAGTGTGCTGGTCATCCTGTGGTTGTTCACGTGGAGCCTGGCAAGCACGCTGCCCGGTGTCGTCAAGGGGTATTCGCCTGCGGCCTATTGGGTAGCCGGGGCGTGCGGTGCGATGGTGCTGTTGGCGTCGCTATTGGCCCACGAGCTTGCGCATGCCGTCGTCGCCCGCCGGGCCGGGGTGGCCGTCGGGGATGTGACGCTCTGGCTGTTTGGCGGTGTGACCACTCTCGGCGGCGAGGCGAAGACACCCAAGGCGGCCTTCCGGATCGCCATCGCCGGTCCGGCCACCAGTCTTGCGCTGGCCGCCATGTTCGGCGGCCTGGTCGTGGCGCTGCAGACCGTGCGGGCCGTCCCCATCGCGGTCGGCGTTGCCTCCTGGTTGGCCGTCATCAACCTGCTGCTGGGCGTGTTCAACTTGCTGCCGGGTGCACCGCTGGACGGTGGCCGGGTGCTGCGGGCCGTCCTGTGGCGCCGCCATGGCGACAGCGTGCGCGCCAGCATCAGCGCAGCCCGCGCCGGACGGGTGGTCGCCTTCATTCTGATCGCGTGGGGACTGGCCGAGTTCGTGGCGGGCGGCATCATCGGCGGCGTCTGGCTGGCCTTCATTGGCTGGTTCATCTTCGCCGCCAGCCGCGAGGAGGAGACCCGGATAACGACGCGGCAGATCTTCACCGGGCTACGTGTCGCCGACGCCATGACGGCCCGGCCGCACACCGCCCCCGCATGGATCACCGTCGACGACTTCATCCAGCGCTATGTCCTCGGGGACCGTCACTCGGCGTACCCGGTGGTCGACCAAAACGGATCGGTCGTCGGCCTGGTGACGCTGGGACAGTTGCGCGACGTTGCGCCCGAACGCCGCACCTCGGTCAGCGTGGGTGAGATCGCGTTGCCGCTGCCCGCAGTGCCGACCGCTGCGTCCCAGGAGCCGCTGACCGTCCTGCTCGAGCGGATGACGCCGGCCGGTCCGCGCAGCCGCGCCCTGGTCCTCGAGGGCAGCGAGGTGGTCGGCATCGTCACCCAGACCGATGTCGCGCGCCTGATCGACGTTTATCGACTCGCCCAGCCCGGGCCCGACCTGGCCGAGCGTCGATAGGGGGACGGGCGATGGGACCGGTCATCGTTGGTGTCGACGGTTCACAGGCCGCCCTCACGGCCGCCCTGTGGGCTGTCGACGAGGCCGCCATTCGCGCCGTACCGCTGCGCCTGATCGCGGTGATGAAGCTGACCCATGCATCACCGGACGACTACGACCGCGACCTCAGGCACGCCGAGACATCGCTGCGTGCAGCACAATCCGCGGTTGAGGCCAGCGGAAAGCCGGTGGAGATCCAGACCGAGATTTTGCGGGGCCCGGCGGGGCCGACGCTGGTGGAGGCAACCCGCGATGCCCAGATGGTCTGCGTCGGATCCGTCGGGATCGGCCGTTACGCCCGCTCGATCCTGGGTTCGACGGTAAGCGAACTCGCTGAGGAGGCGCATTGCCCGGTGGCGGTGATCCGTACCGAACTCGACCAGCCGCCGCCCGACATCAACTGGATCGTGGTGCGGATGACCGACGCACCCGGCAACGATGCCGTCGTCAATCACGCTTCCTCCGAGGCGAAGTTGCGCAGGGCCCCCATGCTCGTACTGGGCGGCCGGCCGGAGGACCTCACCGAGAATGCCGACGGGGAGTTCGAGCGCCGGGTCGCCGAGTGGCGGCGGCGTCATCCCGAGGTGCGTGTCTATCCCGTCAGCACCAAGGGCGCGATCGCCGACTTCCTCAGGACCAACCACGAACGGGTTCTGCTCGCGGTGATCAGCGGCACGGAGGCCGATCAACTGGCACGGCTGCTCGGGCCCGCCGGACACCCGCTCTTCCGCCATCCCGAATGCTCGGTGCTTGTCGTTCGGCACTAGCTCGCCAGGTGACCTTTGGCTCTTATGTGTGCGGTGTACCGCAGCGCGATCACCAGCGGGTGAACGGTAGCCGAACGTCCCGGATCTGGGCATCGATCGCATCGTTCGCGCGACGAGAGGGGGCGTCGATGGCGCCCCGGCACGCGTGCCTTTTCATGGGTGGAGGCGGTGGGCGTCAGCGGGGCGGTCCTGATGGTGACCGGCGGCATGAACTCACTGGAACCCGTGTACTTCACCGATCCGCGTGTTGGTGAGGCGGAGGAATTGCAGGTCACCCTGGGCCAGGGCCCGGGCACCGATGCGCTGGAGTCGGGCAGGCCGATTCTGGTGGGAGATCGGGCCGCACCGATGAGCGCCTACCGGTGGCCGATGTTCACGTCGGAAGTGTGCCGGCTCGGCGTCTGCGGCATGTCCAGCCTTCCGCTGGCGCTGGGCGCGCTACAACTGGGTGTGCTCGACCTGTACAGCGACACACCCGGTCACCTCGATCAGCGCCAACTGATGGACGCCTTGATCCATGCCGATACCGCGTTGCTCCTGGTGCTCAACGCGCACAGCGGCATCGCCACACCGATGCCGAGCACCCCGACGGCCAGGGTCCGGTGCTTTGGCACGCCGAGGTTCACCAGGCGGCCGACGCGATCTCGGCAGACATCGGTG
>CAYNLB010000010.1:46348-54226 GCA_964397935.1 uncultured Mycobacterium sp.
CTTTGGCACGCCGAGGTTCACCAGGCGGCCGACGCGATCTCGGCAGACATCGGTGCGCTCTGTGGTGGAACGACGGCTGCGTTTCCGGCCAGACGACGTGAAGTCCACAGCAGGCCGCCCGCGATAACCGAGCACGCCGCCACGAAAATCTAGGCCTGCGACTCGCGCGCCACGATGACCGGCACCCGCGCCATCTGCGCAACGGTTTCACCGACCGAGCCCACCAGCATTCCGGCGAATCCGCCCCGGCCCCGGCTTCCGACCACGACCAGCTGGGCCTCCTCAGACCGCTCGACGAGCTGGCGTGCCGGCTGAGCCTGTGCGACGCTACGGCTTACCTGCACGTCGGGATACCGTTCTTGCCAACCCGCCAAACGCTCGGCCAATACCTCTTCCGCCATCGACTGTGTTGCGGGCCAATCGATTCCGGGCCACTCCGAGATATCGAGATCACTCCATGTGTGCAGAGCGACCAGGCCGGTGTGGCGGCGTGAGGCCTCATCGAAGGCGATCGCGGTCGCCAATTCAGATGCCTCCGAGCCGTCGATGCCGACCAAGACCGGTGCCTGACCGGCATTCGGCGTCGAGACGTCTTCGTCGTGGACGATCGCCACCGGGCAATGCGCGTGACGGAGCAGGGCAGAACTGACCGAACCCAGCAGCCGGCCGGGCCAGCGCCCGCTTCCTTGCGCCCCCGCGACCAGCATCTCCGCGTCTTTGGACAGGTCGATCAAGGTAGGAACGGCGCCCGAGGTCAAGATTTCGGTCTGTACCCCGGCCGGACCGCCGTGCGGCGTAGCCTCTTCGACGACCTTGAGCGCACCGTCGACCAGTCGGCGACCGTGGTCCTGCTGCCATCGCGTGACACCCGCGGGCACCGGGGTCCGCAGCCATGTGGAAACCTCCGGCGAAACTGCGTGCACGAGCGTCAGTGGAATATTCCGCAGCTCGGCGTCGCGTGCTGCCCACTGCACCGCCGCCACCGCGGCCGGCGAGTCGTCGATGCCGACGACTATTCCCATAGATGCGTTGCGCGCTGACATGGCTTGTCCTCGTTTCGTCGACTTTGCGGTTCACGCATGACCGTATTGACACCGAGCATCCGGTGTCAGAGCCGTTTGTCACCAGCCGTACAGGGCGCAAGTCCTGTGGGCTGGCCGGCGCGTCAGGTCGCGGGCTTGTGGGCGACGATGGCGACGGCGGCCAGCTGCCTACGATGCCTGCGGAACGTGCGACGCATCGCCAGGACTCGCTTGCGGGCGTCTCGATGAACGAGCACGTTTTTGGCGAAGCGCAGGGCTCCGAACAACCCTTCGTCGGCGATCACTCGTCGCGGCTCCAGCAGAGCCATCGGCGCGGTCGCGACGTGATCGACCACCAAGCCGTGCTCGGCCAGCAGCTGCGACCATTCCGCGATCGTCAGCGGACGCGCGTTCACCCTGATTGCACGGGCGAGCGACTGCCGGATGTCGGTGGTGATCTGCGCCGAGACAGTATCCGGAGTGAGGGCAAGTTCGTGGATCGCGTAGCGGCCGAGCGGGCGCAGCACTCGCGATGCCTCGGCGACTATGGCGTGCTTGGCCGCGTCGCCCTGCATGGTGAGCATCGCCTCCCCGATGACCACGTCGCTGCTCGCGTCGGGCAGTCCGGTGGCGGCCGCATCGGCAACCCGCACGGCTCCTTTCTCGGCGCCGACGTCGGTGAGCAGGCCGCGAACCACGTTGGCCGCGTCCGGGTCGCCTTCGGCACCGACGTAGGACCGCGGGCCCCGGGCCAGGATTTCGGTGGCGGTGCGGCCCAGGCCCGGCGCGAGCTCGACCACGTCGGCATCGGCCAGCCCGGCGCGGGCCAGCAGTGCGCGGGTGAGCTCGATACCGCCGGGCCGGAGCACCCGCTTGCCGAGCCGCGCCAGCAGCCAGTGCCCCGCAACGGCGTCGTCGGCTCGACTCGATGACGGCAGGGGGAGTCGCGAACCGGCCCGCTGTCCGGGCATCAGACGGCCCGCCGCACAGGGCTTTCCAAACGTCCCGGAACCAGCGTTTCGTTGCGTTTGTGCACGGTTGAGTATCGCATCCCGTCAGGGTCAGCAGTGAATTGGTGTTGCGGACGCCGTGGCGACCACAGGAGGGCGCCGGAGGGTCCGGTGTGCAAGCTCACGACACCCGCGAGAGGTGAGGCGATGGTTTGCCGGTCCGCCTCAGGCAGCTGTCGGACATCAAGTTCGTTGGGGCCCACAGGTTCTCCCTGCCAGCATGCTGGTTTTCTACAAAAAAATTTGTGTAAACTCTAGTGCATGGCGTACGTGGCCGGGAAGCGCGTGTGGGCGAACCTCGTGACGGTTGCGCCGAGAACCGTCCACCGAGAAGGAGCGTGAGGGACTCGTGACCTCAATCGGGGAATCCGCCGGACGCCGTCGCGAGGTGCTGCGGGTATTGCGGGCGTCGCCCGATGCGATGAGCATCGTCGCGATTGCCGACGAGCTGGGAGTGCATCCCAACACCGTCCGCTTCCACCTCGAAAGCCTGGCCGGAGATGGGCTAGTGGAGAATGTCGAGCCGGGCCGCAAGGGGCCCGGGCGCCCAGCGCTGATGTTCCGCGCGGTCCGGCAGATGGATCGCGGCGGGGCGCGGCATTATCGGCTGCTCGCCGAGATCCTGACCGCAGCGTTTGCCGCCGAGCGTGACGCGCCCGCCAAGGCGCTGGCCGCGGGTCGGGCCTGGGGACGAAAAACGCGTGCGACGCTGCCACCGCTGCCCGGTGACGCCAGCACCACCGAAGAGGTCATCGACCATCTGGTCGATATGCTCGACGATCTCGGCTTCGCCCCCGAGCGCCGGGAATCCGACGGAAAGCATCAAGTCGGCCTGCGACATTGCCCGTTCTTGGAACTGGCCGAAAACCGAACCAGCGTCGTTTGCCCGGTGCACCTGGGCATCATGCAAGGGGCCATGGAGACCTGGGAAACACCGATATCGGTCGATCGGCTCGAAGCGTTCGTCGAGCCTGATCTGTGCCTGGCCCACCTTTCGGTGCAAGCAGCGGCCAAGTGAGTACCGGACCGGCGATCGAAGTCGCGGTCACCTTCGTCTGGCTCGGCATGGTGCTGGCGATCTCCTTTCTGGAAGCCCCGCTGAAATTCCGTGCGCCTAACGTGACGCTGCAGATCGGGCTGGGCATCGGACGTCTGGTCTTTCGCGCGCTCAACACGGTGGAGGTCGGATTCGCCCTTGTCATCGTGGCCCTCGTCGCGGCCGGTCCGACACCGGCTCGCATCGCCGCGGCGTTTTCCGTCGCTGTCGCCGCGCTGGCCATCCAGTTGTTAGCGGTGCGCCCCCGATTGACCCGTCGTTCCGACCAGGTGCTCGCCGGATTGGATGCACCGCGCTCCCGGGCCCATTACGCCTACGTCGGATTCGAAGTGGTCAAAGTGGTTGCGCTCGTGGTGGCGGGGATACTTCTATTGACCGGTTGACTACAGCGTTTCAACCCCAGAGGACTCAGCTATGGAATCCATCTCGTTGACCAGCCTGGCATCCGAAAAGCTGGCCGAGGCCAAACAATCCCACAGCGGGCGGGCCGCGCACACCATCTACGGCGGCCATACCCACGAACTACGGCAGACCGTGCTGGCGCTGCTCGCCGGCCATGACCTCTCCGAACATGAAAGCCCCGGCGAGGCCACGCTGCAGGTGCTGCAGGGTCACGTGCGCCTGACGGCCGGCGGCGACTCCTGGGACGGCAAGACCGGTGACTACGTCCCGATTCCGGCCGAACGACACTCCCTGCACGCGGTCGAGGATTCGGTGGTCATGCTCACCGTGCTGAAGACCGTGGCGGCGCAGTAGTCATCACACCGCGCGCAGGTAGCGCTTGGCGATGACGCGTTGGGCCACCGACACCAGTGGCCCACCGGCCTTGCTCCACCACGTCGCCGGCCGGGAGAACGCCGATACCTCCGCGAACACCGCACTGGTATCGGGATCGCGGCGTACGACGAAGCGCTCCTCGCCGGACTCCGGATGGCCGGGCAGAGTGCCGTAGGCGAATCCACGGATATCGGGTTCGTCGACGACGTACACCACCCGGCACGGCGCAGGCAGAAAAACCATGCGCACCAAAACCACCGCATCAAGGACGGCGACATCGGAGCTGGCCTGCACCCGCAGGCCGGCTCCCCGCTGCATGCCCCAGTGCATGACGGCGTCGGCGGCCTGCTCGAAGCGCCGCTGTCCCGTGCCGATCTGCTTTTCGACGTGCAAGTGGTCATACCCCGCGGGCAGCTGACCGGACGCGGTCGCCCCGATCTCGGAGTACGTCAGCGGAAGTTCCTCGAGCGCTGCCAGGTCCACCCGCCCAGCTTGCCATGCCGGGATGCGCGACGGAGTTTGGCGCGTACGGTCGAAGAGGTGACCGCGCAAAATTCGAAAACCGTTGCCGAGGCGTCCGGAACGTTCACCCTCGGCGGCGACCTGACCGTCAACCGGCTCGGCTTCGGCGCCATGCGCCTGACCGCCAAGGGGGTGTGGGGCCCGCCCGCCGACCGTGACGAATGCGTCCGAGTGTTGCGACGCGCCGTCGAACTCGGGGTGAACTTCATCGACACCGCCGACTCGTACGGTCCCTACATTTCCGAGGACATCATCCACGAGGCGCTGCACCCCTACGACGGCTTGGTGATCGCCACCAAGGCGGGCCTGCTGCGCACCGGGCCGGACATCTGGATTCCCTTGGGGAACCCGAGTTACCTGCGCCAGGAATGCGAGATGAGCCTGCGCCGGCTGGGCGTGGAAACCATCGATCTGTTTCAGCTGCATCGCATCGACCCGAACTTCCCGTTGGACGACCAGGTGGGCGAGCTGCTCACGTTGAAGAACGAGGGAAAGATCCGCCATATCGGCCTGTCCGAGATCAACGTCGACCAGCTCACGGCGGCGCAGCGGGTCACCGAGATCGTATCGGTGCAGAACATGTACAACCTGGCCGCTCGCGGCGCCGAACCGCTGCTGGACGCCGCTACCAGCCAGGCGATCGGTTTCATTCCGTGGTTCCCGCTGGCCGCCGGACCGCTGGCCGCCCCGGACGGCCCGCTGCAGCGCATCGCCGCCGACCATGATGCGACGCCGTCCCAACTGGCGCTGGCCTGGCTGCTGAAACGCTCACCGGTGATGTTGCCGATTCCCGGCACGTCCAAGGTGGCGCACCTGGAGGAGAACGTCGCCGCGGCCCAGATCACGCTGACCGACGACGAGTTCGAGGCCTTGGCGACGGCCGGAGCTCAGCGGACGGTCTAACCGACGCCGCGAAAGTGCATTCCGCCACGCGTTTCGCGGGTGAACCCGTCGGTGGGTGCACTTTCGCGCTGGATACGGTGTCCGGGTGACCAGCGAACAGGCCCGGCATCCCGGCGGGGGATTCAATCCGCCGGAACCCACGACCAAGGGTGGGCCCGATTACGGCAGGTTCATCGACGCCGTGCGCACATTGCAGGACCACGCCCGCGCCGTCGACGCACCCGACGAGGTGATCACCGAGGCCGCGGATCTGCTGGACAAAGTGTCGGCGTTACTGAGCCCGTTCGACGCCGACGAGTGGGAGTCGCCGTCGGGGCGGCGGATGGACCTGCCGATGCGCGGAAACATCCTGTCGATCCCCATGAAGGCCCGCAAGGCCGGCGACGGACGGATCCATGGCTGGGCGCGATTCGCCCGCTTTCATCTGGGGCGCAACGGCGCCGTGCACGGCGGCGCCCTGGGAATGCTGTTCGACAGCGTGCTGGGGTTGACGTCCTCGGTGCTCACCGGGGGTCCCTACCAGCGCACCGCGTACCTCAAGATCGACTACCGCCACATCGTGCCGATCGAAAAGGAACTGCAGTTCGACGCGGGAGTCGACCGCGTGGACGGGCGAAAGATCTTCGTTTCGGGGCGGTTGACCGACGGCGAGGAGTTGCTGACCGAAGCGGACGCGCTGTTCGTGCGGCTCAAGGCTGGCCAGCCCTGAAGCGGGTCGGCCCCGATAGCATGGCAGCGACCAGTGAGGATTGTCAGGCCACCTAACTTTGGAGAATCACCCCGATGAGCGCCCCCGTAGAGTCCGCCCCAGGAGCCGATGGCGGCGACCCGCGGCACCCGGCAGCGTCGGGTTTGCGGTTGCCGCAAGCCCCGATCCGGGTTCCTGCCGGCACTACCGCGGCGGCCGCGGTCGGGGACGCGGGGCTGCCGCGCCGGGGTGCGCCCGACGCGATCGTGGTGGTGCGCGACGCCGAAGGCAAGTTGCGCGACCTGAGTTGGGTGCCCGATGTCGACTCCGACGTCATGCCGGTGGCGGCCAACACCGACGAGGGCCGCAGCGTGATCCGGCACTCGGCCGCGCACGTGCTGGCCCAGGCGGTCCAGGACCTATTTCCGGAAGCGAAATTGGGCATCGGGCCTCCCATCACCGACGGCTTCTATTACGACTTCGACGTGGCCGAGCCGTTCACGCCCGAAGATCTGGCGGCGCTGGAAAAGCGGATGCGTCAGATCGTCAAGGAGGGACAGCTGTTCGACCGGCGCGTCTATGCGTCCAAAGACCAGGCGCGCCAAGAGTTGGCAAACGAGCCCTACAAGCTCGAACTCGTCGACGACAAGTCCGTCGGGACCGAGAACATGGCCGAAATAATGGAGGTGGGGGGCGATGAGCTCACCGCCTACGACAACCTGAATCCCCGCAGTCGAGAACGGGTTTGGGGCGACCTGTGCCGGGGACCGCACATCCCGACGACCAAGCACATTCCAGCCTTCAAGCTGACCAGAAGCTCCGCCGCCTACTGGCGGGGCGACCAGAACAACGCCAGCTTGCAACGCATCTACGGTACCGCCTGGGAGTCGCAGGAGGCGCTCGACCGCCATCTCGAGCTGATCGCCGAAGCGCAGCGCCGCGACCACCGCAAGCTCGGCGCCGAGTTGGACCTGTTCAGCTTTCCCGACGAAATCGGTTCTGGTCTACCGGTTTTCCACCCCAAGGGGGGGACGGTGCGCAGGGAGCTGGAGGAGTACTCGCGGCGTAAGCACATCGAGGCCGGGTACGAATTCGTCAATACCCCGCATATCACCAAGGCCCAGCTCTTCGGTACCTCAGGCCACTTGGACTGGTACGCCGACGGCATGTTCCCGCCGATGCACCTCGACGCCGAGTACAACGACGATTCAACGGTGCGCAAGCCGGGCCAGGACTATTACCTCAAGCCGATGAACTGCCCGATGCACACGCTGATTTTCGCCTCCCGCGGGCGCTCATATCGCGAGCTGCCGATGCGGCTCTTCGAGTTCGGCACGGTGTACCGCTACGAGAAGTCCGGGGTGGTGCACGGACTGACCCGGGCGCGCGGTTTCACCATGGACGACTCGCATATCTTCTGCACCCGCGAGCAGCTGCACGGCGAATTGGCCTCCTTGCTGCGGTTTGTGCTCGACCTGCTCGGCGACTACGGGCTGGAGGACTTCTATCTGGAGCTCTCCACCAAGGACCCGGAGAAGTTCGTCGGCTCGGAGGAGATATGGGAGGAGGCCACCGCCGCGCTGGCCGATGTCGCCCGCGAATCGGGCCTCGAGTTGGTTCCCGATCCCGGCGGTGCAGCGTTCTACGGCCCGAAGATCTCGGTGCAGGCCCGGGACGCGCTGGGTCGCAGCTGGCAGATGTCGACCATCCAGGTGGATTTCAACTTCCCGGAGCGTTTCGAGCTGGAGTACACCGCCCAGGATGGGACGCGCCAGCGCCCGGTGATGATCCACCGTGCGCTGTTCGGGTCGATCGAGCGGTTCTTCGGCATCCTCACCGAGCACTACGCGGGGGCGTTCCCGGCGTGGCTGGCGCCGGTCCAGGTGGTCGGCATCCCCG
>CAYNLB010000011.1:0-54094 GCA_964397935.1 uncultured Mycobacterium sp.
GGCGCCTACCGCGGTTCGTCCGGCAGTTCCCCTTCAACGTCCTGTTGGCCGATGTGGACCGCCGGATCAGGACGGGCCGTCCGTTGGTGTAGCCAGAGTTGATAACGACAATCATATTCATTAATCTCCAAGGTCTGGTAAGCCCTCCAGCCCGAGGAGTACCTCTTGACCGCGCCGATTTGGATGGCCTCCCCGCCGGAGGTGCATTCCGCGCTGCTCAGCAGCGGCCCGGGGCCCGGGTCACTGCTGGCCGCCGCCACGGCGTGGTCGGAGTTGAGCGCTGAATACGCTTCCACCGCAGAAGAGCTGAGCGCATCGCTGTCGGCGGTGCAGGGCGGGGCCTGGGAGGGGCCGAGCGCGGAGTCATATGTGGCCGCACATGCCCCTTATCTGGCGTGGCTGACGCAGGCCAGCGCGAACAGCGCGGCAGCGGCCACCCAACACGAGGTGGCCGCAACGGCCTACACCGCAGCATTGGCGGCCATGCCGACCCTGCCCGAACTGGCCACCAACCACATCGTCCACGGCGTCTTGGTGGCGACGAATTTCTTCGGCATCAATACGATTCCGATCGCGGCCAACGAGGCGGACTACGCGCGGATGTGGGTCCAGGCGGCCACCACGATGACGACCTATCAAGGAGTGTCGAGCGCGGCGCTGGTCGCGACGCCGCAAACCGCACCGGCACCCCAGATCCTGAAATCGAATGCGAGCAACCAAAATTCGGGTGGCACCATTCACGACCCCACGATCAACAATCCACTCGACCAGTTCATCGCAAACATCCTGAGGAACTTCGGAATCAATTGGGACCCCGCGCAGGGCACCGTGAACGGACTGCCCTACGACGCGTATACCAACCCGGGACAACCGATCTTCTGGGTCGTCCGCGCCATCGAGCTGTTCGAGGACTTCCAACAGTTCGGCTATTACCTGGTGCACAATCCGGCGTTGGCCTTCCAGTACCTGGTTCAACTCGCGCTGTTCGACTGGCCGACCCACATCCTCGAGATTGCCAGCTGGTTGGTGACCCAGCCGCAGTTGCTGGTGCCCGCAATCATGCTGGCGGCCGCACCCTTCGGGGCCGTCGGCGGCTTCGCGGGATTGGCCGGCCTGGCCGGCATACCGCACCCCGCGGCCGCGCCGGCGCCGGTTCCCGTGCCCGCCCCCAGCCCATTGCCGGCGGTCGCGATGGCGCCGACCACCGTTGTTCCCGGGGCGGCCCCGGCGTCCGCCCCGGCGCCTGCCTCCGCCCCCACGGCGACCACCGTGGCCAGCCCCGCGACACCCGCGCCACCGGCCGCGGCCGCGCCGGGTTTTTTCCCTCCCTATGCTGTCGCTCCCCCGGGCATCGGGTTTGGCTCGGGGATGAGTGCCAGCGCAAGTTCCAGCGCGAAAAGGAAAGCGCCGGAGCCGGATGCCGCTGCGGCGGCGGCCGCATCAACCGCCCGTTCGGCGGCGCGGGCGCGTCGGCGCAGACGGGCAAGCCAGCGCGATCACGGCGACGAGTTCGCGGTAATGGACATCGACGTCGATCCCGATTGGAGCGGTCCGCCGTCAGCCGTGGCGTCGGACCGGGGTGCCGGAAACGTAGGTTTCGCCGGCACTGCAGGCAAAAACCCATCGGCTCAGGCGACGGGCCTGACCACACTGACCGCCGATGACTTCGGAAGCGGCCCCCGGATGCCGATGTTGCCCGGCACCTGGGATCCAGACGTGGCCGGTGAGACCGGCGGTCACGGTGGGCCGGCGTAGTGTCGTTTGCGTGCGTAGCGAAGGTGATACCTGGGACATCACAACAAGTGTCGGTTCGACCGCGTTATTCGTAGCCACAGCGCGAGCATTGGAGGCACAGAAGCCCGACCCGCTGGCCGTGGACCCGTACGCGGAGATTTTCTGCCGGGCCGTTGGCGGTCCCGCCGCCGACGTGCTTGACGGCAAAGATCCCCAGCACCCACTGAAGACCGCCGAATTCGGCCAGCATTTCGTCAATTTCCAGGGCGCCCGCACCAGATATTTCGACGAGTATTTCCGCCGTGCTGCCGACGCCGGCGTGCGGCAAGTGGTCATCTTGGCGGCGGGACTGGACTCCCGCGCCTACCGCCTGGACTGGCCGGCCGCCACGACGATCTTTGAGCTGGACCGTCCGCAGGTGCTCGACTTCAAGCGCGAGGTACTCGCCGGACACGGCGACAAGCCCCGCGCCGAACGTCGGGAAATCGCCATCGATTTGCGCGACGACTGGCCACAAGCCCTGCAAGACAATGGTTTTGATGCGGCCAAACCTTCGGCATGGATTGCCGAAGGCCTGCTGGTGTACCTTCCGGCTGCCGCGCAGGAGCAGCTGTTCACCGGCATCGATGGCCTGGCCGGCCACGGCAGCCACGTCGCTATCGAGGACGGCGCGCCAATGGAGCCCGGCGACTTCGAGGCGGCCGTCGAGGAAGAACGTGCGGCGGCCGCAGAGGGGGACCCGCGCCTGTTCTTCAGATTGGTCTACAACGAGCAATGTGCACCGGCCACCGAATGGTTCGGTCGGCGCGGCTGGAACGCAGTCGGCACTCCGCTGGCCGATTACCTGCGCGAGGCCGGCCGGCCGGTGCCCGGCCCCGACACCGAATCCGGGCCGATGATCGCCCGCAACACCTTGGTGAGCGCGGTCAAGGCCTAGCGGGAACTTTTCGGCGCCGGCCGCCGACTACTAACTGCGCGCTCACTGCGCCGCCAACAGCCCGGGCGGTCGCCGAGCGCACCCCGACCGGTTAGGAGTCGCTGCGATGACAGCGCCACTGTGGATGGCATTACCCCCGGAGGTCCACTCGGCTCAGCTGAGCACCGGGCCCGGGCCGGGTGGGCTGTTGGCCGCCGCGGGCGCATGGAGCTCGTTGAGCGCCGCTTACGCCGAGACCGCCGACGAACTCACCGCGATCTTGGCGGGGGCACAGGCTGGGGCGTGGGAGGGCCCCTCCGCCGCGGAGTACCTGGCGGCGCATGCGCCCTATGTGGCGTGGCTGACTCGGGCCGGCGCCGACAGCAGCGCGGCGGCCGCTCAACACGAGGTGGTCGCAGCCGCCTACACCGCAGCGCTGGCCGCGATGCCGACCTTGCCGGAGCTGGCCGCCAACCATGCGGTCCATGCGGCCTTGGTGGCGACGAACTTCTTCGGGATCAACACCATCCCCATCGCGCTCAACGAGGCCGACTATGCGCGAATGTGGGTGCAGGCGGCCACCACGATGGCCACCTACCAGGCGGTCTCCACCATGGCGGTGGCGTCGGCGCCGCAGACCGGTCCGGCGCCGGTCATCCTGCACGCCGATCACGCCGATCACGGCGGCGACGAGGACGACGGTGATGGCGGGATCATCGACAATGACGGCGGCAACCCTTACCAGCTGAGTTGGTGGATCAATCGATTCACCGAGATTTTCCAAACCATCGGACGAGATCTGGAGGAATTTCCGGAGAACCCGTCCGCGGCGCTGGCGCAGCTGTGGCACGACATCGGGTTACTGATCGTGGACGAATTCGGCCATGCGATCGAGGCGATTCAGGCTTTCGCCCCCCAGATTGCGGCGCTCGGGCTCGCACTGCCGGCCGGGGCTGCGGGAGGCCTCGCGGGCCTGGCCGGCCTGGCCGGAATCCAGTCTGCGGCGGCCCCCGCGGTAGCGGCTGCGCCGATCGCCGCGACGCCCCAACCCGGCTACGTGGCCGTGGGGAGCGCGCCGGTCGTCAGTACCGCGCCCGCCCCCACACCCGCATCCGTCCCGGCTCCGGCTCCGGTGACCGCCCCGGCCCCGGCACCCACACCGGCGGCACCACCGCCACCGCCCACCGGCATCGCGGCTGCCTACCCGTACCTGGTCGGCGGCCCCGGCATCGGGTCGGGCACCGGGATGAGTTCCGGCGCGCAGCGGAAGGCACCGGAGCCGGACGCCGCCGCGGCCGTGGCTGCGGCCACGGCATCGGCGCGGGAAAAGCGGTTGGCGCGACGGCGGCGGCGGGCGGCGATGGACGACCACCAGCGCAGTCACCGGTACGAGTTCATCGAGCCCGACGCCGAGGTCGAGCCTGACCCGCAACAGTTCATGGCCTCGGCGGTGGCGTCCCGGCAGGGGGCCGGGACCCAAGGTTATGCCGGAACGGCGGGCGGCGACGCCGCCGAGGCGGCCGGCCTTGCGACGCTGGCCGGCGACGATTTCGGCGGGGGGCCGTCGGTGCCCATGGTGCCGGGTACCTGGGAGCCCGACTCGAGTTGATAATGAAAATGGTTATCAGTAAGCTTACTTTATTTGGGACCAGTATCCGAAAATGCGGACCTTCAACGGGATCAATATCCTCATATGCGGCAGTAAAGCGGGAGTGAAGTGATGAGTCAGGCTGGGCCTCGCGCCTCGACAGTTAGCTTATGCAATGCTAACTTCAGGCGGGTTAGGTTAGGGAACACTACATACGGGAGAAGAAGCAGCCGTGGAACGCGGTGACATCGGCATGCTCACAGCTCAGCCGGTCAATTCTCGGGTGGATAGCAGGGTTGACAGTGACATCGTCAGCCGGTTCGCCACTTGCTGCCGCGCGCTCGGCATTGCGGTTTACCAGCGTCGGCGTCCGGCCGACCTGGCCGCCGCCCGCTCGGGTTTCACCGCGCTGACCCACATCGCCCATGAGCAGTGCGACGCCTGGGTCGGCCTGGCCGCCGCCGGTGACGTGTCCCTGCGAGCGCTCGAGGCGGTTTCGCACACGGCGACCACCGCGGGCACACTGCAGCGGCAGGTAGAACTGGCGCCCGGCGACCTGGGTTTTCGCTACGACACGGGCTTGTATCTCCAGTTCCGCGCCACGGCTCCAGACGATTTCCACCTCGCCTACGCGGCGGCGCTGGCGACGGCAGGGCGGTTTGCCGACGCCGACCGGATCGTCAACGACCTCACCGAACGCCGCCCGAGCTGGCGTGCGGCCCGCTGGGTCGCCGTCGTCATCAACTATCGCGCCGAGCGCTGGTCGGACGTTGTCAAGTTGCTGACCCCAATCGTCAACGACGCGGATCTCGACGACGCCTTCTCGCACGCGGCCAAGATCACCCTGGGCACCGCGCTGGCCCGGCTGGGCATGTTCGCCCCGGCCCTGTCGTACCTCGAGGAACCCGACGGCCCCGTTACGGTGGCGGCGGTCGACGGCGCGCTGGCCAAAGCGCTGGTGCTGCGGGCGCACGTCGACGAGGAGTCGGCCGGCGAAGTACTGCAGGACCTGTACGCGGCTCATCCGGAAAACGAACAGATCGAGCAGGCGCTCTCCGATACCAGTTTCGGGATTGTGACCACCACGGCGGCCCGGATCGAGGCCCGTACCGATCCATGGGATGCCGGCACCGAGCCCAGCGCCGAAGACTTCGTTGACCCCGCGGCCCACGAACGCAAGGCCGTGCTGTTGGCTGAGGCCGAGCGCCAGCTCGCCGAATTCATCGGACTGGACGAGGTCAAAAACCAGGTTTCGCGGCTCAAGAGTTCGGTGGCCATGGAACTGGTGCGCAAGCAGCGTGGACTCGCGGTCGCGCAGCGCGCGCACCACCTGGTCTTCGCCGGGCCGCCCGGCACCGGTAAAACCACCATCGCTCGCGTGGTCGCCAAAATCTATTGCGGTCTGGGTCTTTTGAAGCGGGAAAACATCCGGGAGGTGCACCGCGCCGACCTCATCGGCCAGCACATCGGGGAGACCGAGGCCAAGACCAACGCCATCATCGACAGCGCTCTCGACGGCGTGCTGTTCCTCGACGAGGCTTATGCCCTGGTGGCCACCGGGGCCAAGAACGACTTCGGGCTGGTCGCCATCGACACCCTGCTGGCCCGCATGGAAAACGATCGCGACCGGCTGGTGGTCATCATCGCCGGCTACCGGGCCGACCTGGACAAGTTCCTGGACACCAACGAGGGCTTGCGGTCCCGGTTCACCCGCAACATCGAATTCCCTTCCTACATGCCGGCGGAGCTGGTCGAGATCGCGCACAAGATGGCCGAGCAACGCGACAGCGTGTTCGAGCAGGCCGCACTAGACCATATGGAGGCCTTGTTCTCCAAGCTGGCCGCGGAGTCGACGCCCGACGCCAATGGAATCTCCCGGCGCAACCTGGACATCGCCGGCAACGGCCGGTTCGTCCGCAACATCGTCGAACGCTCCGAGGAAGAACGCGAATTCCGGCTTGACCATTCCGAGCATGCCGGAACCGGGGAATTCAGTGACGAGGAACTGATGACGATCACCGACCGGGACGTCGAGAATTCGGTGGAGCCCTTGTTGCGTGGTCTCGGGCTGTCGGTGCCGGCATGACGAATGATCCTGAGCAGGAGCGGCGTTCGTTCGCTTCGCGCACCCCGGTCAACGACAACCCAGACAAGGTCGAATATCGGCGCGGTTTCGTCACGCGCCACCAGGTCAGCGGCTGGCGATTCGTGATGCGGCGGATCGCCTCCGGAATTGCGTTGCACGACACCAGGATGCTCGTCGATCCGCTGCGCACCCAGTCGCGCGCGGTGCTGATGGGCGTGGTGCTCCTGGTCACCGGCTTGGCGGGCTGCTTCGTTTTCTCGCTGATCCGGCCCAGCGGGACAGCGGGTACCAACGCGGTACTCGCCGACCGGTCGACCGCCGCGCTGTACGTGCGGGTCGGTGACGCGCTGCATCCGGTGCTCAACCTGACCTCAGCCCGGCTGATCGTTGGTCGGCCGGTCGATCCCACGATGGTGAAAAGCAGTGAGTTGGACCGTTTTCCGCGCGGCAATCTGATCGGCATTCCGGGAGCGCCGGAGCGCATGGTGCAGAACACTTCCCACGATGCGAACTGGGCGGTGTGCGACACCGTCAGCGGACCGGGGCAGGGCGGCCACGCGGTGCACAGCACCGGCGTCACCGTGATCGCCGGCCGGCCCGACAGCCACGGTGCGCGCGCGGCCGTGCTCGGTTCCCGGCAGGCGGTCCTGGTCGATGGGGGCACCGGCGCCTGGCTGCTGTGGGACGGCAAACGCAGCCAGATCGACCTGGCCGACCATGCGGTCACGAATGCACTCGGCTGGGGAACCGACGTACCCGCTCCACGGCCAATTGCGTTGGGGTTGTTCAATGCGATACCCCAGGCTCCACCACTGACGGCACCGGAGATCCCGAACGCGGGTACGTCGGCCAACTTCGCAGTGCCGGCGCCGATCGGGGCGGTGGTGGTGTCTTATGCCCTGGATCAGAGCGCGTCGGGTGCCGTTCGGTACTACGCGGTGTTACCGGACGGCCTACAGCCCATCTCACCGGTGCTCGCCGCGATCCTGCGCAATACCAACTCCTACGGCTTGGACCAACCGCCGCGGCTGGGTGCCGATGCGGTCGCCAAGCTGCCGGTGTCGCGCATGCTGGACACCACGCGGTATCCGGATCAGCAGGTCGCCCTGGTTGACGCGGCCAAAGACCCTGTCACTTGCGCTTATTGGAGTAAGCCGGCCGGGGCGGCCACCAGCTCCGTGAGTCTGCTGTCCGGCTCGGCGCTGCCGGTTCCTGAATCGAGGCACACCGTCGACCTGGTCGGTGGTGGCTCCCAGCAGAATGGTTCGGTGGCCACCCGTGTCGCGTTGGCCCCGGGCACCGGTTACTTCACCCAGACCGTCGGCGGCGGTGCGGGGTCACCGGGCACGGGTTCGCTGTTCTGGGTATCCGACACCGGCGTGCGGTACGGCATCGACAACCAGGCCGAGACCGCGGGCACCGGACACGGTAAAACCGTTGCGGCCCTGGGACTCACCGGGTTACCGGTACCTATCCCGTGGTCGGTGCTGTCACTGTTCGCCAGCGGCCCGACGCTGTCACGTGCCGACGCGCTGCTGGCTCACGACGGTTTGGCGCCCGACAACGAGCCCGGCCGCGTGGCTTCGGTTGAGCGGCAAGCCGAGGGAGCGCCCCGATGAGCCGACTCATTTTCGAAGCCCGCCGGAGGCTGGCGCCACCCGCCAGCCGTAAGGGCACCATCACCATCGAGGCGCCACCCGAGCTGCCCCGGGTGATTCCGCCGTCGTTCCTGCGCCGGGCCATGCCCTATGTGCTGGTGATCCTGATCGTCGGCATGATTGTCGCGCTGGTCGCCACGGGCATGCGGGTGATCTCGCCACAGACACTGTTCTTCCCGTTCGTGCTGCTGCTGGCGGCGACCGCCTTGTATCGCGGCAACGACAACAAGATGCGGACCGAGGAGGTCGACGCCGAACGCGCCGACTATCTGCGCTACCTGTCGGTGGTACGGGACAACATCCGGACCCAGGCCGCCCAGCAGCGCGCGGCTGCGCTGTGGTCCCACCCTGAGCCGACTGCGCTGGCGAGCGTGCCCGGATCCCGCCGGCAGTGGGAGCGCGACCCACATGACCCGGACTTCCTGGTGCTGCGGGCAGGGCGCCATCAGGCTCCCCTGGCCACGGCGCTGCGGGTCAATGACACTGCGGACGAAATCGACCTGGAACCGGTGTCGCACAGCGCATTACGCAGCCTGCTCGAGACCCATCGCACCGTGCGTGACGTGCCGGCCGGGATCGACCTGACCAAGGTCTCGCGGATCACCGTTTTGGGCGAGCGGGACGACGTGCGTGCGGCGTTGCGCGCCTGGATCGCTCAGGCCGTGACGTGGCACGACCCGACGGTGCTCGGGGTTGCGCTGGCCACCCGCGATCTGGAAAGCCGCGACTGGTCGTGGCTGAAGTGGTTGCCGCACGTCGACGTTCCCGGCGAACTCGACGGTGTCGGGCCGGCGCGCTTCTTGTCGACCAACGCCGACGAACTGGCCTCATCACTGGGGCCGGCGCTCGTTGACCGCCCGGCGTTCGCCGGCGGGCCGGCCGATGCGCTGCGGCACCTGCTGATCGTCGTCGATGACCCCGACTACGACCTGGACGCGTCGACGTTCGCGATGGGCCGGGCCGGGGTCACCGTCGTGCACCGCTCGGCGACACCACCGCACCGTGAGCAGTATTCGGATCCGGAACAGCCGATTCTGCGCATCGCGCGCGGCGCCATCGAGCGCTGGCAGACCGCCGGTTGGCAGGCCTACATCGACAGCGCCGATCAACTCGGCGCCGACGAGGCCGCCCACCTGGCCCGGCAGCTGGCGCGCTGGGACTCCAACCCCACCCACACCGGGCTGCGCTCGGCCGCCACGCGGGGCGCCACCTTCACCACACTGCTGGGCATCCCGGACGCCTCACAGCTCGATGTACCCACGCTATGGGCACATCGCCGCCGTGAAGACGAGTTGCGTGTTCCGATCGGTGTCACCGCCACCGGCGAGCCGCTGATGTTCGACCTCAAAGACGAAGCCGAGGGCGGGATGGGTCCGCACGGCCTGATGATCGGTATGACGGGTTCGGGCAAGTCCCAGACCCTGATGTCGATTCTGTTGTCGCTGTTGACCACTCACTCCGCGGAACGGCTGATCGTCATCTACGCCGACTTCAAGGGCGAGGCCGGCGCCGACAGCTTCCGTGATTTCCCCCAGGTCGTCGCGGTGATCTCGAACATGGCCGAGAAGAGGTCGCTCGCCGACCGGTTCGCCGACACGCTGCGCGGTGAGGTGGCCCGCCGCGAAACGTTACTGCGCGAGGCCGGCCGCCGCGTTCAGGGCAGCGCGTTCAACTCGGTGACCGAGTACGAGTCCGCTTGTGAATCCGGGGCCGCCGGCACATCCGACCTGCCGCCGATCCCGACGCTTTTCGTGGTGGCCGACGAGTTCACCTTGATGCTGGCCGATCACCCCGAATACGCGGAGTTGTTCGATTACGTGGCGCGCAAGGGCCGCTCGTTCCGCATCCACATCCTGTTCGCGTCGCAGACACTGGATGTGGGCAAAATCAAGGACATCGACAAGAACACCTCCTACCGCATCGGTTTGAAGGTGGCCAGTCCCGGTGTTTCCCGCCAGATCATCGGCGTCGAGGACGCCTACCACATCGAGGCCGGCAAGGAGCACAAGGGTGTCGGCTTCCTGGTGCCCGCCCCGGGCGCGGCCCCCATCAAGTTCCGCAGCACCTATGTCGACGGCATCTACGAGCCGCCGCAGAAGACCAAGGCCTTTGTGGTGCAATCCGATCCGGAACCGAACCTGTTCACTGCCGGACGGGTCGAGCCGGATCACAACACGGTGATTTCCGAGGCCGTGGACGAGGAAACGGTCGGGCCGCCGCGCAAGCTGATCGCGACCGTCTGCGAACAGCTGATCCGCTACGGGCCGCGGGCGCCACGGTTGTGGCTGCCGCCGCTGGACGAGCCGATTCCGTTGACCGCGGTACTGGCTCGCACCGGTGTTCCGGAACACCAGTGGCGGTGGCCGCTCGGCGAGATCGACAAACCATTCGAGATGCGCCGCGACCCGCTGATTTTCGACGCCACGTCGTCGGCCGGGAACATGGTGATCCACGGCGGCCCCAAGTCCGGGAAATCGACTGCGCTGCAGACGTTCATCCTGTCGGCCGCCAGCCTGCACTCGCCGCACCAAGTCACGTTTTACTGCTTGGACTACGGTGGCGGGAAGCTGCGGGCACTCGAGGATCTGGCGCACGTCGGCAGTGTCGCGTCCGCGCTGGAACCCGAACGCATCCGACGCACCTTCGGCGAGCTGGAGCAACTGCTGTTGTCCCGGCAGCGGCGAGAGGCTTTCCGGGACCGCCACGGCGCGGCCCCCGACGATGGTTTCGGCGAGGCATTCCTGGTCATCGACAACCTCTACGCCTTCGGCCGTGACAACACCGACCAGTTCAACACGCGAAACCCGCTACTGGCCAAGGTGACCGAACTGGTCAATGTCGGACTGGCATACGGCATCCACGTCGTCATCACCACCCCGAGCTGGCTGGAGGTGCCGCTGGCCATGCGGGATGGCCTCGGGTTGCGACTCGAGCTCAAACTGCACGACCCGCGCGACAGCAACGTGCGGGTGGCCGGTGCCCTGCGTCGTCCCGCCGAGGCCGTTCCGCACGACCTGCCGGGCCGCGGATTGACTATGGCGGCAGAGCATTTCCTGTTTGCAGCCCCGGAGCTGGAACAGGTAGCCGCGCTCAACGCCCGCTACCCGGGCATGGCGGCGCCGCCGGTGCGACTGCTGCCCACCAACCTCGCCCCGGAGGCGGTCGGCGCGCTCTATCGGGGCCCCGAGCAGGTGGTCATCGGCCAGCGCGAAGAGGACCTCGCACCGGTCGTGATCAATTTCGCCGAGGATCCCCTGCTGATGGTGTTCGGCGACAGCAAGTCCGGCAAGACGACGCTGCTACGCCACATCATTCGCACCGTCCGCGAACACTCCTCGCCCGACCGGGTCGCCTTCACCGTGCTGGACCGGCGGTTGCATCTCGTCGACGAGCCGCTGTTCGCCGACAACGAATACACCGCCAACATCGACCGCATCATCCCGGCCATGTTGGGACTCGCCAACCTGATCGAATCTCGGCGCCCGCCGGTCGGGCTGTCGCCCGGCGAGCTGTCTCGCTGGACGTTCAGCGGCCACACGCATTACCTGATCATCGATGACGTGGACCAGATTCCGGACTCGCCGGCGATGACCGGCCCGTACATCGGGCAGCGGCCATGGACTCCGCTACTCGGGCTGCTCTCGCAGGCCGCCGATTTGGGGCTGCGGGTGATCGTCACGGCGCGCGCCACCGGGTCGGGGCACAACTTGATGACCAGCCCGCTGCTGCGCCGCTTCAACGACTTGCAGGCGACCACGCTGATGCTGGCGGGCAATCCGCAGGACAGCGGCAAGATCCGGGGTCAGCGATTCGGCCGGCTGCCTGCCGGACGGGCAATCCTGTTGGGCGACAGCGGTAGCCCGACGTATGTGCAATTGGTCAACCCCTTGGCGGGGGATTCCGTGATGGCAAGTGACGTGCGAACAGAAGGACTGGGGAAGGAGTTGCCATGACGTTGCGAGTGGTTCCCGAGGGCCTGGCCGCGGCCAGCGCGGCGGTGGAAGCGCTGACGGCGCGGCTGGCGGCCACGCACGCGGCGGTTGCTCCCGCGATCACCGCGGTGGTGCCGCCGGCGGCCGATCCGGTGTCGCTGCAGACGGCCGTTGGGTTCAGCGCCCAGGGTCAGGAGCATGCCGCCGTCGCGGCGCAAGGGGTAGAAGAGCTGGGCCGCGCCGGCGTGGGCGTCGGGGAATCCGGCGCCAGCTATCTCGCCGGAGACACCGCGGCCGCCGCTACGTATGGGATCGCAGGCGGCTGAGGAATGACTTTCCCCGCTGTGCCCATCTGGATGGCTTCGCCGCCGGAAGTGCATTCGACATTGTTGAGCGCCGGTCCCGGGCCGGGACCGCTGCTGGCGGCCGCCGGTGCATGGACATCGCTGAGCACCGAATACGCCACGGCGGCAGCCGAACTCAGTGGGCTGGTGGGGTCGGTACAGGCGGGCGCCTGGCAGGGGCCCAGTGCCGGGCAGTATGCGGCGGCACACCTGCCCTATCTGGCCTGGCTGCAGCAGTCCAGTGCCGACAGCGCGGCCGTCGCCGCTCAGCACGAGGTCGCGGCGACGGCCTATACCGCCGCCTTGACGGCCATGCCGACGCTGCCGGAACTGGCCACCAACCACATGATCCACGGGGTGTTGATCGCGACGAATTTCTTTGGGGTCAACACGATTCCCATCGCGCTCAATGAAGCCGACTATGCGCGGATGTGGGTCCAGGCCGCCACCGTCATGGGTGCCTACCAGGCCGCCTCGGGCGCCGCGCTGACGTCCGCGCCCCGCACTGCCCCCGCGCCTGCCATCGTGCACCCGGGCGGCGACGCCAACGACGCCGCGATCAACACGCTGCAAAACACGTCCGATTCCGGGAATTGGCTGCAGAACCTGCTGCAGCAGCTGGAGAAGTTCCTGCAGAATTTGTCGCGGATCATCCAGAATTTTCTGACCAATTTGCCGGCGTTCCTGGCGGCCAATGGTCCACTCCTGTTCTTTGTCGCCTACCAGGTGTTCTTCAACGCCGTCGGCTGGCCGACCTGGGGCGCGATCCTGACCGCACCGTTCCTGTTGCCGCTGCTGCTCGGCATCGGCCTGTCCACCCTGCTCTCGCCGGCGATCGAGATCGCTCCGGTCGCGGCCGGCGCCGCGACAGCACCACTGCTGGCGTCGACCAAGCCGTCGATGTTGCCCGCGGTCGCCATGGCTCCGACCGGGGCGGCTCCCGCGGGGGCCCCGGCCACTACCGTTGCCGCGGGTTCCGGACCGGCCGCGGCGCCGGCGCCGGCGCCGGCAACTTTGTCCTACGTGGTCGCTCTCGGCGGTGACCCGGGAACCGGGGTCGGACCCACGGTCGGTGGTCGCGGAGGCGTCAAGGCGCCGGCGGCAACCATCCCGGCGGCCGCTGCCGCGGTGCCGAGTCGCGCCGAGGCGCGGGCCCGTCGACGGCGGCGGGCCGCAATGCGCGACCACAGCGACGAGTTCCTGGATATGGACTCCGACGTCGATGTTCCCCCGGATTACGGCGACGAGGAGCGGCAGGCGGCGGTGGTGGGATCCGGGACAGGCGCCGGAACGCTGGGGTTTGCCGGGACCGGACAGAAAGCGACCGCCTTCCGGGCGGCCGGGTTGACCAAGCTGGCCGGCGACGAGTTCGGTGGCGGCCCGCGGGTGCCGATGGTGCCCGGTACCTGGGAACGGGATGTGGACGGCTCACCGGGATCGGGCGAGTCGGGAGAAGGGGGTGGGTAAGTCGGCAACATGGGTGTCAATGACCGAAAACCTAACGTAAGCAACAGAAAGGAAGCGCTATGAGTATGTTGGATGCTCACATTCCGCAGTTGGTGGCCGCGCAGTCGGCGTTCAGCGCCAAGGCCGCGTTGATGCGCAGCACGATCAGCCAGGCCGAGCAGGAGGCGATGTCGGCGCAGGCTTTCCACCAGGGAGAGTCCTCGGTCGCGTTCCAGGCCGCTCATGCCCGGTTCGTGGAGGCCGCCGCCCGGGTCAACACCTTGCTCGATATCGCCCAGGCCAACCTCGGCGAGGCCGCGGGCACCTATGTGGCGGCCGACGCCGCTGCCGCGTCCGGTTACAACGCGTTCTGACCGGACCCTCATTAGACCGCTACCACCGCGAAAGGACTTCTGATGGCGCAGATCATGTACAACTACCCGGCGATGTTGGGCCACGCCGCCGACATGTCGGGCTATGCCGGCACGTTGCAGGGGCTGGGCGCCGATATCGCCAGCGAGCAGGCCACGTTGTCGAACGCCTGGCAGGGCGACACCGGAATGACCTACCAGGTATGGCAGGCCCAGTGGAACCAGGCGATGGAAAGCCTGATGCGGGCCTATCAGGCGATGGCCACCACCCATGAGACCAACACCATGGCGATGCTCGCGCGCGACCAGGCTGAGGCCGCCAAATGGGGCGGTTAGTCAGTGCCTGGACGACCTTAAATGGAAGCCGCACCCAACGCCGTTGAGCTGACGGTCGATCACGCGTGGTTCATTGCGGAAACCATCGGGGCGGGCAGCTTCCCGTGGGTACTGGCGATCACCTCGCCCTACAGTGATGCCGCACAGCGCAACGCGTTCCTCGAACGTCAGCGGGCCGAGCTGATCCAGCTGGGCCTGGTATCAGAAGGTGGACTTGTCAACCCGGCGGTCGCCGACTGGATCAGGGCCGTGTGCTTCCCGGACCGGTGGCTCGACCTGCGCTACGTCGGGCCCACCACGGACACCGGTGCGGCCACCGGCGCCGCCGAGTTGCTGCGCGGTGTCGTGGCGCAGCGCGCGCCGAGAACCGGTGGGCCCGCAAAGACGATCGTGGCATTACGAAGCGCGCAGCTGATCACGTTCACCGCCATGGACATCGATGACCCACGGGCGCTGGTTCCGGTCCTCGGTGTCGGACTGGCCCAGCGCCCACCCGCTCAATTCGATGAGTTCAGCATGCCGACCCGCGTCGGCGCCCGGGCCGACGAGCGGCTGCGCTCCGGCACTTCGCTCGCCGAAGTCCTCGACTACCTCGGCATTCCGCAGTCGGCGCGACCGGTGGTGGAGTCGGTTTTCAACGGTCCGCGGAGCTACGTCGAAATCGTCGCCGGCTGCCGCCGCGACGGCCGGCACGCCACCACCGAGGTCGGGATGAGCATTGTCGACACGACCGCGGGGCGAGTGCTGGTCAGCCCGTCCCGCGCCTTCGACGGCGAGTGGGTCTCCACCTTCAGCCCGGGGACGCCCTTCGCGATCGCCGTCGCGATGGAACAGCTGACCGCTTTGTTGCCGGACGACGAATGGTTCTCCGGCCACCGGCTGTCCCGAGATTTCTCCGCCCAACTTTCATAACCGAACCGAGATAGAGAAGAGAGCACGATGCCCCAGGAATCGCCCCAGCAACCTTCGAGGGTCCAGTGACGTCCGGCACCGTCATGCCGATCGTTCGCGTGGCAATCCTCGCGGACAGCAGGTTGACGGAGATGGCCCTGCCCGCCGAGTTGCCGTTGCGCGAAATCCTGCCCGCTGTACAGCGTTTGGTGGTTCCGGCGGTCTTGAATGGCGAGGCGGCTGACGGCACCGCCTCCCGGGGGTCCACCGAACTCGGTGCGGCCACCCAACTGAGCCTGGCCCCCATCGGTGGGGCTCCGTTCAGCCTGGACGCCAGCCTGGACACCGTCGGAGTCGTCGACGGCGATCTGCTGGCGCTGCAACCGCTGCCCGCCGGTCCCGCCGCACCCGGCATCGTCGAGGACATCGCCGATGCCGCGATGATCTTCTCGACTTCCCGATTGAAGCCTTGGGGCACAACCCATATCCAGCGCGGGGCGCTGGCCGCGGCGATCGCGGTGGCCTTGCTGGTGACCGGCCTGGCCGTCACCTACCGGGTCGCCACCGGCGCGCCGTCCGGACTGATCGCGGTGAGCGCCGTCGCGGCGGTCATGGCGGTGGCCGGTCTGCTGATCACCGAGCGTTCGGCGCGCACGGGGATGGCGCTCTCGATTACGGCACTGGCGCCGATCGGTGCCGCCCTGGCGTTGGCGGTGCCCGGCAGCTTCGGACCGGCGCAACTGACGCTGGCGGCTGCAGGCGTCACCGCATGGTCGCTGATCGCGCTCATGGTGCCCGGCGCCGAACGCGAGCGCCGCGTCGGTTTCTTCACCGCAACCGCGGTCATCGGAGCCGGGGTGCTGCTGGCCGCCGGCGCCGAACTGCTCTGGCGGCTGCCGATGCTCGGCATCGGCTGCGGGCTGATCGTGGCGGCGTTGCTGGTCACCATCGAGACGGCCCAGCTTTCCGCGCTGTGGGCACGCTTTCCGTTGCCGGTCATTCCGGCCCCCGGTGATCCCACCCCGTCGGCACCGTCGCTGCGGGTGCTCGAGGACTTCCCACGACGGGTGCGGATCAGCGACGCGCATCAGAGCGGATTCATCGCCGCGGCGGTGGTGCTCAGCATCCTGGGATCGGTGGCGATCGCCCTGCGCCCGGAGACGTGCAGCGGTGTGGGCTGGTATGTGGTGGCGGCGACGGCGGCGACGTCCGTCCTGCGCGCCCGGGTATGGGATTCTGCCGCGTGCAAGGCGTGGCTGCTCGCTCAGCCCTACCTGGCCGCGGGTGTGCTGTTGGTGCTGTACACCGCGACGGGACGCTACGCCGCTGCGCTCGGTGCGGCGCTGGTGCTCGTCGCGCTGCTGCTGGTGTGGCTAGTGGTGGCAATCAACCCGCGCATCGCCGCGCCGGAAAGCTATTCGCTGCCGGTACGCCGGCTGGTGGGCTTTGCCGCGGCCGGGCTCGATGCCTCGCTGATCCCCGTGATGGCGTACCTGGTGGGTTTGTTCAGCTGGGTGCTCAATCGATGATGCGGGCGGTATCGCGAGCCGGGTTAGCCTGTATCGCAACGACTCTGGTCGCTGCGGTGTGGGCCTGCCCGTCGGCGATCGCGATCAGCCCGCCGGCGGTCGACCCGGACGTCCCCCCGCCGACTGGTGACCCGGGACCGGTTCAGCCGATGGAGCAGCGCGGTCCGTGCAGCACGTCCGGGCTCATCGCGGGCATCGAGCCGGGCGCGGTGCCGCCGAGTCAGGCGATGCTCAATCTTCCCGCTGCGTGGCAGTTCTCCCGCGGCGATGGCCAGCTGGTGGCGGTGCTGGACACCGGGGTGCAGCCGGGCCCGCGGCTGCCCAACGTCGATCCCGGCGGCGATTTCGTGGAAACAACCGACGGCCTGACCGACTGCGACGGCCACGGAACGCTGGTGGCCGGGATCATCGCCGGCCAGCCGTCCGATGCGGACGGCTTCTCGGGGGTGGCACCGGCGGCGCGGATGGTGTCGATCAGGACGACGTCGGCCAAGTTCTCTCCGCGAACGCCGGGCGGCGATCCGGCGCTGGCGCGGGCCTCGCTCGACGTCGCGACGCTGGGCCGGGCGATCGTGCACGCGGCCGACCTGGGTGCCCGGGTGATCGAGGTTTCCGCGATCACGTGCCTGCCCGCCGACCGGCCCGTCGACCAGGCTGCGCTCGGCGCGGCAATCCGGTACGCGGCGGTGGACAAGGATGCGGTGATCGTCGCCGCGGCGGGTAACAGCGGGGCGACCGGATCGGTCGTCGGCGGAACCTCGTGTGAGTCCAATCCGCTCACCGACCTGAGCCGTCCGGACGATGCGCGGAACTGGGCCGGCGTCAGGTCGGTGTCCATCCCGTCGTGGTGGCAGCCGTACGTGTTGTCGGTGGCTTCCCTGACGCCGGAAGGCCAGCCGTCGAAATTCACCATGGCCGGACCGTGGGTGGGTATCGCCGCACCCGGCGAACGCATCGTGTCGGTCAGCAACGGCGACGGCGGGGGACTGGCCGACGGCCTGCCCGGCAACCACCAGCAACTGGTTCCGTTGAGCGGCACCAGCTACGCGGCCGGCTACGTGTCCGGCGTCGCCGCGCTGGTACGCAGCAAGTATCCCGAGCTGACAGCCACCGAGGTGGTGCATCGCATCACCGCGACCGCGCACGACGGTGCCCGGGCGCCGTCCAACATCGTCGGTGCCGGCACCGTGGACCCGGTGGCCGCCCTGACCTGGCAGCTGCCTGCCGACCAGCCCGGTCCGGCGCCGTCGGCCAAACCGGTGGCGGTTCCGCCGGCGCCGGCGCCGGCGGACACCAGACCGCGGACCATCGCGCTGGCGGGCACCGCTGCGCTGGCTGTGCTTGTCGCAGCCGTGGGCGCGGCCGCCGCGATCACCGCACGCCGCCGAAAGGACCCCACACAGTGAACCTGCTTCGCTGCATACCGACTCCCGGAACCGGCCGAATCACCCTGGGCCTGCTGGCCGTGGTGCCCGCAGTGATGGCCTATCCATGGCGGTCGTCCCGGGACTACTGGCTGCTCGGCATCGCCGTCGCCGCCGTCATCGTGCTGTTCGGCTGGTGGCGCGGCCTGTACTTCACCACGATCCTGCGCCGCAGGCTCGCGATCATGGGACGCCACAATGCGGGTCACTCTGAACCCGAGCCCGCCACCGAGACCACCGTGGTGCTGCGAGTCGGGGCGGCCGACAGCGACACCGAGGTCCCGCTGGCGCTGATCGCCGGATATCTGGACCGCTACGGTATCCGCGCTGACAAAATCCGGATCACCAGCCGCGACAACGCTTCCGACGCATCACGACGGGACACGTGGATCGGGCTGACGATATCGGCCGCCGACAATCTGGCGGCGTTGCGGGCGCGCTCGGCGCGAATTCCGTTGCAGGAGACGGCCCAGGTCGCGGCGCGCCGGCTGGCCGACCACCTCAGGGAGATCGGGTGGGAAGCGATGATCGTCACGCCCGACGATGTCCCGCGGTTGCTCGCGGCCAACGTCCGGGAGACGTGGCGGGGAGTGCAGCGGGGTCCCTCGGATTACCTTGCGGCATATCAAGTCCAGGTGGACGACGCCCTGGCGGAAACCTTGGATGAGATTCGCTCGCATTCCGCGCGCGAGGCCTGCACTGCGCTGGAGATCGCCGGTCATGGGACCGATCACACCGTTGCCGCCGCGTGTGCATTCCTGACCGATACCCGACCGGAAAAGTCCGCGCCGCTGGCCGGACTGACCCCGCAGCGCGGAAATCATGGGCCTGCGCTGATGGCATTGGACCTGTTGTCCACCCAACGGCTCGACGGACACACGGCCATGCCCGTCGACTTGCTCACCCGGCTGCGCTGGCCCACCCCGACGGGCGGCGCCCATCGGGCACCGCGTGCCGAAACCGCTAGCGCATGACCGTCTGCAGAAACGCGGTCATTCGGCGCAGGTAGTCCAGCTGGCTGACGTGCATGACGTGACTGCCCGGGAACCAGTGCAGTGCACAACGATTCCAATGTTCCCACAGCGCGACGGCATGGTCTGGCGGAGCCATCCGATCGCCTAGCCCGACGATGATCATCCGGCGGTCCTTCGGCAGCAGTGGCTGGTAGTTCAGCGGGCAGTGGTAGGCCAGCCCGGCCGCCAACTCGTCCCGGCCGATATCCGACAGCCGCAGTCCGAGCCGGACCAGCTGGTTGGCCGGGAACCATTCGTCGAAGAGCTTCGCGGGTGTGACGACGGGGCAATTGGGGATGACGGCCTCAAGCCGATCGTCGACCGAGGCCACCAGCGCCGATGTGTAACCGCCCAGCGATATGCCGGTCAGCGCGATGCGGTCGACGCCGGTGTGGAGTAAGTAGTCGACGATGGAACGGAAGTCGTGCACGGCTTGGGCCATCGCCTCGGCGAATCCGCTCAGCCCGCCGGCGAAATAGCCGAAACCGCTGAACGGCGAGCACTTCTCGGCGCGCCTGCCGTGAAAGGGCAACGTATACATCAGGACGTCGTAGCCCGACCGGTAATACCAGGGCAGCGAAAAGAAGCGCCCGTTGGCCAGGTACGACGATCCCATGAAACCGTGGATGACGCACAGCGTGGGACGCGGTCCGTCGTGATGGCGCCAGTGCTGCGCGCGCACGATGTTGTTGGACTTCCAGTGGCTCCATTGCTTGCGCATCGCCGGGTTGATCGTCGTGAAGCTGCTGGGAAACGCGATGTTGTAGACGGTTCCGCGGGCGATCCGCTCCGCCAGCGGGTTGGCCCGCCGCGACGAGACCCGGGGCAGGCCGGCCGGCGCCGGAAACGACCGCACCGGATCTCGCTCCGCCGCCAGCTCGGCGTAGAAGCCCAGTTGGGCGCGCTCGGCGCGCAAGTCCGCCCGTCGCCGGCCGGCGGCGACGACGACCGGTGACACCGTCGCGGCCAGCAGCGACGAAACCCAGGTGCGCAGTGCAAGATCGCCGATGGCAGAGGTTTCGACCACCATCCGCTGGCGGCGCGACAACGCCGAGCGTGGGGGCAATCCGCCGGCACCGGACGGTAGGTCGGCGCCGGGAAAGTCCGGAACGGGAATGGGCGGATCGATCGGGTCTGTGTCGGGCGCCACGAAGGCCGATGCTATCCGGACGGGACTGTGATGCACAGCACTTTGCGGGACCACTTAGACGGCGTCGGGTCCGCATGCGGTAATACGGTTTGTCTAGCAGCCGACTGGCGATGGCGCGTTGTATCAGGAGGACGACATGTGGGATCCCGACGTCTACCTGGCTTTTGCGGACCATCGCGGGCGCCCGTTCTACGACCTGCTGTCGCGGGTGGGGACCGAGCGCGCGCGTCGGGTCGTCGACCTCGGTTGCGGGCCCGGCAACCTGACCAAGTATCTGACCCGGCGCTGGCCAGATGCGGTGATCGAGGCGATGGACAGCTCCCCGGAGATGGTCGCTGCCGCCAAGGAACGTGGGATCGACGCTGTCAACGGCGACTTGCGCGATTGGAAGCCCAGGCCCGACACCGACGTGGTAGTCAGCAACGCGGCCTTGCATTGGGTGCCCGAGCACGCCGACCTGCTGGTCCGATGGGCCGGCGAGCTGGCGTCCGGGTCGTGGATCGGCGTGCAGATGCCGGGCAATTTCGAGACGCCGTCGTATGCCACCGTGCGCACGCTTGCCCGACGCGAACCATATGCAAAATTGTTGCGCGACATACCGTTTCGTGTGGGCGCGGTGGTTCAGCCGCCCATGTACTATGCCGATCTGCTGATCGATGCCGGATGCAAGGTCGACGTCTGGGAAACCACCTACCTGCATCAGTTGACCGGTGAACACCCGGTACTGGACTGGATTACCGGCACCGCTCTGGTCCCAGTGCGCGAGCGGCTCAGCGACCAGGACTGGGAGCGGTTTCGGCAGGAGCTCATCCCGTTGCTGGAGGACGCCTACCCGGCCCGGCCCGACGGTACGACGATCTTCCCGTTCCGGCGGGTGTTCATCGTCGCCGAGGTTGGGGGTGCGCGGCGCTCAGGTGGGTAGCCCCAGCGCCGTCGCCTCTTGCCGGTAGCGGTCCACCCACTCGTCGGAGCGGTGGTCGGCCTGCCGTTCGGTCACCGGCGGCGGTGCCAGCTTCGGATCCAGCCCGAGCGCTTCCAGAACGGTGGCAACGATCGCGGTCAGGTTGCGCCACAAGACCGGATACGCGATCTCAATCGGCGCGATGCCCTCCTCGGCGAACCAAGCGCGCCAGCTGTGCTCCTGGCAGCGCAGGTTTTTGACGATGTGCGCGATGGCCCCGGCGTGGTAGGTGGCCTGTGAGTCGCGATCCGGGTCGCTGTGACCCTGCCAAACCTGCGTCTGCACGGCGCGCCAAAACGATACGGCCTGCGACACCACGTCCGGCCGATAGACGTGGACGTACACGGGCTCGCTGCCGATCACATCGCGGATCGCGGCCCGCAAGCCGTCTCCGGAGCGGTCCGGCAGTCCCGCCGCCCGCGCCAGCAACAGCGGGGTCTGGTTCCACATGATCTTGCCGCCCCAGACACCGTTGGGGGTGCGGCCGGCCTTGCGGATGTGCTCGCGCCACGCAACCGGTGTCGCGGTGTCCGGCGTCCCGGGTTCCAGCGGATCGAGCAATCGCAGGATCGACTCGTCGTCGACTCCGGTGAACCATTCCCGTGGTTGCGGCGGCCTCCCGGTGCTCGGCAGGCACTCGAAGAACTCCCGGGGATTGCCGGCGACACCCGTTGCGCGCAGCGATTCCACCAGCAGCGTGCTGCCGCTGCGCTGACTGGCGAGCACCAGATAGGACTTCGCGGCACGGGGCACCGGACGAGCCTAGCCGCGATTCGGTTTCGTGGTGGCCCCGGCGAATTACCTTCGCGTTGAGCGCAACTATTGCTCGACGGGTCGTTTTCCCCTCTCTTTGATGCCGCGGTCGATGGCGATCGCCGACCGGCCGGTGGGCGCGCCGCGCTGGGTCCGCAGATAGGCTTCGGTGTTGCGCGTGGCGATGCGGGTCCCGGTGAAGTCCGAGGGGATGACGTCGCCGGTCCGTTGACGCCAATCGTTGAGGCGGAGAGCCAGTTCGGCCGCGATCCCATCGGCATCGGCGGCGTCGCCGGACAGCAGGTTGGTGGTTTCGGTGGGGTCGGTGCGCAGATCGTAGAGTTCGCGATCCGGACGCAGACCCTTGATGAACGGCGCGACGGCCGCTCCGGACGGGCTTTCCTCGATGTCCAGCGGCAGGTCGAGCAGCGGCCGCCGCGCGTAATTCTCGATGTAGCTGTATTCCTTGGTACGGATCGCGCGGATGGGGTCGAACGAGTCGTGATACGTCTTCGTGGTGTACACGTGGTCTCTGACCGGCACGGTGTCCGGCTCGGTTTGTGAGCCCGGCCCCAGCAGGGCGCGCGCGTGTGACACCCCGTCGACGTCGGCCGGAACGTCGAGACCCAGCAGACCCAGCAGCGTCGGGACCAGGTCCACACCGCTGAACAGCTCGTCATAGACGCGGGGAGCCACGGCCCGATTGGTGGGTGGGCGGACGATCATCCCGATGCCGGTTCCGGCGTCGTAGAGCGTGGATTTCGCCCGGGGGAACGCCGCACCGTGATCAGTGAAGAACACAATCCAGGTGCTGGCGTCCAACCCGGTCTCGGCCAACGTGTCCAACAGTCGGCCGACCGCGGCGTCGGCCGTGGTGATGGCCCCGTAGAAGTCGGCGAGGTCACCGCGCACCTCGGGGGTGTCGGGTAGGTATTCGGGCGGATCGACATGCGCGCTGTCGGCGGGTTCGTAGCGATCCCGCGGATAGGGCCGGTGGGTTTCGAAGAACCCGGCGGTCAACAGGAAAGGCTCTTCAAGGGCCGTGGCCTTTTCCCGCAGCCATTCGCCAGCTTTGTCCACCACGTAGTCGCAGTAGGAGTTCGACACGTCGAACTCGTCGAAGCCCAGCCGTTTTGGGTAAGACGTCTCGTGCTGCATGCCGAAAAGGGCTGAATACCAGCCGGATTCGTTCAACATCTGGGGCAGCGTCCGGATGCCGCTGCGGTATTCCCAGCCGTGGTGGGCCAGGCCGATCAGGCCATTGGTTTGCGGGTAGCGTCCGGTGAACAGCGAGCCACGCGACGGCGAGCACTGTGGCGCCGTGGCATGGGCCCTGGTGAACAGGATGCCCTCGGCGGCGAGCCGGTCCAGGCGTGGGCTGCAGACATCCGGGTGGCCGTAGGCGCCCAGATAGCGCCCCAGGTCGTGCCAGTGCACGATCAGCACGTTGTCTTTGCGGCCAGCACCCTCGCCCGGCGTCAATTCCGTCACCTCTTTACCTAGCCTTGCGACCGGCGACGATACCGCAGCCACTTGCGAGGAACCTGAGCGCGCCCACAAGTCAGGAAATGGGCAGTTGACCCCATCGGTTCTCGCACACGAAGTCCGACAGCGGACGCGCGGCTGCCCAGCCGTCCAGCTCGAGCGCCGGCCGATCCGGAAACTCCGGCACCGGGCCCAGACACAGGATGGCCACCGGCTCGGCGCCGGGGGGCATTGCCAGCAGAGACGACAACCGCTGTGGATCGAACAGGGAAACCCAGCCCAGGCCAAGGCCTTCGGAACGGGCTGCCAGCCAGAGATTCTGGATTGCGCACGACACCGATGCCAGATCCATCTGCGGCAGCGTCCGCCGGCCGAACACGTGCTTTTCCCGGTCGTCGCCCAGCGCCACCACCAGGACCTCGGCGCACTCGAGAATGCCCTCCACCTTCAGGGCCAGGAACTCATCGGCCCGCTCGCCCAGGGCCGCAGCGGTGAGTTCCCGTTCCTCGTCGACGAGTGCGTGGATATGTCGCCGCAGCGAGTCATCGGTGATCCGGATGAAGCGCCACGGCTGCATCAGGCCGACGCTGGGTGCCGCGTGCGCCGCTTGCAGGAGGCGCGCCAGCACATCCTCTCGCACCACACCGCCGCGGGTGAACCGGCGCATGTCACGCCGTTCGGAGATCACCCGATAGACGGCGCGCCGCTCTTGGGGGCTGAACGCCGGATCGATCACGCCAGTCATCGTAGGAGTGCTCACGGGCCGCCGTGGCTGTGGACGGCGATCAGGGACTGTAAGTGACGCCCACGGCGCGGAACACGTACTCGGGCGGCATGTCGAAGGCCAGCGATCGCCGCGGCAGCCCGGCAAGCGCGTCGGCCGGGATGGCGACCTTGTAATTGAGCGACAGTTCGCCGCTGAACTTCGGATCAACCTGGGCTAATCCGGCATCTAGGTCGACATCGACCTGCAAACCCGTCGACGATATCTCCACCTTCGCCGCGCCGGTCTGCCCTGCATCCCAACGGACGTTGACGGTCGGGCCGGCAAGCCTGGGCAACATGGACAGCGTCGCCAGCACCCGCTCAGCGGTGAAGACCAGCGAACCGGAATAGCTGGCGACGCTGTGCGGCAGCCGCACCCCCGGGATGACTCCGCTGAATCGCCGGGTCACCGAGACGTAATCGGCTAGGTAGATAATGCCTTCCGCCTCGACCTCGGCATGCAGATCGTCGGGCAGTTTGCCGATGCCGAACAACTTGCGGACAAAGACGGCCATGACGCCAGTATGACTGTTCGCGACCGCGCACGGTCGGGCCATTGGTCGTCGGCGCCGGGATAGTGGTATCGGTTAGTCATGACCCGCCCGCGCACCGCCCTGGCCGTTTCTGTCGCATCGGCCGCCCTGGTCGCTGTGGCCGCGTATGCGGTCATGTGGGTGGGCTACCGCCAGGGCTGGGACTGGTTGCATCGGGCTGATTGGTCGTCGTTGACCCAGGCGCGCGACATCGCGATCAAGCACCCGTTCTGGGTGCAGTTCTGGGCAGGGGTGTCCTTCGTGCTGGGCCCGGTCCCGTTGCGCCTGCTCGGTGCGGTGGCGATGGTGGCCGCCCTGGTGAAGCGCGAGGTGCGCGCGGCGCTGGTGCTGTTGGCCTGTGCCCCGTTGAACGGATTGGTGACCGTGGCGGCCAAGGGTCTGGCGAACCGCCCGCGACCGTCGACCATGCTGGTACCCGCATCGTCGACGTCATTTCCGTCCGGTCACGCGCTCGAGGCGACTGCCGCCCTGCTGGCGCTGGCGTTCTTCCTGTTGCCGATGATGAACCGGTTCCTGAGCGGGGTTGCGATCACGGTGACCGCGCTGAGCCTGCTGGCGGTCGGTGTTTCCAGGGTGGCGTTGAATGTGCACTATCCGTCCGACGTGCTGGCCGGATGGTCGCTGGGATACCTGTATTTCGTCGTGAGCCTGCTGGTGTTTCGACCCCCGATGCGCGTGCCGATCGCCAGTGGTGAACGCACGTCCGAGCTCGCCCGGGCACGCTAATCTCCCTGCGGCGCGGAAGGTTTGATCACAGCGCGGTGATCGAACTGCTTCCGAAGCTTTACTTGACCCCGGGGCCGTCGCGTTCGACGATTGGATCCATGCGCCGACTGCTCGCTTCGCTGTGCGCTGCGGTGTGCGTGATCCTGGTGTCGCTGGTGGCGGCACCGATGGGTAACGCCGTCGGTGCTCCATGGTTCGCGAACGCGGTTGGCAATGCCACGCAGGTGATTTCGGTCGTCAGTACCGGTGGTTCAACCGCGACGATGGATATCTACCAGCGCACCGCCGCCGGTTGGCAGCCGCTGGTGACGGGCATCCCCACCCATGTCGGTTCGGCGGGCATGGCGCCGCAGGCCAAGAGCGGCGTTCCGGCCACCCCGATGGGCGTCTACACCCTCGACTCCGCCTTCGGGACTGCACCGAACCCCGGCGGGGGACTGCCATACACCCAGGTCGTGGGCAACAACTACTGGTGGAGCGGCGACGACCACAGCCCCACCTTCAACACCATGCAGGTGTGCCAGAAGTCGCAGTGCCCGTTCAACACCGCCGAAAGCGAGAACCTGCGAATCCCGCAGTACAAGCATGCGGTGGTGATGGGCGTCAACAAGAACAAGGTGCCGGGCGGCGGCGCCGCATTCTTCTTTCACACCACCGACGGCCACCCCACCGAGGGGTGCGTGGCGATCGACGACGCGACGCTGGTGCAGATCATCCGTTGGCTGCGCCCCGGTGCGGTGATCGCGATCGCCAAGTAGCTTTCAGGCCAGGGCCCGCCCCGGGGTGATCTTGAAGTCCAAGCCCGCCAATGACATTGTCGCCTCATAGGTCCGTTCGTAGCCGGTGGCGCTGATCTTCCAGCCATCGCCGGTGCGCCGGTAGGTGTCGTGGTAGAAGGCCGCACCGATCAACATGAAGTTGAAATCGGCGACGATGACCCGGTCCTGCAAATACCAGGTGCCCGCAGCTTCATCGCCGGTCACCGTGATCTCTGGATGAGTAACCCGGTGTTCGGTGATCACGGCCGGACCCAGTGATTTGCGCATGTAGTTCACCAGATCGACGCGATTGGTGAAATGGTGCTCCTCGCCGACCGACGACCCGTAGTCGCCGATAACGTCGTCGGTCAACGTGTCGGCGAAGTCGTCCCAGCGCTTGGTGTCCAGTGCGCGCAGATACCGGTATTTGACGTTCTTGATGGCTTCGATGTCGGCGAAATCTTGGGGGCTCATCCCGTCATTGCAGCACATCGAAGCCCCGAGGATTCGAGCGCTGCAGGTAATGGGTGACCATATCGACCAGCGCGGCTCGCTCCCGATGCCAGTCGATCGGGGTGTCCATGATCATCTGAACCAACACCACGCCCCGCAGCGCGGCCCAGATGACCTCGGCCACACCGTCATCGGCCGGGTCTTCGGTGATCAGCCGGCCGAGCTGGCCGATCGCCGAGTTCATCTCGAGCAGGTGGCGCCGCGAGGCCTCGCCGAGGCCGCCGCCGGTGGCCCGCAAAATCTCGAAGGCCGCCATCGACGTCGGGCTGCTGTAGCAGCTCCACGCCGTGTCGACGACGACTTCGATGCGCTCGCGCAGCGGTAGCGCGCCGACATCGGCGGCGGACAGGCTGTCGACCAGGCGGGACACCCCGTCGTCGACGACGGCCATCAGCAGACCATTGCGATCCCCGAAGTGGTACTGAATGACTCCCCACGTCACGCCGGCGCGTTCGGCCACGTGCTTGGCCGTGGCGGCGGAAAATCCTTCCTCGATGATGCAGCGGACGGTCTCGTCGATGATCTTCGCCCGAGTGTCATCGCCGCGTTTGCGTGGCGCGCTGGTGCGCCTGGTCGGACCGACCGAACGGGCCTGGCCTGGGGAATTGGTCATTGTTGACTTTATAACATAAATAAGTCTATTTTTGGCCCGTGGCCCAATCCCGATACGCGCGCCTGTCCCGTGCGGAGCTTGCCGCCCTGGTACCCGAACTGCTGCTGATCGGGCAGATGATCGATCGCTCCGGCATGGCCTGGTGCATCACCGCGTTCGGCCGCGACGAAATGGTGCAGATCGCCATCGAGGAGTGGGCGGGTGCGAGCCCGATCTACACCGGACGCATGCAGCGGGCGCTCAATTTCGAGGGTGACGACGTGCCGACCATCTTCAAAGGATTACAGCTCGACATCGGCGCTCCGCCGCAATTCATGGATTTCCGCTACACCGTTCACGACCGCTGGCACGGCGAATTCCATCTCGACCATTGCGGGGCGCTGCTCGATGTGGAGCCGATGGGCCAGGAGTACGTCTTCGGGATGTGTCACACCATCGAGGACCCGACCTTCGACGCCACCGCGGTGGCGACCAACCCGCGCGCGCAGGTTCGTCCCATCCACCGGCCGCCGCGGCAGCCCGCGGATCGGCATCCGCACTGCGCGTGGACCGTCATCATCGACGAGACCCATCCCGAGGCCCAGGGCATTCCGGCGCTCGACATCGTTCGTCAAACCCGCGCTGCCACATGGGCCTTGGATCCCGTCGAGCACGCCGACGAGGGCCTGGCGGATTACTCGGGGCCGTTGCTGTCCGATCTGGACTTCGGCGCGTTCTCGCGCTCGGCGTTGGTGCGGATGGCCGACGAAGTGTGCCTGCAGATGCACCTTTTGTATCTGTCGTTTGCCATCGCGGTGCGCGAGCGCGCCGCCGACGACGGCCAGGCCGTTTCGGTGTGCACCCGCGGTCTGATCGGCGTGGCCGGGCTGGCGGCCGAGCGGATTCATCGCGCATTGGGGTCCCCCGGCGGGGTCGAGGGAGCGATGCGGGTACTCGAGTTGCATCCACTGCTCAATCCCGCGGGCTATGTCGTGGCGGAGACGGCGGAAAACCGGTTGGTCGTGCACCGCTCGCCGGCACACGATGACCGGGCGTGGATTTCGCTGTGCTCGCCGGAATCCGTGCAGCCGCTGCAGGCGATCGCCACCGCGGTGGACCCGCATATCGAGGTTCACCTCAGCGGTACGGATACCGACTGGACCGCCGAACTGGTGGAAACCGACACGGCGGCGGACGAACTGTCAGAAGTGTCGGTGGCCAAGGTCAGTGGGGGATCGACATTCCAGTTCGAGCCGAGACGTTCGCTGCCGCTCACCGTGGTGTGAGTCCGACCCTTTGTCAAGGGTCCAGCGGTACCACTTCGGTGACGCAACCGCATCGACCGCATACCGATGACGTTGCAACCCATCGGCTTTCGGCGTGTCCGCGGCTATGGTTAACGCTGGCCACCGACCCCTATAGACGAAGGTCTTCGCTCTATGTACGACCCAGTTGGGTTGTCGATCGGGACCACGAACCTGGTCGCTGCGTGTAACGGAAGCCTTCCGGTTACCCGCCGTTCCGTGCTCACCTTGTATCCCCACTGTGCACCGAAAATAGGTGTCCACGAAGGGAATCAGTACCTCGACGAGCCTGGCGTGCTGATGAAGGGCTTTGTGGAGCGCATCGGCGAGTCGGTGGCGCTGGTGTCCACCGATGGGTCCGCGCACGAACCGGAACTCCTCACCGTGGAGGCACTGGACGCGATGGTGCTGGCCGCCGATGCCGACGTGGCTACATCGGAAATCTCCATCGCCGTCCCCGCGTACTGGAAACCCGGCACGGTGCAGACGCTGCGCAACGCATTACGAACGCATGTGGGGTTCGTCCGAAGCGGCATGGCACCGTGGCTGGTGTCGGACGCGATCGCGTCATTGACCGCGGTGAATGCCGAGCTCGGCCTACCGGCCGACGGGCTGGTCGGACTGCTCGACTTCGGTGGCGCCGGCACGTCTGCCACCTTGGTCGATGTCGCCGGTGATTTCGAGATTGTCAGTGCCACAATGCGTTACCCGGACTTCTCCGGAGATGAGGTCGACCAGGAGTTGCTGCTCCGCGTCTTCGAGGAGCTAGGCCGCGGCAGCGGTGTCGACCCGGCCAGTACCGCCGCCGTCGGACAGGTCGGTGAACTCCGGGAGCGGTGCCGCGCGGCCAAGGAGCGGCTATCGGCCGACATGTCCACCGAAATCGCCGCTGAGCTAGGTGAACGCAGGTGCAGCCTGGCAGTGACCCGGGGCGAACTCGCAGACCTGATACAGGATCGGCTGACCGGGTTCATCTACGCGTTCGACGACATGCTGATGCGCTACCACAAGAACTGGTCCGACCTTGCGGCGGTGGTCACGGTCGGTGGAGGCGCGCATATTCCGCTTGTCGCTGAACGTCTTGCCGTGCACGGACGGATATCGGTCCTGACGCCGTCGCAACCCGCGGTGGCGGCGGCTTCCGGCGCGTTGCTGCTGGCCGCTCGCGGGGAAGGACTGGAAATTCGGACACGGACGTCGATAGGCCTGCTCGCCAGGGCCGATGCCGCCGGCGACGTCGTCGACCTGGGTGCCGGCGACGTGCTGGTGATCGACGACGAGGCGCTGACCGATCGAGAGCTGGCCTGGTCGCAGACCGAGTACCCCGGTGACCTGCGGGTGCGGTTCGGCGACGAGACCTACGACGAAGACGGTCCGTCCGGCTGGTCGATGCGGCTGAACGTGATCGACCCCCCCAGGGAACGACCGTGGCGTCGTTTCCGGCTGTCCCAGTTGGTCATTGGGATGTCCGCCCTGGTAGCCATGACGGCGATCGGCGGCGTGGCCTACACCTTGACGGGGATAGAAAACCGCCAGGCCCCGCCCGTGCGCAGTGTCGTGCCCCGGCCGGCGCCGCCGGTCAGCTCCGTCCTGCCGCGTCAGGCTCCTGCGCCTCCCACGGCGGTGCCGCCCCCGCCCAGCGCTGAACCGGTCCCGAGTGCCGCGCCGGCACCGCCCGAACCGCCGCCGACTCAGCCGCCACCGCCGCCGGCGGTCGTCACCACGCCGCCGCGGGTAGCGACCACGAGGCCGCCCGCACCATCGACGACCCATCCGCCGACCAGGACGCCCACGACCACGCCGCCGACCAGGACTCCCACGACCACGCCGCCGGCTATGACCACGACCACGACGACCGCGCCGCCGCCGCCCACGACGACCCCGACCACCACCCCCCCGGTGGAGATGACGACGGAGTGGATCCGCGTTCCGCTACTCCCGGTGCCGATACCGGTGCCGGTTCCGAAAAACCAGGTACCGCAGAACCAGGCTCCGCAATATCCGGACGGCTCCCAGAACCCCTTCTTGGGCCCGGGCTACTAGCCGCATCCATCCGCGGAACTGCCGTTTACCTGCGCACCCGGCTGCCCACGAGGTAGCGTGGTGTTACCCAGTCGGGCGGTTTCTGTTTTCCGGGCCCTCGCGGAGGGCCTCAGGAGATCTCCGGCGGACCTTGGAGGCGCAAGTGGACATCGTGCTCGGGGTCTCGATGGCCCCCACGACGGTCCGCCTGGTGGTCATCGAGGGCCAGAATGCCGACGGTGTCACCGTCGAACAGGACGAGTTCGAGGTCGCTTCAGAGGTTGGCGAGGCCGGGGACTCGGTGGCCGCCGGTGCGGTCGAGCAGGTGATTGCCGCGATCGGCGGCACCCGCGAGGGCGCGGTCGAGAGCGGCCACCGACTGAGCTCGACGGGAGTGACCTGGACTGACCCCGCCGGGGTCGGCGCGCTGCGCGATGCGATCGGCTCCCGCGATGTGGGCAGCGTGATGCTGGTCTCCCCGTTGCTGGCCGCCGCGGCACTGGCGCAGACGGTCGGTTATGCGCTCGATTACGAGCAAATCGCGATGTTGTTCGTCGAGCCGCGGAGCGCGACGTTGGCCGTCGTGGACATCGCTGACGGTTCGATCGTCGACTTGCAACGGCACCAGGTGGCCCGGGAGGGGGCCGCCCCGGAGGCTGTGGCGGCCGAGCTGGCGGCGATGGTCGCCGGGCTGGATGCGCGCGAATCGTGGGCGGACGGGGTATTCCTCGTGGGCTGCGGGACGGACATCGTGGCCGTCAAGCCCGCGCTGGAAGCGGTCACCTCACTGGAGGTGACCGCTCCCGAAGAGCCGGACATGGCGCTGGCACGGGGAGCGGCACTGGCTTCGGCGAATGCGCCGCTGTTCGCGTCGTCGACGGCCGCCCTTGCCTACGCGCTGGACCCGGGCACCGGCGAACTGAATCCCCCGGCGCTTAGCCCCACCTATCTCGACGTGTACGGCAACGCCCGGTTGGGCGCGCTGGCCTACAGCGCCGTCGAGGACGACGAAGAAATACCCCGCAGGCGGCGCCGCTCTTCCCTCCTGGCCGGCGCCGCGCTGGTGTCGCTCTCCGCCGTCGTGGCCGGTGCGCTCGTGGTTTCGCTGGCGGCTGACCGGCCCACGTCCGCCGTCCGGCACCAACCACGCGTGGGAGTGGCCACGCCCGTGCATCAGCTGCCGGCCCAGGCGCCGAGCAAGCCGCCGGAAGCGCAGTTGCCCGCGCCGCCTCCCCCCGCCAGCCCCGCCCCCCCGAAGCCCACAACGCAGGTGGCCGCCCCGGCTCCCGCGCCGCCACCGCCGGAGCAACCGGCACCGCACACCACGGTGAAGGCCTCGCCCCCGGCGCCGGTCTACCACCAGCCCGCGCCCCGGTACGTGCCCACACCCGTGCAGCGGGCAGTGCCGGCACCGGCACCGGCCGCCCCGGCACCGGCCGCCCCGCCGCCGGCCGCCCCGCCGCCGGCCGCCCCACCTCCGCCGCCCGCGGCGCCGGCGCAGCCCCGTAAGCCGCTGACGACGGTCACCCTGCATTTGCCGTTCGTCACCGTGCCGATTCCGATCTACCCGCCACCACCCCCGCCGCCCCCGCCGCCGCCCCAGTAGGCCGTGGCACACCGGGCGCAATGAGCGCACACTGGCAGTAAAGCTGTCGGCGGCAGGGAGATCGCGTGGGCGAATACGGTGCGTTCGGGTTTGACCCCGACGAGTTCGATCGAATGATCCGGGAGGGCAGCGAGGGACTGCGCGACGTGTTCGAGCGGGTCAGCAGGTTCGTCGCCGCTCCCGGCGCGGGGGCGGGCTGGTCGTCGATTTTCGAGGACCTGTCACGTCGCCCCCGTCCCGCACCCGAGACGGCCGGCGAGGCCGGCGATGGCGTGTGGGCCATCTACACCGTGGACAACGACGGCGGCGCGCGGGTCGAGCAGGTGTATGCGACCGAACTCGACGCGTTGCGGGCCAACAGGGACAACGTCGATCCCAGGCGCAAAGTGCGTTTCCTGCCGTACGGCATTGCGGTCAGCGTCCTCGACGGCGACTCCGAGGCGCCCTCGTAAAACCGGGTAGCGGCCGTCGTGTCGCCTCAGCCCTGTTGGACCACGTTCGAATCGCCGGAATTGCTGATCTTCGGCGTGCCCGAGTGGTAGGTGACCTTGTTGCGGAAGCCGGAGGCGTCGACGTTGTCCACGGAGTCGACGGTGATCGCGTTCTGGACGCCGGACACCGACAGCCTGACGCAATGACCGGTGAGCACCACCGTGTTGGAAACCCCGCTGACATCGACGATGCTGTCGTTGCAGGTGAGGGCCCGGTTTTCGTTGATACCGGAGACGGTGAGCTGACCGCCCGCCGGCGGCACGGCTGACGTCGACCGCGTGGGTTTCCTGGTCTGCGTGGTCGACGGGCCGGGGCTGCTCGGGTTGCTCGCCGACGGACCGAAAGGCGCGGAGACGGTCGGTGGGGAGCTGATGATCGACCGGACACCGGACAGCTGGCGCCCGGCGAAGACTGCGATGGCTGCCGCCATGGCCACCATGCCCACGACGATGGCCGCGCCCAGGACCCACCACGTCCGGTTGCCCGCGGGGCGTTGCGGGGGCGGCCCGGGGAATGGGCCGCCATAGGTCCACGGGGTCGGTGCCGGCGGACCGGGTGGATACGCCGCGTCCGGGGGCTGCGAGCTCCCCAGTTCGGAAGCGCGTGCCGCATCGGCGAGTGGGCGCTCGAGTTCCCGGATCCGCTCTTCCGGGTCGTCGTTTGCTGGCATGGGTTGAATATGCCATTCGCTTCGGCGTTTTCGGCCCGTTCGGTAGTTTCTGCATCGTGCCCGAGTTGCCGAACCGCCAGATCCTGTTGCGCCGCCGTCCCACCGGGCTGGTCCAGCCCGAAGACACGGAGCTGGTGACCACGCCGGCGCCCGACCCCGCGGAGGGCGAGGCGTTGTTGCGAACCACCTACGTCGGGATCGATGCCGCCGCCCGTACCTGGCTCGACGATCAGCCCGGCTATCTTCCGCCGGTGCAGCTGGGCGAGGTCATCCGGGCGGCCGGCATCGGCGAGGTGGTCGAGTCGCGCTGTAACGCTTTCGCCGTCGGTGACGTCGTCACCACGTTGACCGGCTTCTCCGAGTACGCGATCATCCGCGACGACGTATTCAGCACACCGATCCCGGGCGAGGACGACCAGCTGGCGATCATGTCGGTGTACGGGCCGACAGGGGCCACCGCCTACTTCGGGATGACCGACATCGGTCGCCCGCAGCCCGGGGAAACGGTGGTGGTCTCGGCGGCCGCGGGTGCCACCGGATCGGTGGCCGGGCAGATCGCCAAGATCGCCGGCGCTCGGGTGGTGGGCATCGCGGGCGGGCCGGAGAAATGCCGGGCGGTGGTCGAGGAGTTCGGCTTCGACGCGTGCATCGACTACAAGAACGACGACCTGGCGGTGGCCCTCAAACAGCACTGCCCGAAACGCGTCAACGTCTACTTCGACAACGTCGGCGGGCCCATCCTCGACGCCGTGCTGGGCCGGCTGGCGCCCAGGGCGCGGGTGGTGCTGTGCGGTGTCATCTCCAGCTATCTGACCGGTGAGCACCCGGGCCCGGCCAATTATGTGAACCTGTTGTCCAAGACCGCGCTGATGCAGGGGTTCAACGCCCTCGACCAGTGGGGGCGCTTCGACGAGGCGTTCGCCGCGCTACGTCAGTGGGAGGCCGAGGGCCGGCTCAAGCACCGGCAGACCGTCTACGAAGGCATCGAGCGGTGTGTGGACGCTCTCAACGGGCTGTTCACCGGGGCCAACATCGGCAAGACGCTGGTCAAGCTCAGCGAACCCACGGCGTAGGCGCCTCGCTGGTACCAGCATGTTTTGCCGGGGCGCGCACCGGGGGGCTGCTATCGTCCGTGGTTTATGCCGGAAGTGCGTCGTCGCCACCTGATGATGGCCGCCGGATTCGGCGCGCTGGCAGCGATTGTCCCCCGTCCGACAGCTGCCGCCTCCCCGTCGCGGCCGGTGCCGGCCGCGCCCGTGGCGGCGACGGGCACCTACCTGTTCCACGACGAGTTCGACGGCCCGGCCGGTTCGGCCCCCGACGCGTCGAAGTGGGTCGTAGCAAATCACCGAACGCCGATCAAAAACCCGGCCGGGTTCGACCGGCCGGAGTTCTTCGGGCAGTACCGCAACGACCGCCAGAACGTGTTCCTCGATGGCAAATCCAATCTGGTTCTGCGCGCCACCAAAGACGGCAACGACTACTTCGGCGGCTTGGTCTGTGGCACCTGGCGGGGAGCCATCGGGACCACCTGGGAAGCACGCATCAAGCTCAACTGCCTGGATCCCGGTTGCTGGCCCGCCTGGTGGTTGTCCAATGACGATCCCGGTCGCAGCGGGGAAGTCGACCTGCTCGAGTGGTACGGCAACGGGGAATGGCCGTCGGGAACCACCGTGCACGCCAATCCGGACGGCACGGCATTCGAGACCCACCCGATCGGCGTGGACGGTGCGTGGCACAACTGGCGAGTCACCTGGAATCCCAGCGGGATGTACTTCTGGGAGGACTACGTCGACGGCGCCGAACCGTACTTCAGTGTTCCGGCAACCGGAATAGCAGACCTGAATGACCCCATCAGCATGTGGCCGTTCAATGACCTCGGTTACACGATGTTTCCGATCTTGAATCTCGCGGTTGGTGGTTCGGGTGGCGGCGACCCCGTCCGCGGAACCTACCCGGCCGAAATGCTTGTCGACTGGGTCCGTGTCTTCTAGCGCTGGGAATCGGGGTGCGGACCACCCCGGCGCGTGGTTTCATAACACCGTTTGCGAAAGTTGCTTCGGGGTAATCGCGCTAGGTCCAAAGGGCCGGATTTCACGATTGGTGGGATGAAATGGATCGTCGCCGCATGATGTTGATGACGGGGATCGGCATGCTGGGCGCCGCGATGCGCCTCCCGGAGGCCTGGGCTACTCCGTCAGCGCCGGAGGCCCCGGCCGAGTCGCCAACCGGGCCCTACATTTTCCACGACGAATTCGACGGCCCGGCGGGCGCGGGCCCCAATCCGGCTAATTGGACGGTGCAGACCTGGCAGGACGACGTGTATCCGCCGGTGGCGGGGATATACCGCAATGACCGCCGAAACGTGTTCCTGGACGGCAATTCCAACCTCGTTCTGTGCGCCACCCGGGAATTCAACAACTACTTCAGCGGCAAGGTGCGCGGTAACTTCCGCAGCATGATCAACCAAACCTGGGAAGCGCGGATCAAGCTGGACTGTTTGTTCCCCGGCCTGTGGCCCTCGTTCTGGGGCGTCAACGAGGATCCGCTGCCCGACGGCGAGGTCGACATTTTCGAGTGGTACGGAAATGGCGAGTGGGCCCCGGGTACCACCGTGCACGCGGCGTCCAACGGCAAGACCTGGGAAGGCAAATCGATTCCCGGTCTGGTGGACGGCGGCTGGCACACCTGGCGAATGCATTGGGGTGAAGACGGATTCCAATTCTCGCGGGATGGGGCGCAATACTTCAGTGTTCCGCCGAAGCCCATTCACGTGCACGGCGGCGCTCCTGACGACTTTCGGTGGCCGTTCAACATTCCCGGCTACTGGATGACTCCCATGTTCACGCTGGCGGTCGGTGGGGTTGGTGCCGGTGACCCCGCCCGGGGCACCTTCCCGGCGGCCATGCTCATCGACTACATCCGTATCTGGTGACTCAGCGCACCGCCTTGATCACCTGAACCAGGTTGAACTGCCAGCGCTCGACCAACCGGAAGCCCAGGTCGCGCGGAACCGCGAAGGCGGGGGTCGCCCCGTAGCGCGGCCCCGGTGGCAGCGCCGCGGCCCGCTCGTGCGCGGGTCTCGACTGGTCGGCCTGGGTGATGATCCACACCACGCCGCAGTGGCCCAGCGGCTGGGCGACAACTTCGGGGATGAGGTTGGTGTCGAAGACATCGTTGCGGTCGGTCGCCCGCTGCCACAGGGTGAGGTCGATCAGTTTCCGGTATGCATCCGGGCGGGCCGCCAGCAACGGACGCATGGGGGCGGGCATGAACGTGACCGTGTCGTTGACCAGTAAGCAATCACCGGGCGCCGCCCGCGCGGTGATGAGATCTGCCACCTGGCTGTAGTCCATTCCGTACTTGGCGTACGGGTTACGCTGCGCGAGAATATAGTTCGGTACCGCCGCGACCGCGAAGAGACCGACCAGCGCGGCTGTCGTCCGGGGCTTGACGGCCACCGCGGCGGCGCAGACGCCGAGCGCCAGCGCCATCGCCGGTGCGGTGAAGGACAAGTAGCGCGGTGTGTAAATGGACTGAATCAGCGTCGAGCCAAACACGATCACGGCAGTCGGTATGACCAGCCACGTCACCGTGAGTATCAGCAATTGCCGATCGGCCCGGGCCAACTGCGCGGACCTGCTGGCCCACAACACCATAGCCGCGCCGATCACCAGCGCCGACAGCAGCGCGAATGGCGGACTGCGCTCGAAATACTGTTGTACCACTACATCTTCGATCGTTCGGAGACCGATTGGTGCGATCCAACTGATCTGATGCGCCTGCCCGATGACCGTCACCAGAAAGGGCAGCAGGGCGCACACCGCCGCAGTCGACGTAACGGCGAACCGCACCAAGACCGTTCGCCGGCGCTGGACGACACCGATGAAGGCCAGGTACGCCAACGGCAGCAGCACGAGGTAGGCGTCGAGCACAATCGACACGACCAGGGCGGCGCCGTAAGACAGCCAAAGCCAAGCGTTGTCACGGCGTGCGGCGTGAACGAGCAGCACCGTCAGCCACACCGCGGCCATCATCGACAGCGCATACGGGCGAGCCTCGATGCCCGCCCACGTCGTCCGCGGCAAGATCGCACAGAAAACTCCGGAGGCCACCGCGGCAGTGCGAGACGAGAACTGCTTGCCCAGCACCACGACTCCCGCGGCGGCTCCGCCGGCGGCCAGACCGCTGGGTGCGCGGGACCAGAATTCCGTCGGCGGAAAAATCTGGAACCAGCCGTGCATGATCAGGTAGTACAGGCCGTGCACGGCGTCGACATTGGCCAACATCCGCCACAGCTGACCGATGGAGCGGCTGTAGGACGCCGAGATGGTGGCGGCTTCGTCGTACCAGAAGGATGGGCGGCCGGCGCCGCCCAGACTGACCGCGACGGCCAGCAGCCCAACGAGCGGCGGATCCCAGGCCCCGCCGCGAAGCGCCGCAACCAGGCGCGGTGACGTGCCGGCAGACGAGACGCTCACCGGGCCGCCACGCACGTCACAGCGGCTATGTTGCCAGAGCCCGCCAAGGCGCCGGCCATACCCCACCGCCCGTCATTCGAACGTATGATCGACTAATGGGATCGCTCGCGTCCATCGGGTATAACGGCCAACCCGTCCGTAGCCCGTTTCGGGCGGTGCGCCCGCCGATCGCGGTGCTGGTGGATCTGACGGTCCTCTTTCCACGCCAGCCGCACCGCTGCGGCCGGTATCAGCCCAACGGTCTGCAGTTGCACAAGGTGGTCGAGGGACGGCTGAGCTGCTGGGGCCTGTGCGAGCAGGGCGACTGGTGGGGTTTGGTGACCTATCCGGTCGCCTACGGGTCCAAGCGGAAAACCGTGACCCACTGGGTGCCGGCGTGGACGCTGCGCCGCAGAAGTTAGTCGACGGCGCCAGTCATCCTTGGGCCGGGCGGTCGGCGGCACGTGCGTCCGCGCCACGCCAATGCGATGATTGCTGCCCGTGGAAGCAAATTGGGGCTCGATGCTGACCAAACTCCTCGCGCTGGCGGCGGTCATCGCGCTCTCGCCGATCACGGTCGTTCCGGCGGTACTGGTTTTACATGCGCCCCGGCCTCGGCCGACCAGCCTGGCCTTTCTCGGTGGCTGGGTGCTGGGCCTGGCCGCGCTCACCGCGTTGTTCGTCAGCGGCTCGGAGTTGCTCGGCGGCGTGCACCGGGCGCCGCCGACCTGGGCATCTTGGCTGCGCGTGGTGCTGGGGTCGGCGCTGATCGCGTTGGGGGCGTTCCACTGGCTGATCCGGCATCGGCACGGCAGCATGCCGCGCTGGATGCGTTCGTTTTCCACCCTGAGCCCGCTGCGCGCCGGGGTGACCGGGGCTGTGCTCGTGGTGCTGCGACCGGAGGTTCTGCTGCTGTGTGCGGCGGCCGGCCTGGCCGTCGGGAACGGCAATTTCGACGGCCCGGGTAAATTGATGGCTGCGGTCTTCTTCGTCGCCGTCTCCGCGTCGACGGTTGCCCTTCCGATATTGAGCTATGCCGGCGCCGGCGACCGCCTCGACGACACTCTGGAGCGGCTCAAAGTTTGGATGGAAGAAAATCATGACGTGCTGCTCGCAATCATTCTGGTCTTGATCGGTTTGATGGTTCTCTACAACGGAATTCACGCCCTGACGTAGGCATCGCATGAAAGGATTGCTGCCCATGGCAGGAAGCTGGGGTTCCGTGCTGACCGGGCTGGTTCCGCTCGGGCTGGTCATCTCGTTGTCGCCGCTGACGGTCATTCCGGCGGTGCTGGTGTTGCAGGCGCCGCGGCCTCGGCCCAGCAGCCTGGCCTTCCTCGGCGGCTGGCTGCTGGGGCTGGCCGCGCTGACCGCGCTGTCGGTCGCGGCCTCGCACCTGCTCGGCGGGCTGGACAAGTCGCCGCCGAGGTGGTCGTCCTGGCTGCGGGTGGTCTTCGGGTCGGCGCTGATCGTGTACGGCATCTACCGATGGTTCACTCGGCACGGCAGCAGCGAGTCGCCCGCCTGGATGCGCTCGTTCGCCACCATCGGCCCGGTCCGTGCGGGGCTCACCGGTGCGGTGTTGGCCGTGGCGAGACCGGATGTGGCGCTCATCTGCGTTCCAGCCGGATTGGGCATCGGCACCGCCGGGCTCGGCCTCGTCGGTGACTGGGTGGCCGCCGCGTTCTTCGTCGCGCTCGCAGCGTCATCGGTGGCGATCCCGGTGCTGGCCTACGCCGCGGCCGGTCACCGACTCGACGATGCGCTGGCGCGGCTCAGAGACTGGATGGACGAAAACAGCACCGCCCTGCTCGCCGCCGTCCTGGTGGTGATCGGCGCGATGGTCCTCTACCACGGAATTCAGGCCCGGTAACCTCCGTCGGAAAGACCCGCGTCCTCCTCGAGTCTGTTCGTTTTGCGAAAAATCAACTCTCGCAACAATTCCCGGCCGTAATCTCGGATCATCCCCACGTAACCCCGCGCCGCCCATTGCCGAGCGTGGCGCTCTTCGTGGTGCAGCACCCGGTCCAGGTCGAGGCTACTTCGGCACGGCTTGCCGCCGGGGTCGAGGTACCAGGCATGTCCCGAGCCGACGATATGGCGAAGCAGCTCTGCGGGGTCCGTGAGGCGCCCCATGTTGACCATGAAGATGTCACCCCAGGTGGTGCCGCCCCGCCGACTGAACTGCCGCTGCATCCAGTTGCCGCCGGCACCCATGAGGATGCCGTTCGGGGTCGTGACCAGGCGCCCTCCGTTGCGGTCGACAAAGCCGACGTCCCGGGTGTAGCTCCAGCCGTTTGCCTTCTGCCGGTTGATGATCCGCGCCACCTCGGCAGCCGAATAGGGTGTCGGGGGAAAGTTGGTGGGCTGCGTGCCTGCCTTGCCATAACCGGTGCCCGCATTCAGGACGTAGGTCAACAGTGCTGCCCTGCGGGCATCGTCCCCGCCGGTGCCCGGCGGGATGAGGAAAAAGGATTTGCGGTGCGGGTCCTTGATCTCCTCCATCCGATCGAGGACGCGGAAGGTTTCCGCTGCGATGCCGTGCCGTCGGGCGATCTCGGCGACGACGTGCGGGGCCACGCCGTGACGCTCGGCGTTGTCCCGCCATACCGTTGAGTAGCCGCGTGTCTTCATGTCTTCGAATCAATTTAGGGCTCGGGGCCACCAGCCTGCTCACCAACCAGGTCGCCAAACGAATCCGGCAGCGCCCTGGGCCGACCAGGCGATGCCGGCGACCAGGGTCACGGTTCGCGCACCCCGATGAGTGCCGCGAGCGTCGCCCGCGCGCCATGGTGGTGCAGCGAATCCAGTGTCCACAGGTACGGCTCGAGGAATCGCGGCTCGTCGACGAGGTTACCGAACACCGCACGATTGGCGAGAAATGCGGCCGGGTCATCGTGCTGCGAGCGGGCGATCGGGACGAGCGTGTCCGCGAGCCGGTCCACCACGTCGATGGGTTGTCCGTTTTCGTCGACCCCCTCGGCGTAGCGTGCCCAGCTTGCGACGATCGCGGCGGACAGCTCCACCGGGCCGCCGGAGCGGAGATTGTCAAGAACCACCGGTAGCAGCCACTTCGGGATGCGGTCGGACGATTCGGCACACAGCCTGGCCACCGTGTCGCGCACATAGGCGTTGGCGAAGCGCGGGATGAGTCCGTCCCTGAACTCGGCCAGACCCGGGATCTGAGCGAGTGTCGGCATCGCCTCGAAATCCAGGTAGCGGGCCAGGAACTCAGCGATCAGCGGATCCTGGGCGGCTTCGTGCACCAGCCGGTACCCCGCCAGGTATCCGAAGTAACACAGACCCTGATGGCCGGCGTTGAGCAGCCGCAGCTTCATCGCCTCGTACGGCGACACGTCCTCGACAAGCCGAACACCGGCCTGTTCCAGCGGGGGTCGACCATCAGCGAAATCATCCTCGAGAACCCACATCGCGAACGGTTCTGCGACCACGGGCCATGCGTCCTGGACACCGAATTCGGAGTTCAGCCGCTCGATCACCTCGGGAGTGGTCACCGGGGTGATGCGGTCAACCATCGAGTTCGGGAACCTGGTGTTCACGCGGACCCACTGTGCGAGTTCGGGGTTGAGCCGTTGGGCGTATGACGTGAACGCCCGCCGCGCCAGGTTCCCGTTTTCGACGATGTTGTCGCACGACACGATCGTCGGGGACGCGAGACCCCGTTCGCGCCGTCGGCTCAGCGCTCCGACCACCAACCCGAAGACGTCGCTCAGGGGCGGCTGGTAGCCGCCCTCGGTGATGGTCAGCGAAATGATACGGACGGACGGATCGGCCAGCAGCTCCATCACCGCTTCGGGATCCTCGGGCGCATAACGAAAGTCGACGATGGAGCCGATGACTCGCGGTTGCCGGGTGCCATCGGGGTGTTCGATGATCAACGTGTACAAGTGGTCCTGACTGCGGAGTGCGTCGCGCATGCGCCGATCGCCAGGCAGCACGCCGACACCGCAGATGCCCCAGTCGTGCGCCAATCCGTCGTTGAGCAGCTGGTCGACGTACATCGCTTGGTGAGCGCGATGAAAGCCGCCGACGCCGAAATGCACGATCCCGACCCCGATTCGGCCACGCTCGTACTTCGGGACCGGGATCCCGAGGGCACTCAAGTTCTGTGCGCTCACCTGCACCGCAGCGCCACCTGTGGACCGCGACGCCGCACCAGTCAGTGGGTGACCACTATGCGCGTGGACACAGATCGAAAAGCGCGAAGTCGACCAGGTCGTTTGCCTGTGGGACGGTGAGCCCGTTAGAGCCCTCGGTGCCGTCTGAGCGCTGCAGCGCCAGGTTTCTCAGCTCCGTGAGAGGAGTGCCATAGCCTATTTGCTGGCATATTTTCCAGCCCGTCTGCAGCAGCGCCGCGTCACCGCCGCTCTCCGCGTGGATCCCGGCGTTGTGCAGGTCATTGAGGTAGGAGGCTTCGTCAGCCTGCGCCGGGGTGGCCCAGGCGATCCCGCCGGCCAGGAGCGGGCCACCTATTAGCGCCGTGCTCATGAACCGGCGGTGGAGCTTTTGTGCCGCCATAGCTGTTTCTCCTTGCCGTGTAGGTCGCTGATAAGACTTTAGGCGGGCTGCCCACCCGATCGGGTCCGTTCGGGCAGGGTGATGGTCGCGCATTGCAATGACATATGACGTTCTGCGATCCGCCCGCTCAAGCCTACCCAGGTTCGCGTCCCCGAATTGCCACCCGGCTCAGGCACTTACCGCTGTGCGTTCGGGACACAGATCGCGCAAAGCGAAGATCACGAAGTCTGCGGCCCGCCGCCCGTCGATGCCGCCGGAGGCGTGGTCGGCATCGGAGCGTTGCAGCGCCGGCGTCTCGAGCTGCCGGGGCAGCTGCGAGCACCGTGCCCATCAGCCGGCCGTCCGGCCTCCGTGCTGACATGGCTCCTTCTCCTTTGCCTGTCGAACCTCTGAACAGGGTCGGTCAGCGCACTCTTCAATGAAAGCCGCAAGAAGCAGTCCGCAAGGCAAATTTATGAGGAGCGGGAAGTTAATTAGGAGATCGCTGCTGCGGGCGCAGCCCTACGACCTGACTCCGCTGCGCGGCCTTCGAAGCCGCCAGCGATAAGAACTTGGATCACCGCTATGCGTTCGGACACAGATCGCGCGCGGCGTAGTTGACGATGTCTTCGGCCTGTTGTGGGGTGATCCCACCGGTTCCCTGTCGGCTGTCCGAGCGTTGCAGCGCCAGCTCCGCCAGCTGCTCGGGAGGAGCGCCCCAGGAAAGTTGCTGGCATACATTTGCGCCCATCTGCAGCAGCGCCTGGTCGCCGCCGGTGACGGCATGGATCCCGGCAGCGTGCAGGTCCTTCAAGAAGTCGGTTGAGTCGGCTTGCGCCGGGCTGGCCCAGACGATCCCGGCGATCAGGAGCGGGCCGCTTGCCAGCACTGTCGTCACGATCCGGCCGTAGAGCCGCTGTGTTGCCATGGCTCGTTCTCCTTCACCCCGTATTGGCCCGTATTGGGGATACATTCCATGAAAGCTCCACGAAACGGGCAATGCACGAAAAATTCCCTGTGAAAAGGCTGCACACAAAATTGAAGTTCCCGGGGAACGAGAAGCCGCCAAAGGAGGTGGGCCAATGAAACGTCGCCAACGGGTCCCGCCGAAGCCATTGGCGCGGCCGTCGCGGTGATTCTCGAACTGTGGACCGGCGACCCGGCGACAACAGCAGCCACCACGACCACACCATCGTGCGGGTCGTGGTGGCGGGTGCATCCAGCTTGGTCTTGCGGATATCGATCATCCGATTGCGACTTCGGTACCTGTGTCGCAACGAAACGCAGATAAGCCTCGTTCCCCGCATTGTGGGTTCGGCGCGCGGCACCAAACATCCAACCTGTCGAACGTCACCATTTGGAAACGGCGCGGTGCGGCGCGCCTCGTGTTCCACGTCGGCCGCTGACAATTGAGCCGGTCGTCAGAAGACGACGTCGGTAGGGCTATGCGGTTCTGCTACACCACTTGATTGCGGAAATATCGGAGCGCGAATAAAGGAGTTGACGTTGATGAAGATCTTTGATCGATTCAACATCAAAGTAGTTGCCGTGGGCGCTGGCTTGTGCGGGGCCGCTATAGCTTTGAGCCCGGACGCGGCGGCCATCCCGCTGAAAACGGGCGGCGCGTGCATCGAGGGTCAGGCGGGCGAAGCCGCGGGCGGACCGGCAGTCGCCGGTGGGCCGGCAGCCGCCGGAGGCGCGGCAGCCGCGGGCCCGTGCGGCGCTCCACTCACTGACATGTCTGGTGTTCCGCTGGTTGCGCCCGGGCCGGTCGTTGTGCCGATGCCGGCGGGTGCTCCGTTGATTGCGCTTGGCCCGGCGGGTGCTCCGGTGCCGGTCGGTGCTCCGGTGCCTATCGGCGCGCCGGTGCCGATTGGTGCGCCGGTGCCGATTGGTGCGCCCGTGCCGGTGGGTGCTCCCCTGCCGGTGGGTGCTCCGGTGCTGGCCGGCGGTCCCGTGGGTGCGCCGGTGCCGGCTGGCGCTCCGATCGTCGACATGTCTGGTGCCGCCGGGGGTAAGGGTGACCCCACAGGTCCGGCGCCGGCCGGTGCGCCGGTGCCCGGTCAGCCGGTTCGGCCCGGTCCGGCGGGCTGAATTCGATCCACTCCGTGCCGCGCGGCCCGCTGGATCGCCCCCCGGCGAGTGCATTCTGTGGCAAGGACGACGGGCCCTGGGTCAGATCGTGACCCGGGGCCCGCTTGATTGCCTCCGGGGTGGTGTCAGTGGCGGCGAGGTGCGCGTCAGCCGAAAGCCCGCGGCCGTTGGCGTTGTGGGGCAACCGGAGTCGTGCCGCCTCAACGGCGGTGAAAAGCCAACAGCAGCTTGACGCGGGGACACCTGCGCATCATCGAGGCGCGGAGCCTCTTGAAGCCGGCGGCTGTCGCCGCCGCTATTCCTGCACTATTACCGGGTCGCCAACGTTGACCGTGTCGTAGTACCACTCCGCATCGGATGGGCTCAGGCTGATGCAGCCGTGGCTGACGTTGTCATACCCGAGCGAATTGACTGCCCACGGAGCTGAATGCACGAAAAGGCCACGCCTGCTGAAACGGACGGCGTAATCCACCGGGATCCGGTAACCGTCGGGATCGGTGATGGGGATGCCGACGCTGCTCGAATCCATAATCACCGAGCGCTCTTTGGCCAAGACGGTGTAGGAGCCAACAGGCGTCGAGTACTCCGGCCTACCCATCGAGGCCGGCATCACCCCGGCTTCCCCCCAGTGCGGCCGATGGTGCGGCGCCGGTAGTGCAGGCGGCGGTCCCGCCTCGACTCCGTCGATGGTCACGGTGAACGTGTGCTTCGAGATACTGGCAACCCCGATGACGGCGGGACCCGTTTTGAAGTCCGTGGACAGCGGGCCCACCGAAAGCGCCACCGTGCTGTGCGCCGGCCAGAATCGGTCGGGAACCCACCGCACAACCTCATTGTCGAGCCATTCGAACCTACCGGTCATCGCGGGCGTCGACTTGATCTCGATCGCCCGCTCGGCAGCGTGCCGCGCGGCGACCGGCGCGCTGAACGTCACCACCACGGGGTGCGCCACCCCCACCACCGCGCCCCGCTTGGGCAGGACCGACGCGATGGCGACGTCTCGCGACTGGTTCGCCGCAGCCAGGCTGACGCCCGCCGGGGTTGCAACCACACTCGCAGCGATCCCGACGACGGCAAGAACACACCGAACAACCGCGCGCATGACCCCGATTCCTTTGACTGACATAGTTCCAATAGTGATGGTAGGGGTGCCGTGCGGGACCGAAGCGCAAGGGCGCGTTAGCGATTCGATGACGCCTTTGTCACGATTCGGCCACGGCGAGTTTGAATCCGGCGACTTGATTGCACCGGCCGCAAGAAGCGCTGACGGCGCGGCCGGCCGATGCGGCCCACAGCATCTTCGAGGGGCCAGTGGTCGGGTCGGTGGATCGACACGCCATGCCATCCGGGCCTTTTCTGACCGCCTCTCGAGTGCGCGGTCGTGGTTGGGTTCTTCCAATCGCGGGTACGACTATTGGACGTCGTGCTTACCCGTTTCGATGGAAGACCTCACCATGGCTCGCAACATCGCCGAGAAACTGATCGAATCGCACCTCGAGTCCGGTGAAATGACCCCGGGCGAGGAGATCGCGATCCGCATCGACCAGACCCTGACACAGGATGCGACGGGAACGCTGGTGATGCAGGAGCTCGAAGCGCTTGGGCTGGAGCGTGCGCACACCGAGATCAGCGTTCAGTACGTCGACCACAACCTGCTGCAGACCGACGAGAAGAATGCCGAGGATCACGAGTACCTGCGTACCGCCGCGCAGCGTTTTGGGCTGTGGTTCTCCAAACCCGGGAACGGGGTGTCCCATCCGACGCACATGCAGCGGTTCGGTATCCCCGGCAAGACATTGGTCGGCTCCGATTCCCACACACCGGCTGCCGGCTCGCTGGGCATGCTGGCAATAGGGGTCGGCGGTCTCGAGGTGGCGCTGGCCATTGCCGGCGAGCCGCTGCGCCTGCGTATGCCGGAGATCTGGGGTGTGCGGCTCGAGGGTGAGCTGCCTGACTGGTGCTCTGCCAAGGACGTGATCCTCGAAATGCTGCGCCGCTATGACGTCAAGGGCGGCGTCAATCGGATCATCGAATACTACGGACCTGGTTTGGAACACCTGTCGGCGATGGATCGCCACGTCATCGCCAACATGGGTGCCGAACTGGGCGCCACCACAACCGTTTTCCCCAGCGATGGCGCGGTGCGTGAGTTCTTGCGCGCGGAGGGCCGCGAGGACGACTGGACCGAATTGGTCGCCGACTCGGGCGCGAGTTACGACATCGACGAGACCATCGATTTGGCCGGGCTGGAACCGCTTATCGCCAAACCGTCCTCACCCGGCAACGTGGTTCCGGTGCGCGAGGTCGCCGGCGAGGAGATCGCACAGGTGGTCATCGGATCGTCTGCCAACCCCGGACTGCGTGACTTCGCGGTGGCCGCCGCGATGGTGGCGGGCCGCCAGACCGCGCCGGCAGTCAGCTTTGACGTCAATCCCACCTCGCGTGAAATCCTGGCCGACCTCACCAAGATGGGGGCGACCACCGACCTGGTCATCGGCGGTGCGCGGATTCATCAGGCCGGTTGCATGGGCTGCATCGGGATGGGTCAGGCACCCGCCAGCGGGCGCAACTCGTTGCGCACCATGCCGCGCAACTTTCCCGGCAGGTCGGGCACCAAGGAGGACTCGGTGTGGTTGTGCTCTCCAGAGACCGCTGCGGCGTCCGCCCTGACCGGAGTGATCACCGACCCGCGGGACTGGGCCCGGGAGGTGAAGATGGACTACCCGACCCTGAACCTGCCGGCCAAGCTCTCGATCAACACCGCAATGCTGGTGGCCCCGCCCGGCTCGGCGGAAGCGAAGCGCGTCGAGGTGGTGAAGGGCCCCAACATCTCGAGTCTCCCGGACTTACCGGCGCTGCCCGACGAGATAGAGGCGCCGGTGCTGCTCAAGGTCGGCGACAACATTTCCACCGACGAGATCTCCCCGGCGGGCGCGCGCGCCCTGCCGTTCAGGTCCAATGTGCCCAAGCTGGCGATGTTCAGTTTCACCCAGATCGACGACACCTATCCGCAGCGCGCTGAAGACGCGCAGCAGACCGGGCACCTGATCGTCGCCGGCGAGAACTATGGCCAGGGGTCGTCGCGTGAGCACGCTGCGATCGCGCCGCGGCACCTTGGGCTGCACGCCGTCATCGCGAAGTCCTACGCGCGAATCCATTGGCAGAACCTTGCCAACTTCGGTGTGCTGGCCTTGGAATTCGACGATCCGGCGGACTACGACGAGATCGACCGGGACGACACGCTGCGTATCGACGGCCTTCGCGAGGTGCTGGCAGCCAAGGATTCGATCTCGGTTCAGAACCTCACCAAGGGGAAGTCGTTTGTTGCGCGGCACCGCCTTTCGGCACGCCAAGTCGACGACGTGCTCGCCGGCGGGTTGATCCCACGGTGGGCGTCTCAGAACTGACGCAGCGTCGCTACTGGTCGGCCATCGGGAATTGAACCGCTCCTCGGCGGTGATCAACTGGTCGTGGCTGTCGTCGGCGACGATCTGGCCGCCCATCAACGGGCAGTCGATCGAAGACCGCGTCCGCAAACGGTCCTTGCCCAATTTTCACGAGCGTACTGCTCCCTTTGATTGCGCCGCTTGGCGGTAGCCGGCCGGACCGGTGCCAAACCATCGCCGGCAGGACCGTGTCAGCACGCTCTGTTCGGCGTAGCCGAGCTCGCGTGTCAGGTGTGACAACGTGATGGTGGTGTCACGCAGATAGTGTTCGGCGGCGTCCCGGCGTACCTGATCCACTAGGGCCTCGAAGGTGGTCTGCTCAGCAGACAGGCGGCGCTGCAAAGCTTTTGGATGCAAATTCAGCTGAGCGGCGATGAAGTCCAAAGTCACCATGCCGGTGGGCAAGAGCTGGCGAACCATCGTGCGAACCGATTGCGCGACACTCGAGTCGCGCTGGGTGATCACGTTGAGGTAGCCCACCACAGCCTGGTGGGCGAGGTAGTCGTCGTTGAGTGGACGCGCCAGATCCGAGCTGCGCAGCGTGAACCCGGATCTGCTTTGCGCAAAATACGGTCGGCACCCGAAGTAGCGGTGGTAGTCCTGTGCTCCAGTCAGCGGGTCATGCTCCAGGTGCACGTTGAGCGGCGCATAGCCGGCGCCGAGCAGCACGCGCATCACCCGCAGCGTGACCCCCAAAGACAGCTCCATCGACTGCGGCATCGGCCCCGATTCCGGGACCAGGATTCGGAACTCGAGGAACGAACGGCCGGGATCGGGCAGCGGTGTGATCTTCGCCGAGAACGCCGGACTGTAGGCCGCCATGAACTTTTCGAAGATGACGAACCCGTCGGCCACCGTGGCCGCGGTCCGCGCGGCGACTCCGACGGGCCCGAGGATTTCTATGCCCTGCCGTTCGGCGAGCCGGCGACCGAAGTCCGGTGTCGCGGTGGCAATGGCGGCCGATTCCACCGCGGCGACGACTCGGCGAAAAGCGACGAACACGTCGTATTTGCCGACGTCCTCGGGTCGGATTCCGGCGTCGCGCAGCAAAGCCAGCGGATCGCCGCCCAGCTCTTGCACCAGTTGCGGATAGTTCGCCAACGCAGTCCCGCGCACCACGGACATGTCTTCAAATGTTAAAGAAACGTCCTGAAGTGTCAAGACTCGGCAGGGGCTTGCGGGGGATCGTCATAGCAGCGGTCACAACGGCCGCGAGATCCAGGAGAGGACGAACCATGACAGTGACCGTCGATCCAGCGCCGATGGCAACAAGTTCGGGCGCGCTGCTGCCGCTCGTCGCGCTGCCGCAGGGTGAGCTGCTGACCGTGAACGAATCAAACATCCCGCGCATCAATGACGCGCTCGGCCAAGGCGTGCACTTCAAGCCACTGCGTCTGGATCTGGAGGCCGGCGTCTGGGTGGTGCTGGCCACGATCGCCCCCGGAAGCAGCATTCCGTTGCACTACCACACCGGCATCGCCGAGGCGTACACCTTGTCGGGCAGCTGGCACTACCTGGAATACCCCGATCAGGCGCAAACCGCCGGTTCATATCTCTACGAGCCTGCCGGCTCGGTGCACACCTTCGTCTGCCCCGCGTCCAATACCGAGGACACCGTGATTTTCATCCGCGTCGAGGGCGGCAACGTCAACTTCACCGAGGACGGCCAGTTTCATTCGATTCTCGACTCGGTCACCATCCGCCACCTGACCGCCACCCTGGCGGAGGCACAGGGCTTGGGGCCAATCGACTACATCGGCGGCGGAGCGGCCGGCTTCATGGGCCGGGAGGCGTGATGCGTGCGGTGGTAATGCAGGACGGCAAGTTGCGTGTCGACGACATCGCCGAGCCGACCTTGGGTTCAGGTGAGGTACTCGTCGACGTATTGGCTTGCGGTATCTGCGGTTCGGATCTGCACTGCACCGCGCACGGGCCGGAGTTCAATGCGGCAGCCCGCGGGGCCCTGGGCGTTGAGCTGATGGATCTGTCCCGGCCGGTGGTGTTCGGCCACGAGTTTGTCGGGCGGGTCGTCGCGTATGGCCCGGATACCTCTCAACGCATTCCGATTGGGAGCCGGGTGGTGTCGATGCCCGCGCTGCTGCGTGAGCAGATGGTTTTCCTGGGCTTCGGTGGCCCCGAGGTACCGGGCGGGTACGCAGAGCGGATGGCGCTGTCGGAGGCTTTGCTGATCGAGGTTCCGGATCACGTTCCGACCGGGATCGCCGCCTTGACCGAGCCGCTATCCGTCGCCTACCGAACGGTGGACAAGGCCCGGCTCGGCGATCACGACGTGCCTCTTGTGTTGGGCTGCGGCCCCATTGGGCTTGCAGTCATAGCGGTGCTGCGCATGCGCGGCGCCCGGCCGATCGTGGCCGCGGACTTTTCACCGCAGCGACGCGCGCTGGCCAAGCGACTCGGCGCCGACGTGGTAGTCGACCCCGCCGTCGCATCACCTTATGAGGCATGGCAGCAAGCGGCCGCTACCGACGACCCCGAGCAAATGGCGCCCGCAACGCCACTTTTCGGCCAGCAGGCGCTGCGGCCGACGGTCGCGTTCGAGTGTGTCGGCGTGCCCGGCGTCATTCAGGAAGTCATCACGGGTGCACCGCCCGGCTCGCGAATCGTGGTGGCAGGGCTATGCATGACGGCGGACACCTTCGAGCCAACGCAGGCGATCATGAAGGAACTCGACATCCGATTCGCGGTCATGTATTCGGCGGAAGAGTTCGCCCAGACCTTCGCGCATCTGGTTGCGGGCGAATTCGACGTAGCTCCGCTATTGACCGGTACCGTCAGCCTCGACGGGGTGGCCGATGCCTTTGAGCGGCTCGGAAATTCGCCTTCGGATGCCAAAATCCTGCTCGACCCGAGGCGGGGCCGGCCATGACACCGTTGCTGCAAACCAAGACTTTTGTCGTCAACGGCGTCCACGGACCCGCCCTGATCGCGGGAGAGGAAACATCACGTGAGGCAGTCGTATTCGTGCACGGTAATCCCGGTGCCGGCAGCGACTGGGAGCCGCTGGTGACACGGGTCGCGGAGTTCGCGACCGTGGTGGCCCCGGACATGCCCGGCTTCGGCGACGCCGACAAGCGGCCCGACCAGGACTACACGGTCAACGGATACGCCGCCCACCTCGGCGGTGTGATCGACCAGCTCGGCATCCAGCGCGTGCATCTGGTGGCGCACGACTTCGGTGGCCCGTTCGCGCTCACGTGGGCCGCGGCAAACGTCGAGCGGGTTGCCAGCATCACGCTGATCAACACCGGTGTACTGATCGGCTATCGCTGGCACCGGCTGGCCAAGCTGTGGCGGTTGCCGATCATCGGAGAGCTCGTGCAGCTAGCGAGCACTCCGAAGCTTGCGCGATGGTTGTTGCGACACGACAACCCGGGTCTGCCGCTCGACTGGGTCGAGCAGGTGGCCGACCATCTGATGCCGCGCGAAACCAAACGCGCGGTGCTTCGCCTCTATCGGTCGACCGACCGCAAGGACATCGAAGCGCTGGCCGGGCCGCTGCGCCAACGGGATCCGGACACCCTGGTCGTGTGGGGTGACCAGGACGTCTATATCAGGGTTGCCCAGGCCAACCGGCAGCGCAGCGTGTTCCCGCGTGCTCGTGTCGAAATCCTGCCCGGCGTTGGCCACTGGGCATGGCTCGAACAACCCGACCGGGTCGCCGAGCTCGTCGTTGGGTTCCTGCGTAGCCGGGTCGGCAACGCCTCACCCGCTCACTAACCACAAAAACACATCTCACCAACCACAAATACAAGGAGATTCTGATGAGCACTGCACTGGAGCAGACCACTCCCGAACGGTTCGCCGCCCTCATGGCGCGGCCGGCGGACGCCCCGTTGGTCATGGTCAATTTGCTGCAATTCCGCGAACGCGGCGGCGTGGAGAGCTATCTGCGTTACGGAGCAGAAGTGGCCCCGCATCTAGAGCGGGTCGGAGCAAAGATCCGCTACGGCGGCACCGCCCCGGCCGTGGTCATCGGCGACCAAGACCGCCCTTGGTGGGACGCGATCGTGATCGTCGAGTACCCGTCGCCGGCGGCCTTCATCGAGATGGTGACCAGCGAGGAGTACGCCAAGGTGCACGAGCATCGGGCAGCGGCGCTGGACCGAGGCGACCTGATCGCCACGTCGACATGGTCGGCCGCCGAGTAAGCACCCCGATCGCGGGGGCGCTGATCGGGGTGCGGCTGATGACATCGGTTATCGCCGCGGCGGAGCCGGCCGCATTTCCCGTCGGCTCCGTCCCGCTGCGTGCTGCCGCCACTAGATCCAAGTTGGGAGAAAAACAATGCAATTGATGTCACCGCTCGATTGGGTGATGTTGTCGGCCGAGTCTCGAGAGCACCCCATGCACGTCGCCGGACTGCAGCTGTTTCGGCCACCGCCGGGTGCGGGGCCCGAATTCGTCCGCGACGTTTACCAGGAGATGCTGGCGCACCGGCAAACGCAGCCAACGTTCCGCAAGCTCCCGGCAAGAATTCTCGGCGGATTACCCAGCCTCGCTTGGTCATTCGACGAGGACGTCGATCTCGAGTACCACCTGCGCAGGTCCGCCCTGCCCGCGCCAGGGCGGGTTCGCGAGCTCCTCGAGCTGATCTCACGCCTACACGGCAGCCCACTCGACCGTCACCGCCCACTATGGGAAGCCCACGTCATCGAAGGGCTGCAGGACGGACGCTTCGCCGTATACACCAAGATGCACCACGCACTCGTCGATGGCGTGTCGGCCTTGAACCTGCTGCAGCGCTCGCTCTCGTCAGGCCCCAGCGATGACCACATCCGGGTGCCGTGGGACCTGCCCGTCCGCGTCCAGGCGCAACCGCAGCGCGACGGCCGGTTGCACAAGGCCGTCGACGCAATGAAATCTGCGGCGGCCCTTGCTCCTTCAACGGTGACGTTGGCGCGATCCGCCCTGCTCGAACAGCAGATGACATTGCCGTTCCGGGCACCGCGCACCATGCTCAACGTGCCGATCGGCGGAGCCCGGCGGTGTGCGGCGCAATCCTGGTCGCTTGAGCGGATCAAAGATGTGAAGAATGCGGCCGGAGCGACGGTCAACGACATCGTGCTGGCGATGTGCGCGGGCGCATTACGGTCCTACCTCATCGACCGAGAAGCGCTTCCGGATGCGCCGCTGGTCGCGATGGTGCCGGTGAGCTTGCGTCAGCCGGGCGACCCGGATGGCGGCAATATGGTCGCGGCTGCACTGTGCAGCCTGGCCACCGATCAACCTGACCCGGCGAAACGCCTTGAGGTGGTTCAGGCTTCGATGCACCAGAACAAGAAGGTGTTATCGCAACTTCCGCGAGCCCAGGCGATGGCGCTGTCGGCGACGACGGTGCTGGGCCCGGCGATCTTGGCCACCCTTCCCGGCTTCGGCGCCGCCCCGCCGGCGTTTAACGTGACCATTTCCAATGTCCCGGGCATGCGCCAACCGCTGCATCTGAAAGGGGCCCGGTTGGAGGGCAACTATCCCATGTCGATCGTGCTGGACGGCCAAGCACTCAACATCACTTTGGCCACCAGCGCGGATAGCCTGGATTTCGGCCTGGTGGGTTGTCGCCGGTCGGTGCCCCATCTTCAGCGGCTGCTAGGTGACCTGGAAACGTCGCTGAAGGACCTCGAACGTGCGGTGGGAATCTGAGTGGCGGCAAGGACGCCAGCCGACGACGGCAATCGAACCCGCGAAGCCGATGGGCCGCAAGGCCACCGACGCGGACGGCAAGCGGGTAGTACCCACCTCGACCGCAGCATTGGCGGCCTTGCCCGTTGAGAAGGCGCGATTGGGTTAGCTCGCACCCGCCGCGATCACCTGGTCCACTTCGAGGGCCCGGTCGGCCATCTCGGCGTGCGTCTTGTCGAGCGCTTCGGCCTGATCCTCGTCGGCCTTCATCAGCGCCTCGATGTCGGAGCCGGCCATGTCGAGGACACCCATGTCCC
>CAYNLB010000012.1:0-10087 GCA_964397935.1 uncultured Mycobacterium sp.
GGCGTGCGGAGGAGCCGGGCAATCAACCCAGCCCGGCGACGATGCGCGCCGCGCATGCAGACCACCGCGAACGCGACCCCGGCGTCATGTCGCGTGCCGGATGCCGGCCGTAGGGTTAGCCGGTGGCAGCCACCGACATCTTCGCTCGCCGGGCAACCTTGGCCCGCTCACTGCGGCTGCTGTCAGAGTTCCGCCACGAGCGATCGGACCCGGCACGCTTCTACGGCACGCTGGCAGCCGACACCGCGGCGATGGTGGGCGATCTGTGGCTGGCCACTCGCGGTGAGCCGCCCGCCGGGCGCACGCTGCTCGACGTCGGTGGCGGGCCCGGCCATTTCGCGGCGGCATTCGCCGCAGCCGGTGTCCGCTACATCGGTGTGGAACCGGACCCGAGTGAAATGCACGCGGCGGGGCCCGCTTGCGCCGGTGCCACCGATCCATTCGTACGGGCCTCCGGGATGGCGCTGCCGTTCGCCGATGACTCGGTGGACATCTGCCTGTCCTCCAACGTCGCCGAACACGTACCGCGACCGTGGCAGCTGGGTCGCGAGATGCTGCGGGTGACTAGGCCGGGCGGGCTCGCCGTGCTGTCCTACACCGTCTGGCTGGGCCCCTTCGGCGGCCACGAGATGGGCCTGACTCATTACCTGGGCGGTGCCCGCGCCGCCGCACGCTATGCCCGCAAGCACGGCCATCCGGCGAAAAACAACTACGGGTCGTCGTTGTTCGCGGTGTCCGCGGCCGACGGCCTTGCCTGGGCCGCAAGCACCGGTGCGGCGGTGGCCGCATTTCCTCGCTACCACCCCCGATGGGCGTGGCGGCTGACGTCGGTGCCGGTGCTACGCGAGTTCCTGGTGAGCAATCTCGTGCTGGTACTCCGGCCGCGATAATGAAACGTGTTCTCGTTTTGTCTTTGCTTGGGTAGGGTGGCGCCATAGCCGCCGGCGATGCAGTGGGGGTACCACCCGCTTGCGAGGAACGGAGCGATCAGGAGGAGCGGCGCATATGCCCGACAGCCAGACGACGGAATACGACAAACTCTTCATCGGCGGCAAGTGGACCAAGCCGTCGACCTCCGAAGTGATCGAGGTGCACTGCCCGGCGACCGGCGAGTACGTCGGCAAGGTGCCACTGGCGGCGGCGGCCGACGTCGACGCTGCGGTGGCGGCGGCGCGCGCGGCGTTCGACAACGGCCCCTGGCCCACGACCGCACCGAAGGAGCGCGCGGCGGTCATCGCCAACGCGGTCAAGCTGTTGGAGGAGCGCAAGGATCTGTTCGCCAAGCTGCTGGCCGACGAGACCGGCCAGCCGCCGACCGTCATCGAGACCATGCACTGGATGGGTTCGATGGGGGCGATGAACTTCTTCGCGGGCCCGGCTGTCGACCAGGTCAAGTGGCGGGAGATCCGCAATGGCGCCTACGGGCAGACCATCGTCCATCGCGAGCCGATCGGCGTGGTGGGCGCGATCGTGGCCTGGAACGTGCCGCTGTTCCTGGCGGTCAACAAGCTGGGCCCGGCGCTGCTGGCCGGGTGCACGGTGGTGCTCAAGCCGGCAGCCGAAACACCGCTGACGGCAAACGCTTTGGCGGAGGTGTTCGCCGAGGCCGGCTTGCCTGAGGGCGTGCTGTCGGTGGTGCCCGGCGGGATCGAGACCGGCCAGGCGCTGACCTCCAACGCCGACGTCGACCTGTTCACCTTCACCGGCAGCTCGGCCGTCGGCAAGGAGATCGGCCGGCGCGCCGCGGACATGCTCAAGCCGTGCACCCTCGAGCTCGGCGGGAAATCGGCGGCGATCGTCCTGGAGGACGTTGACCTGGCTGCTGCGGTCCCGATGATGGTGTTCGCCGGGATCATGAACACCGGGCAGGCCTGCGTGGGGCAGACCCGTATCCTGGCTCCCCGCTCGCGGTACGACGAAATCGTGGATGCGGTAAGCGCTTTCGTGCAGGCGCTGCCGGTGGGGCCGCCGTCGGACCCGGCCGCCCAGATCGGATCGTTGATCTCGGAGAAGCAGCGCGCCCGGGTCGAGGGCTACATCGCCAAGGGCATCGAGGAGGGCGCCCGACTGGTGTGCGGCGGCGGCCGACCGGAGGGCCTGGACAAGGGCTTCTTCGTGCAACCCACGGTGTTCGCCGACGTCGACAACAAGATGACGATCGCCCAGGAGGAGATTTTCGGGCCGGTGCTGAGCATCATCGGTTACGACACCGAAGAGGAGGCGATCAAGATCGCCAACGACTCGGTATACGGGCTGGCCGGCAGCGTGTGGACCACCAACATCGCAAAGGGCATCGAAATCTCGGAGAAGATCCGCACCGGGACGTATGCCATCAACTGGTACGCCTTCGACCCGTGCTGCCCGTTCGGCGGCTACAAGAACTCCGGCATCGGCCGCGAGAACGGCCCAGAAGGTGTCGAGCACTTCACGCAGCAGAAGAGCGTGCTGATGCCGATGGGCTACACCGTCGACTAGCGCTTCCACGCCGAGCGTGTACTCACTGCGAAATTTTTGCCCATTTTTCGCGCTGAGTGCACGTTCGGTGCCTGTTTGACGCCACGGCGGCTTCCTGGGCTACGGATTATGCATTAATGCATAGAACGGCGATGGGCCGCGACCCCGCCGAGCGGCCCTTACCTGAGCCTCGAGCGCCATTTCCAGTGCTGGTGGATTTACTTAGGGCATTAAATTTGATTGCTGGACCGATGTCTTATATGATCCTCAGCATAATCATGGGGCCGCTGACAGGCCGGGAGAGAAAAATGTGGATCATCGAGCTGAACATCGCCGGCTACCAATTCACCCGCGAGATGCCCGACTTGAAGCGGCGCCCCTTCCGCTTCAGCCCGCGTAACATGCACTGGCCGGTACCGCGGCATTCACACGCTGCGTGACGCTAGCCACGGGAGGTACGAGAGTGCCGACTACCGCCGACGACAAAGCGGAATCCACTCCGACGAAGCGCTGCGATACTCGCAAAAAGATGCTGGTCAGCGCAGCCGAAGTGATGCGTGAGCGCGGCGCGGCCGGGGTCACCATCGACGAGGTGCTCGCCCGCAGCGGCGCGCCGCGCGGCTCCGTGTACTACCACTTTCCCGACGGGCGCAATCAGATTCTGACCGAGGCGCTGCGGTATTCCGGCGATTCCATCACCGCGATGATCGACGACGCTGCCGGTTGGGGCGCCAGGGCGCTGCTCCGCGAATTCGTCGAGTTCTGGGAGCGCCAACTGACTGAGGACGACTTCACCGCCGGCTGCCCTGTGGTGGCCGCGGCGATCGGCTCCGACGAGGACGAACCCAGGCTGTCCGCCGAGGCCGGTGCGATCCTGGGCCGCTGGTGTGCCGCGCTGACACGGGCCTTCGTCAACGACGGCTTCGAGGAAGCCGATGCCGAGTCGCTTGCGATGACCTCGATCGCCGCCCTGGAAGGCGCCGTCCTTCTTTCCCGCTCGACCCGCAGCGCCAACCCGCTGCACCAGGTTGGCGAACAACTCGAATTTCTGATCAAGGCAAGGGAATTCGTCGTTCACAACGAAATTCCGGTCAAGCAGGGCGAGCCTACTTGACCGTTAGTCGCTGGCCGGCAGCGGCTTGACCTCTTTGAGATGTAGCGGGGCCTGGCCGATGCTCAGGCTCCCGGCACCCGGCTTGGTCACCAGCACCTCGGCACCGGTTTCGTCGACGTAGCGCTTGCCCATCACGGCGCCGTCGGCGAACGCCGGGTCGAGCTCACCCGAACGCTCGGCGCCGATCGGCACCATCGGCACACCGCCGCAGCGCAGGTCGTCCAGGCTGTCGGCACTTCTGACCACGATCACCTGCGTGTCACATACCTGACTGGCCAGACGGGTTCCGTTCTTGATCATGCGTGCAGTCCTTCCAGCTCCTCGATGATCTCCCGGCGCAGCACCTTGCCGGTGGCGGTAGTTGGTAGCTCGTCGCGAAACACTACGCGGTCGGGAGTACGTGATCCGCGCAAGCTTTTGCGGACAAACTCGCGCAGTTGCCCGGGGTCGGGATCGACGCCCGCAGCCGGCACCACCACGGCGACAATCGCCTGGCCCCACTGCGGATCCTCGACACCGACCACGGCGACGTCGCGAACGTGAGGGTGCTCGACCAACACCTCTTCCAGCTCGGCGGGAGCGATGTTCTCACCGCCGCGGATGATCGTGTCATCGCTGCGCCCGCCGATGAACAGGTAGCCGTCCTCGTCGAGCATGGCGACATCCTTGGTTCCGAACCAGCCGTCGTCGTCGAGCACCGAGCCGATTCCGGTGTAGCGGCCGGAGACCTGCTCGCCGCGCACGAACAGCTCACCGGTTTCGCCCGGCCCGAGCAGGTTGCCGGCTTCGTCGCGGATCTGCAACTCGATGCCGGGTACCGCGCGGCCGACCGACCCCAACCTCCTGGCAACGGCCGCATCCCCGGTGGATAACGCCGCCTGCGCCGCGCGATGATCGTCGGGGGTCAGCACCGCGATGGTCGAACTCGTCTCGGTCAGGCCGTAGGCATTGACGAAGCCCACCCCCGGCAATAGTTCCAGCGCCCGGCGCACCAGCGGCAAGCCGACCTTCGAGCCGCCGTAGGCCAAATTGCGTAGCGACGGCAGCTCGGCACCGCCGGCCTCGAGGACGGTGACGATCCGGGCCAGCATGGTGGGCACCACCGTCGCGGTGGTCACATTCTCGGCGTTGATCAGCCGAACCCATTCCTGCGCATCGAAGTTGGGCAGGTAGACCATCTTTCGGCCGGCGTACAGGTTGGACAGCGCGGCGCCGACCCCGGCGATGTGATACGGCGGCACGCAGATCAGCGCGGCGTCCATTTCGGCGGCCGACTCGAATTCCACCGTGCCGGTCACATAGCTGGTCAGGTTGTTGTGCGAAAGTTCGACGGCTTTGGGTTGCGACGTGGTGCCCGACGTGAACAACACAATCGCGACGGAGTCCGGGTCGGGAAATTCCGCCGTCGGCTCGCCAGCGCGCGCGGCGGCCAGGAATTCGTCGCTGGTCATCAGGCACCGCGATACCTCGCCTAGCGAGTCGCGGTAGCGGCCGTCGACGATCACCAGCGGTTCGGGGAGCCGCTCGACCAGTGCCTGGATGCCGTCCGCGGACAACCGGTAGTTGATCGGGGTGAAGGGGAGCCCGGCACGGGCCGCGGCGAAGATCAGCACCGGCAGCATCGCGCCGCCGGTGCCCACGTAGACCACGTGCTTGGCATTCGATCCCACGATCACACCGGCGCCGCCGTCGGCAAGATCGCTGAGCTGCTGCGTCGTCAACCGCATGGAGCCGGATGCCCCCTCAGAAACAACGGCCGTGCGATCGGGGTTGCTCGACGCAGCCATCTCAAGCAGCAACGAAACGCTCATCCTCGATCCTTCTAGGATCCCCGCCCTTTACAAATCTAGCCAACAGTGTAAGCCATCTAAGTATCGCCGCGGGCCACCAGGGTTGTCACCTGGGCTTCCGGCGATCAAGTGCCCGTCCAGCGTGGTGGACGTTTCTCCGCGAAGGCGATTGCGCCTTCTTTGGCGTCATTGGACGAAAACACCGGAGCCAACAGCTTGTTCTGCTCGGCGAACATGATGTCGGGGCTCCAGCCGCGGGACTCGATGATGATCCGTTTGGTAGCGGCCACCGCCAGTGGCCCGTTCGCGGCGATCTTCTCGGCCAGGGTGATCGCCTCTTGCAGCGCCGTTCCCGGCTCTGCCAATACGTTGACCAGGCCCAGCTCGTGAGCGCGCTCGGCCGTCAGATTGTCACCGGTCAGTGCCAGCTCCATGGCGATCGCGTACGGGATACGCTCGGGCAGCCGCAACAGCCCACCACCGCCGGCCACCAGACCACGCTTGACCTCCGGGATACCGAACGCCGAATCCTTGGATGCCACGATGAGGTCGGTGGCCAACGCCAGCTCGGTGCCGCCGGCCAGGGCGAAACCTTCCACCGCGGCAATGAGCGGCTTGGCGGGCGGACGTTCGGTGAAGCCCATGCCGCGGCCCTCGACGATGGGTAATTCACCCCGCGCAAAAGCCTTGAGATCCATGCCCGCGCAGAAAGAACCACCCGCGCCGGTGATGATTCCCACCGACAGGCCGGTGTCGCCGTCGAGCTGATCCATGGCATCGGCCAGACCGTTGGCGACCGCGGCGTTGACCGCGTTCTTGGCCTTCGGCCGGTTGATCGTGATGATCAGGATGCGATCCCGTCGTTCAACCAGGACCTCGGGTTCGGGGTTGCCGGCCTCTTCGCTCACATCGCTCCCTCTTCCTTGAGTGGTCCTCTTCCTTCGGTGGTCACAGTGCCGCACAGCTCCTTCGGGTATTGGTGGCTGCTGTCGGACCGATGGTAGCGGTCAGCGGAAATGCCGTTAGCATCCCCCGAGATTCCGGTTACCGTGCGGCCGAGTCGCCTACCGGGCCGCGCCGATCAGGCCTTGTTCAGGCTTGAGCCATGGCGGCCTCGACGACCGTAAGCTCTTCGGAAAGCCCTGCGGCGCGGCGTATTCCGATGAAATCAGTGACCATGGCCTCGGTCACCTCATGCGGGTCCTTGAGGGTGGCCCCGTCGGCGAGAACCGAAATGTTGAGCTGATCGACATAACTCCACACGGTGATGTTGAGGCCACTGCCGGCCGTCAACGGCCCCACCGAATAGATCTCGGTGACCAGCGCCCCGCCCACCCGGCCCCGCTCGCGGGGGCCGGGAACGTTCGAGATGTTCAAGTTGAGGATCTTGTTGTGCCCGTCGCGGCCGGATGCCCACCGGAAAAACGCTTGGGTAGGCGTGGGCGGCATGTATGCCGCCCACCGGCTGACGAGCTCCGGCCCCATCAGCTGGTGGCTCTCCTTGGCCGTGATGGCGTTCTGATGACAGGCCCGTACCCGCGCCAGCGGGTCATCGAGGTCCACGGGCAGCGCGACCAGCATTCCGGTGAAGTAATTGCCGGAGATACGTTCCGGCGAGAAGTCGAAGCTCACCGGAACCGACGCCAGCAAGGGGTCGGCCTTGCCGTCGTACCGCAGCAGCAACGTGCGCAGCGCACCGGTCGACATGGCAAGGACCATGTCATTGATGGTTGCCCCGAGCCGCTTGCCGGTCTCCTTGACGTCGGCGAGCGCCAGGGTGGCGGTGGCGAACCTGCGCTGCGCGGTGATCTTGTGGTTCATGAAGGTCGGCGGCGGTTCGAACGGACGGGTCAATTCCGGTGACAGCTTGCGCGAGCTGCGGCGCACCCGGCCCAGCCCCTGCGCGGTGTAGCGGATCGTGTGCGGGATCCGCCCGAGGTGTCGTAGGTGGTCGGCGAATGCCGAACCCATCAGCTGCCGCGTGGTGGGCGCCGGATCCGACACGTAGGGGCCGCCCTCGGGTCCGGGCTGTAAATCCATGCCGCGGGCCATCAAATTCGCCGAGGCGACGCCGTCGGCGAGCGCATGGTGGATCTTGCCCACCACCGCAATCCGGTTGTTGGCCAGGCCCTCGACGAAGTACATCTCCCAGAGCGGACGGGTACGGTCGAGCGATGTGCTGGCGATCTGCCCGATGGCTTCGTCCAATTCACGACGACCACCAGGAGCCGGTAGCTGCCATGGCCTGATGTGGTAGTTGAGGTCGATGTCGCAGTGCTCCCGCCACATCGGATGGTGCAGCCCGAATGGGACCTCGATGAGCTCATAGCAGAACGGCTCGAGCTTGTTCAGCCGGCCGGAGATGACTTGGCGGAATGCCTCGATGTTGAAGTCACGTCTATCCGGAGCCAGTTCGATCACAGCGACTTTGATGGTGTGCATATGCACATTCGGTGTCTCGCTGTATAACAGGACCGCATCCCACCCGCTGAGCCTTTTCATCGCTGCCCCTTATCCATAGAGGGACCATACTCAGCACCAGGAGTTCAGATAACCTCTTTGGCTCCGATCCGTGCCTTGGTGCGATAAACCTGGTTCAGGAACAGCGAAGTGGCATGCGCGGCCGCACCGGCCCGTTCACCGTCGATGAGGTCGTACCCGTGACCCGCACCGGGCAACTCGAGATAGCCGACCATCGAATGCGAGACCGAGCGCAGCCGATCGACGAAGGTTCGAGCCTGCTCGACCGGGATGATGCTGTCTTTGCTGCCGTGAATCACCAAGAACGGTGGGGCATTTCGATGAGCACGTGCGATCGGCGACGCGTCGCGGAACACCTCGGGGTGGCGGCCGATCGACTTCTTGACCACCACCCGTTCCAGGAAGTCGACGAACCGGGCCCGCTCCGCGGTCGAACGGTCCTCCCAGTCGTAGCGGCCGTAGATCCCCACCACGGCGTCCACCGAACTGTCGGCACCCTCCGGCAGCTTCGCCCGGTGTTGCGGGTCGTCGGAGGTCAGCCCGGCCAGCGCCGACAGGTGCCCGCCGGCCGAACACCCGGCTATCGCAACGAAATCGCGGTCGCCGCCGAACTTGTCGACGTTGGCCCGCGCCCACGCGATCGCGGTTTTGACGTCGATGATGTGGCGCGGCCAACGGTGATGCGGGGCGGCGCGGTAGTCGATCGCCAGGCACACCCAGCCCTGCTCGGCCAGCCGCGACATCAGCGCAGAACCCTGCCCCACGCTCCTGCCGTGCACCCAGGCGCCGCCGGGGACGAAAATCAGCACCGGCGCGGGGTGTGCGGCCAGATCTTTGCGGCGCCAGACGTCGAGCAGCTGCGCGGGATGGTCTCCATAGTGGACTGCACGGCGATGCAGATAACGGTGCTGGCGCAACGCCTCCCAGATCGGTGGTGTGCGCACCGCCGCGGGCCATTCCAGATCCAGGTCGGCGGACGACACGACACCTCGCAGCGCCGCCAGGGAAACCTCCCGGGCGCTCTCCCGGTCCCGGCGGCGCGCGTCGCCCGTGCCCGGCGTCAGCCAATCCTTGGCCATCGCGGACATGGCTTGTGGAACCTGCCGGGCGCCCCAAACCCCCATCGCGGCCACGCCGCCCAGCGGCTCGAGGTGCTTGCCCACGATCGGCAGCGAAGCCCCCGCAACGCTCATAGCCAGCGCATAGTCGGCCGGACGGGCCCGCAGCAACCACTTCACGCACGGAGTCATGGACGGTCCCCGCAGCACCATGTAGGGGACTTTACCCCCGAGCGGTTTTCCCAAACTGACGTTTGCGTAGAACTCCGGCTCAGGTCGCGGGCCCATTCGGCAACACGTTTGCCAAAAAATGCGCCAGCACTGCTCATCCGTTTGGCCGCATTTGCCGCAAACGCACGTGCGCTTTGTCGCGGGCTCCACGGACTCACAATGCCGCCAGGCTTGCGATCACCCGCCGCCCGATCAGACGGACGTCGGTCAGCGTCAGACCCACGTGAGCGGCCAGCGTGGCAGCGCTGTCCACCCCCACCGATGCCCATCTGAACCAGGGCCCGACCTCGCCCGCCGATTCCAGCCGCACCCATCGCGAACGGATACCGATGGTCTCGACGTCGAACTCGGCAACGCAGCACCCGCCCCGGGCCAGCAACTCGGCAGCGCGTCCGAGAATCCGTTGCGGGTCGCCGCCGAGGCCGATATTGCCGTCGACCAGCAGAACCGTCTGCCACAGACCCATTGCGGGCAACGGCTCGAACACATCCCCCAGCAGGGCGGGCGCACCACCGCGGCCTGCCAAGCGGATTGCGGCCGCGGACCGATCGATACCAAGGGCGGGTATACCGCGCTGAATCAGCCGCGCCACCAACCGTCCCGGTCCGCACCCCAGCTCGATCGTCGCTCCGGTACACGTCTGGGTGACGGCCTCATCGAAGACGTCATCGAATGCGTCGTCGGGCCTGTCGCCGCAACATAGAGCGCCCAGCCAGCGGTGAGCCGGCAGTGGTCGCAGTTCGCCGTCGTCATGGCGGATCCAACATCGCTCGCCGTCGAGTGCCCGATCGTAGAGGTGCCCCAGCATTTCACGTCCCTCGTCTCGTGCCCGACCGGGCGGCCAGCGCTCGGTCCCTGCAGGGACGTTGCGACGACGAACCAGCAAACGCAATTGTGCTGACGCCCGCTGCGGTCGCCAGCACTTGTATCGATACCCCGATCTGCGCTCGGCTAATCCA
>CAYNLB010000012.1:10187-53592 GCA_964397935.1 uncultured Mycobacterium sp.
CCGCTGCGGTCGCCAGCACTTGTATCGATACCCCGATCTGCGCTCGGCTAATCCAGGTCACCCACCAGGTACGCATCGACCGGCGGAACGGTTCATTCATCGGCGCCGAACACGAACGCTTCCAGTAAGTGGTTGGCCCGGCACGGTTGGATTGGCGCTGTGGCGGGCAGCTCGCTCATCTCGTCTCGCCAATGTCCGGAACGTCACCGACGTTGGCGCTACGCAGAAATCTGCTCGACGGCAACATGCCCGTTGACAAACAACAGCTGGGTGATACTTGGTCGGTGCGGAACAACGACGTTCACCCCGACCTACGCCGAATCGCCCGGGTGGCCCCGCGACGACTGGTCGGTCCCCGCAGCCTGCCCGTCATGCGGGCACTCACGACGCTGCGCGGGCGCCTCGGCAAGGCCGACGACCACGTCGAGGTCATCACCCTTGGCTCGGGGACCGGCGTGCGGCTGTTCCGGCCCGCCGGCGTCGACGAACCGGCGCCCGCGCTGCTGTGGATCCACGGCGGCGGATACGTGATCGGCACCGCCCAACAGGACGACCGGCTCTGTCGCCGGTTCAGCACACGCCTTGGCATCACCGTCGCGTCGGTCGACTACCGGCTGGCGCCGGAACATCCGTATCCCGCGCCGCTGGAAGACTGCTATTCGGCGTTGACCTGGCTGGTCGGACTGCCCTCGGTGAACCCCTGGCGAGTGGCGATCGGCGGCGCCAGCGCCGGTGGCGGCTTGGCCGCGGCCCTGGCCCTGCTGGCCCGGGACCGTGCCGAAGTCGCTCCCGCATTCCAGCTCCTGACGTATCCCATGCTCGATGACCGCAGTTCGGCCACGGCTGACAATCCGAACTACCGGCTGTGGAACACGCGCAGTAACCACTTCGGCTGGACGGCATATCTGGGCGACGCCGACCCACACGTCGCCGTCCCGGCGCGACGTGACGACCTCAGCGGGCTGCCACCGGCGTGGATCGGCGTGGGCACCAACGACCTGTTCCACGACGAGGACCTGGCCTACGCGCAGCGCCTGGCGGACGCCGGGGTGCCGTGCCGCGTCGAAGTCGTCCCGGGCGCTTTCCACGGATTCGACTTGTTTGTACCCAAAGCTCAAGTTTCACGGCGGTTTTTCGACAGCCAATGCGCAAGTTTGGGCGCCGCGCTGGTTTGACCCGTCCGTCACCGCGCCGCGTACGCGACGCGGCCGCCGATGATCGTCGCCGCCACCCCGGCGGCATCCAGGTCCGCCAGTAGCGCCTCCGGTGGCTCGGTCAGCACGCATAAGTCTCCCGGCTGTCCGGCAGCGACCCCACGCGCGCGGCAGGGATCCTCGGGCCAGCCAAGAAACATCGTCAACGCCTTACGCGCCGAGACACATTCGTTCGCACCCAGGATCACACCGCTGGGGGTGATGCGGTTCACCGCGGCGCGCATTGCGGCCCACGGGTCGGGGTCGCCGAACGGCATGTCGGTCGACAGTGCCACCCGCACATTGGCTTTCAGCAGAGACGCGAGTCGCCACAGCTGTGCGTGCTCGGCGGGAGGAATGTCCGCGACATACTGGTCGCCCCGCTCGGCAACGAAGTTGGGCTGCGTCACCACGGTGACGCCGAGGTCGGCGAGATCGGCCAGATTGTCTTCAGGGACAACCGCCGCATGTTCGATGCGATCGAGCGGATGACTACCGGCCGCGCGCAGGGCCGCGATCGTCACCACCAGTTGGGCTGCCGTCACGCAGTGCACGGCAACCGGCCGCCCGTCGGTGTGGTGGCCGCCGACCCACAGGGTGAGCGCGTCCAAATCGAGACGGTCATCCTGCAGGATTTTCTTACCTGGGGACAGGAAACGCACCCGCGGCCGGAACTCACCGCACCGGTGCTCCATGAGCAGCTCCGTCATGTCGTCGGCGTCGAGATCGGGTGTCGCGTCGGTGACGCCCGTGACGCCGAAAGCGGTTAGGCGACGGCTCAGCTCGGCCAGGCCGCGTTCGCGGTGCGGTATGGCTTCGGACCAGCCTCGGTCGGTGGGCCGCAGGCGCCCGTCCGGGTGCTCGGGCAATCCGACGAGGTCCAACCCCGCCGAGTTCACGATCCACAGGGCGCCGCTGCGGTGCTGGACGCGCACCGGGACGCACGGCACCATGGCGTCCAGCGCGGCCCGGTCCAAGTCGCCGGCAACCGACTCGTGGTAGCCGATCCCACGGATCCATCCGTCCGATCCCGGGACGGCTTGCGAAAGGGTCTGCGCTAATTGGTCTTTGGTAGCGATGGCGGGCGGGCCCAAGACCAGTGATCCCAAGGCGGAGGCCGCCGAACGCAGGTGCACATGGTGGTCATGCAGGCCGGGTACCACGGTGCCGCCCGCCGCATCTAGCACATCCTCACCGCGGGCGGCGGGCAAGCGCTCACCCACCTCGTCGATCTGGGCGCCGACCCGGATGTCGGCCCTCCCGCCGCCCAACAACGTCGCTCGCTGGATCAGCATGACAAGCAACGCCTTTCGGAGACCAGACGCCGCACCGCATCGTTATTCGCGCCCAGGCCGGGCGCCGCCCTGGATTGCGGCGGAACCGGCGGTGGCAGCGCCGGCCAATGCGAAACCGACGCCTCCGTCGGCAGCGCCGCGTAGGTCGCGGCGACGCCCGACATCGACACGTCGATCAGTTCGCCGCCGCCCCGGACCAGCGATTCGGTGACCGCGCGGGTCGCCTCCAGCCCGGTCAGCGGATCAGCGATGGCATCGCCACAGAAGACCGGCCCATCGACCGCTGCGCCCACCAATCCGCCGCCCACCGCGGCATCGTCGCCGAATGCCGGCCTGCTGTCGTCATACCCACTGATCCGCAACCAAATTCGGCCCGCTCTTGGCGCGACATGCTCCGGTCCGAGTCGGCGCCGCGCCAGCGCCGCAGGACGTGAGCTTTCGATCACGATGTCGGCGACCGCGAGCAACCCCTGAAGTTCGTCGGCTTGGCGGTCGAAATCGAGGCAGTAGGAAAGTTTTTCACCATTGACCCAGTCGAAGAATTCCCGATTTCCGGCTCGGGTGCCGTCCGGGCGGCGTGGACTTTCGACCTTCACGACGATCGCTCCGACGCGTGCCAACAGCTGGCCGCACAGCGGGCCGGCCCACATCGACGAGAGGTCGGCTACCAGCAGACCCGTCGACGCACGCTGGAAGGCTCGGGGGCCCATCGGGTGGATCCGCGGCGGCGTGGGCGCGGTCTCGCCCATGCCTGCAGCCGGGATGTCGAGCAGACCCGCCCGTTCGATGATCGCGGCAACCGCCTGTGTCGAGGCCCACCGTTGCAGCATCGCCCAGGGATCGGCGGGTAAGTCATCGACCTGCAGCAGTGCGGGCAGGGCGGCGACGTCGTCGGGGCGGGAAAGGGTGAGCGCGCACCAGCCGTCCCGGACCGGTAGCAATCGGGTGCCGCCACCGGGTGACACCCGGCCGCGGCGGGTCAATCCCAGCAATCCGGCCCGCCCGGATAGCAGCGTGGTCGCGTCGATGGCCAGCCCGGTGCTGTCGGCGATCGCGCCGGCAATCCGCTCGGCGCGCGTCAGGACACTCGCCCGGGAAAAGTCGGGCGGTCCGCCGGGCAGACCGGTCAAGTAGGCCAGCCCGCTGCTCCCCCACGTGGACAATGCCGAGCTCACGCTCACCATTGTGCGCGTGGCCAGCCTGGGGCTAGAACTGGAACGCGCTGAACCGCCAGTCCAGCACCGGCCGGTCCGGCTCACCAGCCACATCGCCGACCGCATAGACCAGCGACCGCAATCCCAGCACGCCCCCATGGTCGGTCGGCTCGGCTGATTCCACGTGCAGCTCGCTGTAGAGGGTGTCGCCCTCGTACACCGGACCGATGTGGTCGCACGACTCCCAGCCAAGTACCGTCGCCAGGTTGGGCAGCAGCCTGCTCGCCTGTGCGAGCGCGAGCCCGATGGTGTGTCCGCCGTACACCAAGCGATGCCCGCTGGCCCGCGAATCATGGTGTGCACCAGCGATATTGAGTGTAAGGCGAGCTAATTCGGGCGCGCTGCTGACGATGTCGCCGGTGCTGTGCAGCACCGCACCGGCCACGCCGCGGTCGAAGTGCGGGCCGGCCACCTTGTCCCGGAAAACGTCGCCGTCCCAGTGTGCGGTCGGATCGGAGGCCGGGCCGCGCGCGCCGGCGCCGATCGTCGACAGCTCATCGCCCGGCTCCTCGCCGGGCCGCCAGTCCGGGCTGCCCGGCAGCATGGCGCATCGGTAGAAGTCGAGCACCAACCGGTCGGCCTGGTCGATGGTGATCATTCGCAACGCGGCCATACCCGTTGGCGCCCGACCAGGCTTGACCGAGTTCGCGCGCAGCCCAACGACTTCGGTCCGGGTATAGATGGTGTCGCCGATGACGGGGAAGCGGTGGAACGTCAGCCCACGGTAGAACAGGTTGGCTTTCACCCGCTGGGTGGCCAGCGTCGACTGCCCGATCGCCACGTCGCAAACCAGCGCCGGATGGGCCAGCGGCCCCGGCACACCGGTCACCGCGGTGCAAAGCACGGCGTCCAGCGCCAGCCGCAGCCGGTCGCCCACGATCGCCTGATGCGCTGCTGCCAACCCCGCCGACAGCGTCGTCGCCGGAGCCCAGTCGAACACCTGACCTACCGAGAGGTCGTCGAAGTAGGGCCCGCCTTGGCGCTGACCCGCGTACCCGCCATGGGCGCCGTTCACAGTCACAAACCCACATGCTGGCAGGCTGTCGGATCGAGGGTCAACGTGGAGGGTGGTCACAGGTGAAAGACGAAGAGGACATGCTGGTCGCCACGGTGCGGGCATTCATCGACCGTGATGTCAAGCCGACCGTTCGCGAGATGGAGCACGCCAATACCTATCCCGAGGCGTGGATCGAACAGATGAAGCGGATAGGCATCTACGGCCTGGCCATACCCGACGAGTATGGCGGTTCGCCGGTGTCGATGCCGTGCTATGTGCGAGTCACCGAGGAGCTGGCCCGCGGCTGGATGAGCCTGGCCGGCGCGATGGGCGGTCACACGGTGGTCGCCAAGCTGCTGACGCTGTTCGGCACCGAGGAGCAGAAGCGCACCTACCTGCCGTCGATGGCGACCGGCGAGTTGCGGGCCACCATGGCGCTCACCGAGCCCGGCGGCGGTTCCGACCTGCAGAACATGTCGACGACCGCGCTGCCAGACTCTGCTGGCGGCTCCGGCCGCTTGCTGATCAACGGTTCCAAAACCTGGATCAGCAATGCGCGCCGGTCGGGACTGATCGCGCTGCTTTGCAAGACCGACCCGAACGCCCGGCCGCGTCACCAGGGCATCTCGATTCTGCTGGTCGAGCGCGGTCCGGGTCTGACGATCTCGCGCGATTTGCCCAAGCTGGGCTATAAGGGCGTCGAATCCTGCGAGCTGTCATTCGACAACTTCGGCGTGCCGGTGTCGGCAGTCCTGGGCGCTCGCATGGGCGAAGGCTTTTCGCAAATGATGAAAGGTCTCGAGACCGGCCGCATCCAAGTGGCCGCCCGCGCGCTCGGCGTCGCCACAGCGGCCCTAGAAGATGCGCTTGCCTATGCCCAGCAGCGGGAGAGCTTCGGCCAACCGATCTGGCAGCATCAGTCGATAGGCAACTACCTGGCCGACATGGCGACCAAGCTGACCGCCGCCCGCCAGCTCACCCGTTATGCCGCCGAACGCTACGACGGCGGCGAACGTTGCGACATGGAAGCCGGGATGGCCAAACTATTTGCCTCCGAGGTCGCGATGGAGATCGCGCTGAACGCCGTGCGGATCCACGGCGGCTACGGCTACTCATGCGAATACGACGTAGAACGTTACTTCCGCGACGCGCCGCTCATGATCGTCGGGGAAGGCACCAATGAGATCCAACGCAATGTGATCGCCAGGCAGCTGGTGACCCGGGGTGGCATCTAGGCCGGACTCGAGAATGTTCGCCCGGGCCTAGATGTCTGCTGTAATATTTGCCTGACTTCTGCCGGTAAGGCGGCGCGGTTGTAAACGTGTTCGGAGCCGAGGGAACCAAACGGAAGGCAGCTGCCATGAGTTATCCTCCAGCGCCGTATGGAGATTCCCCGGAATGGCAAGGCCCGCAGCCGGGTTGGCAGGGTCAGCAGCCGCCGGGATGGCAGCCCCAGCCGGGCTGGCAAGGCCAGCGGGAGCCGGAAAACTATCTTGTCTGGGCGATCCTGTGCACCGTGCTGTGCTGCCTCCCGCTTGGGATCGTCTCGATCGTGTACTCCACCAAGGTGTCCGGGCTGTGGGCGCAGGGGCGGTATGCGGAGGCGCAGGCCGCGGCCGACAACGCCAAGAAGTGGGCCATCATCGGCGCCATCGTGGGAGTCGTCGCCGCGGTGATCTTTGTGATCCTGTACGCCATCATCGGCGTGGTCGCCATCTCGAACCTACCCTCGACGACCACCACCACATATTCGGGTTACTGAGCAGGGCCTCGCGCACCAAGGTTGGTCGCGTCCACCAATCCCCAGTCCAAAGCGGTACCGGCGTCGATGACGTGGCCGGACAACACCAGATACGCTGTGCGCCAACGCCCGATGCGACGAGTAACGCTGACGGTACCGCCAGCGCCCGGGATGAGCCCCAGGCCCAATTCGGGTAGCCCGAACACCGAATCGTCCCTCGCCTGGACCCAGCCACAGAACGCCGCCATCTCCAACCCGCTACCCATCACGCGCCCGTGGACCTCGGCCCGGCAGGATCGGCCAAGCCTGGCGGTGAGCGCATCGAGCGCCAGGGCGGGGCTGTGCCGGGTGCGGGCAAGGTGCGCACTCACCGGATCGGCGAAGGCGCCGAATTCACCGAGGTCCCCACCGCTACAGAACGATGGCCCGTTGCCCCGCAACACAATCCCGGTCACCGACTGGTCCAGCTGCGCCACGGTCAGCACTTCCAGCAGCGCGGCCCGCGCATCGGTGGAAAACGCATTGTGGCGTTGCGGCCGGTTGAACGTGATGCGTAGGGTGTCGCCGTCACGCTGCACGGCCACCGGATCCACGATGTCAGCCACGCCGCCCGGACCTCGTTCTGAAAGCCAGCGCGCGAACTCCGGACCGGCTTGCAGGGTGGAATAGGCCAGCGACTCGGTCACCACCCCAGACAACGCCGGACCCTCGGGATCCACCGTGCGCAACACGTCATCACACACGCTGCTGGCGTGTGGCCACCGCTGACAGCGGTCGGTGAGCTCGGCCAGCGCCTCGGCGACCGAATCGACGGCGATGACGCGGCGATCGACACAGAGGTCCTCGGTCAGGGTCAAAGTCGCAGCCTCGAGCCAGGATCCGGACCGAGCGATGTCAGCGGCGGAGCCGTGCGCCACGATCAGGCCCGGCGGCGCCGCGGTACCGGCATCCGGAGTGCTCGACACCGAACTCGATAGGTCAACCACCCGCAGCATGTGTCACACCGAGTACTTCTCGATCAGTCCGTTCTTGTAGAGCTTTCCGGTGTCGGTACGCGGCAGCTGCGCTTCGAACGCGATCGATCGCGGACACTTGTAGTGCGACAAGCGGTCTCGCAGCCAGCCCAGCAGCTCGTCGGCGAACTCGTCGGTGGCATCTGCCGGGTCGACGGTTTGCACGGCCGCCACGACACGCTGCCCCATCTCGTCGTCGGGAATGCCGAATACCGCCGCGTCCAACACCTTCGGGTGGGTGACCAGCAGGTTTTCGGTTTCTTGCGGGTAGATGTTCACTCCGCCGGAGATGATCATGTGGTGGCGCCGGTCGGTCAGGTACAGGTAGCCCTCTTCGTCGACATAGCCGACATCGCCAACCGTCACCCAGCCGTGACTGTCGCGGGACGCAGCGGTTTTCGTTTCGTCGTTGAGGTATTCGAACGAATAGCCGCCCTCGAAGTAGATTTCGCCGGCGTGACCCGGCGGCAACTCGTTACCGTGCTCGTCGAGGATGTGTATCTCGCAGGCCATCGGCTTGCCGACCGACCCTGGATGGGCCAGCCACTCCTCGGCGGTGATCAACGTCGACCCGATGGCCTCCGAGGACGCGTAGTACTCGTCGATGATCGGCCCCCACCAGTCCATCATCTGCTTCTTGATCTCCACCGGGCACGGTGCCGCTGCGTGCATCACGCGCTGCAGACTGGACAAGTCATACGAGTTACGCACCGCCTCAGGAAGTTTCAACATCCGGGTGAACATCGCCGGGACGAACTGACCGTGTGTTACCCGGTGGCGCGCAATGGCATCGAGGCAGCCTTCCGGGTCGAACTTCTCCATGACGACCGTGGTGATGCCGCCGGCCTGCGCGCTCATCGACCACACCGACGGCGCGGTGTGATACAGCGGCGCCGGGCTGAGATAGACCGAATCGGGGGTCATCCAGAAACTCACCAACGCCGACATCATGCCGGGCGCCTCCGCCGGTGAAACGTGCGGTAATTCGCGTTTGATGCCCTTGGGTCGACCGGTGGTGCCCGACGAGTACTGCAGCAGGTCGCCTTCGCGCTCGTCGTCGATCGGCGTATCAGGTTGGTCCGCAACGCATTCCGGGTAGCGCTGCCAGCCGGGCAGGTCGGCCTCGTCCTCGTCCGAGGCGATCAGCAGCAGCTCGGGCAGCCCGCCCGGCAGGTGCTCGCCGAGGTTCTCGCACGTCTTGCGCAGCGCGGCCGAGCCGACGATCGCCTTGGCGGCGCTGTTGTCGACGATGTAGGCGGCCTCGGCCGCGGTCAGGTGGGTGTTGATCGGCACGTAGTACAGACCGCTGCGGCGGGCCGCCCACATGACCGCATGGATGTGCTCGTTGTTCTCCATGAGGATCGCGACGGCGTCGCCCTCGACCAGGCCGGCCCGCCGGAAGTAATGCGCCAGCCGGTTGGCCCGCGCTTCCAACTCATCGAAAGTGACGACCGTACCGGAAGGGTGGAGAATGACGGCCGGCTTGACGGTGCCCGCCTGAGCCGAGGTGTGCTCGCGAATCTGCATGCGCAGACTGTACCGTCGTCAAAAATTGACGGGCGTCAAGCCGTCAGGGGCCGTCGGCGCGCGACCTACTCGGCTTCGGCCAGTCGCTGCTTGAGCCCCTCGAACTCGTCCCTGACGCCAGTGGGCAGCTTGTCGCCGATGAACTCGAACCACTCCTCGATCAACGGCACTTCCGCGCGCCATTCGGCGGGATTGACCGCCAGCGACTTCCGCACATCGTCGGGGGTGGCGTCGAGGCCCTGCAGGTCGATGTCCTCGACCGACGGCACCATCCCGATCGGGGTGGACTCGCCGCCGGCCCTGCCCTCGATGCGGTCGACGATCCACTTGAGCACCCGGCTGTTCTCCCCGAACCCGGGCCACAGGAACCTGCCGCCCTCGCCGCGGCGGAACCAGTTGACGAAGAACACCTTCGGCAGCTTGGACTCGTCGGAATTCTTGCCGACGTCGATCCAGTGCTGCATGTAGTCGCCGACGTGGTAGCCCATGAACGGCAGCATCGCCATCGGATCCCGCCGCACGGAGCCCACCTTGCCCTCGGCCGCGGCGGTCCGCTCGGAGCCCATGGTGGCCCCCATGAACACACCGTGCTGCCAGTCGCGAGCCTGCGTCACCAGCGGCACCGTCGTCTTGCGCCGGGCACCGAACAGGATCGCGGAGATCGGCACGCCCTGCGGGTCGTCCCACTCCGGCGCCAGGATCGGGCACTGCGACATCGGGGTGCAGTAGCGCGAGTTCGGGTGCGCCGCCGTGGTTTCGGTCTCGCGGAAGTACCAGTCGTTGCCCTTCCAGTCGATGAGGTGCTGCGGCTCGCCCTCCAGGTCCTCCCACCACACGTCGCCGTCGTCATCGAGCGCCACATTGGTGAACACCGTGTTGCCGGCGGCGATGGTCCGCATGGCGTTCGGGTTGGACTTCCAGTTCGTTCCCGGCGCCACGCCGAAGAACCCCGCCTCGGGGTTGACGGCGTAAAGCCGCCCGTCCTTGCCGAACCGCATCCAGGCGATGTCGTCGCCGAGCGTTTCGGCGCGCCAGCCCGGGATGGTCGGCTGCAGCATGGCCAGGTTGGTCTTGCCGCACGCCGACGGGAACGCCGCCGCGATGTAGTACGCCTTGTTCTCCGGGGAGATCAGCTTGAGGATCAGCATGTGCTCGGCCAGCCAGCCCTCGTCGCGGGCCATGGCCGACGCGATCCGCAGCGCGTAGCACTTCTTGCCCAGCAGCGCGTTGCCGCCGTAGCCGGAGCCGTAGCTCCAGATCTCCCGGCTCTCCGGGAAGTGGGTGATGTACTTGGTGTCGTTGCACGGCCAGGGCACGTCTTGTTGCCCGGGCTCGAGCGGGGCGCCGACCGAGTGCAGCGCCTTGACGAAGAACCCGTCGTCGCCGATCTTCTCCAGCGCGGCCGTGCCCATCCGGGTCATCACCTTCATCGAGACGACGACGTATTCGGAGTCGGTGATCTCCACCCCCAGCTTGGGGTCCTCGGCGCCGAGCGGACCCATGCAGAACGGCACCACCCACATGGTGCGGCCACGCATGCAGCCGCGGTACAGGTCGGCCAGGGTGGACCGCATCTCGGCGGGGTCCATCCAGTTGTTGGTCGGTCCGGCGTCCTCCTCGCGCTCCGAGCAGATGAACGTCCGGGACTCGACGCGCGCCACGTCGGACGGGTCGGACACCGCCACGAAAGAATTGGGAAAGTTCTTCTCGTTCACCCGTTTGAACGTGCCCGCCTCGACCAGGTGCTCGGCGAGCCGCTGCCACTCCTCGTCCGAGCCGTCAGCGAAGGCCACCCGGTCGGGCTGGGTGAGCTCGGCAACCTCCGCTACCCACGACAGCAGCCCCTGGTGATTTGTCGGCGCCTTGTCCAAGCCGGGAATGGTCGCTGAGGTCATCGAACTCTCCTGGATTCTTTTACGTATTCGGCTTCTGTTGTATGCGTACGCTCGGCCACATAACTATTGACATGGTGGCGTTAACTACAGGTTATCGTGATTAACTTGTCGGCGAAGCCTCGGCCGGGTATAAGCCTTCTCACTACAACGATTCAGAAGCTCACCGGAAATCATCATCTGGGCTCCTCGAACGCTATTTTTGCGGGTCATCCGAACCGGCGTCCCCGGCGCGGCTTTCCGGGTGAGATATACCCGGTTCGCCCAGTTCTGCACGCACGGCATCCAGCGCGGCCGTCACCGCCGGCATCTCCCGGTCACGCGCTGCCGTCGCCCGCTCCGCGGCCGTGGCGTACTCACGCAGTTCGCTGTCGATGGCGCTGACCTGGTCGGCCACCTGTGCGGTTTCGGCTTCATTCTGGGCCATCAACGCAGCGCTCAGCACGGACTCGGCGACCAGCACGCGAGTGGCGACCAACTCCTCCACCACGGACCGCAGTGAGGACGTCACATCGCCCGCCCAGCGGTCCAGCAACGCCCGGTCGTGCAGCAAACCACGGATGTTGATCACCACGAACGTCGTCGCCAGGCCGATCGCCACACACGCCACGACCCCCGCGGTAGCCAGTCCGGGGCTCAGCCGCGAGGCCATGCCGCGCACCAGCCGGCTCAGCGTCAGCGCTACACCGAGTCCGAAGCCGGCGCCCAACAGCATCATCAACCAGGTTTCCTGCCGCCGCGGCTTGCGGGGCGGAGGCGGAACCTCCACCGTCGGCAGCGCCTCGACGGCAGGCAACTCCACCGCGACACCCAGCACCCGCGCGACGTCGTCGAGGCGCGTGGCGGCGCCCCCACCGACCTCCGCGACCACCTCATCCAGCCGGCCACGGGTATGCGCCTGGAAGCCGGACATGTTCCGCCGGGACAGACCCGCGACGTCCTCCTGCAACTCCGCGCGCACCGACGAGCAACGATTGCGCGCGAAGTGGGACAACTCGACCCGGGCCTGCTGGATCTGACCGCGCAGCGCGATACTGCGCTCGGTCTTCGACTGGCGCCGCCGCCGCAGGGCCGCGCTGCGCTCTTCGCGCAACGCGTCCACCCGCGCCCGGCGGCCGGCACCCTCGACGTCGCGGTCGAATCGCCGCGCGACGGTCTCGAGCCGAGACGCCCACGTCCGCAACCCGTTCCGCCGCCCGAGACCGGAGTCGTCGAGTTGCGCCGAGACGGTTGCGACCAAGTCGTCGACGTCCGGTTCGCCGACGTCAGGCAGGGCGGCCGCGCCTACCCACGGCACCTGGCCGTAGCGCGGTGCGTGCGCGGTCAGCATGTCGCGGTTGGCGGCAACCACACCGCGCCAGTTGCGATGCACGTCGATCTTCGACACCACACCGACGACGACATCGGTGTGTTCGGCGGCGGCGTCCAGCAGTGCACAGTCGGATCCAGTGAGGTGGGCCGCCGCGGAAACCACGAAAACCACCGCCATCGGCGCATCGCCGGGACCCAGATCCACCGACTCGACGAACTTGTGCTGCGGCAGCCGTTCGCGCAGCGCCGTGGCCGTCGCACTCACGCCGGCCAGCCACGGGCCGGTCACCAGCACCACGTCGCGGCGGTGGATCGCGGGCGAGCCCAGCCGCGGCCCGATCGCTGCCACCAGCGCGTCCACCGCGGCGACCGGGTCGTCGCGCTGTTCGCCGCTCACCATGACTCCGGCAGCGATCCGCAGGCCTGTGACCACAGCCGCAGCGACCCCCTGGCGATATCGGCGCCACACGCGCGGTGCAAAGCGCTCACCGATCCGCGGCTATAGCGCTGCCACCGCACCGCCCGTGGCAGGTGTAGGGCGGGGTCGCGGTCCAGATCAAGGGGTTCCGGATTGTCCGGGTCCAGACCGGCCGCCTCGGCCAGGTCAACGGCGGCAGCCATCCGCGCGACCACTGTGGCATCGCGGGAGAGAAAACCGCTGATTCGCTCGGCAAGCTCGTCATGCGAGACGGCCAGCGCCTCCAATTCCGCGACGGCGTCCAGCACCCGCCGGTAGCGCAGCTCGGCGCCGAGCAGGGCGACCCTGGTGACGACGGCATCGACACCACTCATCCGGCGCAGCAGGGTCCGCACCTGCGCCGCCGTCCTGCCCTGGCGTGCCGCGGCGACCCCGAGTGCGATGCCGAACAGGTCCAACGTGTCCAGGAGGCGCAACCGCACCTCGGCCGGCACCGGGTTGTCCGCCGCCAGGAAGCCGGCAAAGGATCCATCGAGACAGGAGGCGCCACTCCGATGAGCTGCCAGCGTTTGCAGCGCCGCCCAAAGGTCGCCGTCCAGGTCGTCGAGCGCGGCGACCGCGAGCAAGCCGATCATCGGCTCCATGGGCACCCCGGCGAGCGTGGATAGTTCCGCGCACCGCATCCGTGCCGCCGTGACCGGGCCTTCGCCACCCCGGCCCGAAAGAGAGCCGGCCAGGTCGGCCTTGTTCAGCACCGCCAACAACGGGCGTCCGGCGACGCCGATTGCGGCGGTGTCCTCGGGCTTGACCACCTCGGTGGTGACGTAGACGACGATGTCGACGTCACGATCGGCGGTGCATGCCGACGGTGTCGTCCCGCTGCTCGCCACGATTCCCAACGCGGTTCCCGCACCGTCCAGGGCCCGGGCCACCGTCCTGCAACCCACTCCCCGACGACCGCGAACACCCACCCGCAGCGGCCCGGCGGCTCGCTCGGCGATCGCCGTCACGCGCGGGTCGGCGTGGCCGGCAGCAAATTGCCTCAGCCCGTCGGCGAAAATCTGGTGTCCCTGTCCCCTCATGCCCCACCCATTCGGTCCGATCGACCCCATCGCCCGGCCAGCGCCGCCGCTTGCCAGTGCCCAAGTCCCACCGAATGGTGGCACCTGCGCCATCGAGATGCGAGCCACCGTTTATCTGTTACCAGCTGAAGGCAACTGTTGGGTATCAATCTGGACCAGGGGCGGCTACATCAGCGATTTATAGGCCACCATGGACAAATGCATGCGCAATCCGGGGTGGGGATATCTGGTGGGCAAGCCAGGATCCCGGCAACGGAGCCAACCGATTCAGACCCTCGTGACCAGCGCTATCTGCCGGCCACGAGCTTCCGCTCCCGACGTTCGGTTCTTTCCGGAGCCCAGCGCGAGACCTGGGAACGGCTCTGGCCGGAACTAGGCCTGTCGGTGGGCGGCGCCTGCGGGGACGGACACGGTCGGGACGAGCCGCCGCTCGACACCCGTGCGTGGTTTGGCCGCCAGGCGCCGTTGGTGCTCGAAATCGGCTGCGGCAGTGGCGCGTCGACGCTGGCTATGGCCAAAGAGGAGCCGGACATCGACGTGATCGCGGTGGAAATGTACCGGCGCGGGCTCGCGCAGCTGCTGTGCGCGATCGAGCGTGAGCGGGTGAGCAACATCCGGTTGATCCGCGGAAACGGAATCGACGTCCTGCAGCGTCTGATCGATCCGGGTTCGCTCACCGGGGTCCGCATCTTCTTTCCCGATCCATGGCCGAAGGCGCGCCATCACAAACGTCGGTTTCTGCAACCGGGCACGGTTGGCTTGATCGCCGACCGGCTACTCCCCGGTGGTGTCCTGCACGTCGCGACGGACCATCCCGGATATGCCGAGCACATCGCCGAAGTCGGCGCGGGCGAACGTCGGCTGTGTGATGCCGATCCCGATGGCCGGCTACCCATCTCGATCGTGCGGCCGACCACCAAGTACGAGACCAAGGCCCACGAGGCGGGTAGCGCCGTAACCGAATTCATCTGGCTTAAGCAATGAGTAGGCGATGACTATGAGCCTGACAGAAGAGACCACGACAGCATCGGAGCCGTTGACCACCCAGGCGGCGCTGTCCGGCTCGCCGGCGAACGAAGCATTGGGCGGCTTCTCACCCGGCGGACGCGTCTTGCTGGTGTGGGACGCCCCCAACCTCGACATGGGGCTGGGCTCGATCTTGGGCCGCCGCCCGACGGCCGTGGAGCGCCCGCGGTTCGACGCCCTGGGCCGCTGGCTGCTGGCGCGGACGGCGGAGGTCAGCGCAGGCCGTCCCGGCGAGGTGATCGAACCGGAGGCCACCGTTTTCACCAACATCGCGCCGGGCAGCGCCGACGTGGTCCGGCCCTGGGTGGACGCGCTGCGTAACGTGGGATTCGCGGTCTTCGCCAAGCCGAAGATCGACGAGGACAGCGACGTCGACCGCGACATGCTGGCCCACATCGAACAACGGCGTACCGAAGGGCTGGCGGCGCTGGTGGTGGCTTCCGCCGACGGTCAGGCCTTTCGGGAACCGCTGGAGGAGATCGCACGCACCGAGGTCGGCGTCCAAGTGATCGGATTTCGTGAACATGCCAGTTGGGCACTAGCGTCGGATACCTTGGACTTCGTCGACCTAGAAGACATTGCCGGTGTTTTCCGGGAGCCGTTGCCGCGAATCGGCCTTGATTCGCTGCCTGACCAGGGGGCGTGGCTGCAGCCGTTCCGGCCGCTGTCCGCGCTGTTGACCGTGCGTGTGTGACACTGGAAAACCTACGCGCGGGTCGCTACCGATCCAGTAAGGAGCTTGCGTGTTCGCCTGGTGGGGTCGAATTGTGTACCGCTACCGGTACATCGTAATCGGGGTCACGGTGGCTCTGTGCCTCTTGGGCGGCGTGTTCGGGCTCAGCCTGGGTGAACATGTCACACAAAGCGGCTTCTACGACGACGGCAGCCAGTCGGTGAAGGCATCGGTACTGGGCGACCAGGTCTACGGCCGCGACCGCACCAGCCATATCGTCGCTACATTCACTGCTCCCGACGGGAAAACGGTCAACGACCCGGCATGGCGGGACAAGATCGTCGGCGAGCTCAACAAGTTCAAGAACGACCATCCCGACCAGGTCGTCGGCTGGGCCGGCTGGCTGGCGGCGCCCGACAGCACGAACCCGCTCATCAAAGGGATGGCCTCCGAGGACAAGAAGCACACCTTCGTCAGCATCCCGCTGAAGGGCAACGACGACGACACCATCCTCAACAACTACAAAGACATCGCGCCCGACCTGCAAAAACTCGACGGCGGCACGGTCCAGCTGGCCGGCTTGGAGCCGATAGCCAACGCCCTGACGGGCACCATCGCCACGGACCAGCGCCGCATGGAGGTCCTCGCGCTGCCGCTGGTGACGGTGGTGTTGTTCCTGGTATTCGGCGGTGCGGTCGCCGCCGGCCTACCCGTCATCGTGGGTGGGCTGAGCATCGCCGGTGCGCTGGGTATCTTGCGGTTCGTCGCCCTGTTCGGGCCGGTGCACTTCTTCGCCCAGCCCGTGGTTTCGCTGATCGGCCTCGGTATAGCCATTGACTACGGGCTTTTCGTGGTCAGCCGATTCCGGGAGGAGATCGCCGAAGGTTACGACACCGAGGCCGCCGTCCGACGTACCGTCATGACGGCCGGTCGCACGGTGACGTTCTCGGCGGTGCTGATCATCGCGTCGAGCGCAGCCCTGCTGGTGTTGCCGCAGGGCTTCGTGAAATCGCTGACCTACGCGATCTTCGCGGCGGTGGGACTCGCGGCCCTGCTGTCGATCACGTTGTTGCCGGCCTGCCTGGGCATCCTCGGCCGCCACGTCGACGCCCTGGGCGTGCGCACCGCGTTCCGGGTGCCGTTCCTGCGGCACTGGAAGGTGTCGCGCGCCTACCTCAACTGGCTCGCGGACCGGCTGCAGAAGACCAAGACCAGGGAGGAAGTCGAGGCCGGCTTCTGGGGCAAGCTGGTGAACTGGGTGATGAAGCGGCCGCTGGCCTTCGCCATCCCGATCGCCGTCGGCATGATCTTGCTGGTCATCCCGCTGGGCAACCTGTCGTTCGGCGGCATGAGCGAGAAATACCTGCCGCCGGACAACCCGGTGCGCCTGGCGCAGGAGCACTTCGACAAGCTTTTCCCCGGGTACCGGACCGAGCAACTGACGGTGGTCATCAAGAGCGACAACGGCAGCAAGGTCACCGACCAGCAGGTTGCCGATATCCGCAGCAGGATCGCGTCGATCAGCGGGTTCACCGACACCACGTGGGAGGAGCGGCCGTGCCCGACCATCGCCGGCAACCCCTGCGTCACGGGACCGAACGGGAAGACGCAGCCCAAGGACGACTCGGTGCGAGTGATCCAGAACGGCTTGGTCAACAAAAACGACGCCGCCAAGAAGATCGACGAGCTGCGGGCGATCTCCCCGCCCAAGGGGCTGACCCTCCTGGTCGGCGGGACACCGGCGCTCGAGCAGGACAGCATCCACAGTCTGTTCGCCAAGGCTCCGTTGATGCTGGTGCTGCTGCTCAGCGCCACCCTGTTGCTGATGTTCCTGGCTTTCGGCTCGATGGTGTTGCCGATCAAGGCGGCGGTGATGAGCGCGCTGACGCTCGGCTCGACGCTGGGCATCCTGACGTGGATCTTCGTCGACGGGCACTTCTCGACGTGGCTGAACTTCACGCCGACACCGCTGATGGTGGTGCTCATCGCGCTGGTCGTCGCGGTCGGCTTCGGCCTGGCCACCGACTACGAGGTGTTCCTGGTCTCGCGCATGGTCGAGGCGCGCGAACGCGGTATGTCGACCGCGGAGGCCATCCGGATCGGCACCGCGACCACCGGACGCCTGATCACCGCCGCCGCGCTGGTCCTCGCCGTGGTCGCCGGCTCATTCGTGTTCTCCGACCTCGTGCTGATGAAGTACCTGGCATTCGGTCTGATGGCGGCGCTGTTGCTGGACGCCACCGTGGTCCGGATGTTCCTGGTTCCATCGGTGATGAAGCTGCTCGGCGATGACTGCTGGTGGGCTCCGCGCTGGGCGAGACGGCTGCAGAACAGGATCGGACTGGGCGAGATCGACCTGCCCGACGAGCGCAAGCTGCCCACCCTCAATGGGCGGCCCACGCGGCCCCCGGTGGCCGCCAGCCTGGCTGCGGCGCCGCGCCCACCGCACGACCCCACCCACCCCGGCGCCCTGGAGCCCTCGCGGCCGACACGTCCAGCCTCGGCCGGCCCCCCGGAGGCCAGGCCAACTCAGGAGCCGTCCTCAGGTGCGCCGGCGATGCGGCCTGCGCAGTCGGGCGGCGGCTCGGACGCCAGGCGCATCCAGACCGCGCCCGGTCAGCCGGCGGAGGCCAAGACCACACAACCCTCCGTGCCGGGCGGCGGCCCGGCCCGCACCAACGCTGGTCCCGGCAACGAGACCGGCCGCGAACGGCCGGCCCCACCACCACCCTCGAGCGATCAGACCCATGCCATGCCCATCCCCACCAACCGTTCCGACGAGGACAAGGACGACCCGGCCGATCCCACGACCGCGCTGCCGACCGTGCGGTCGGAGGAAAACGACTCGGAGGCGGCCACGGAAAAGCTCAACGCCCGCGGCCAGGGCGAGAATGGTGACCCGGCGAGGCAGCGCCGGCGCGCCGGCGGTGGCTTGTCCGCCCAAGACCTGCTGCGCCGCGAAGGGCGGTTGTAGCCGGCGCCGCCTGGCTCAGTCGGTCTGCTCCACGGGATTGTCCGGTTCGGCCTGGAGAATGGCCTCCTCAGCGTCACCGGTCTGCCGCTCCACCTCGGCAGCAGGATCCCGAGCCAACAGCACCTGCATCGCGTTGTTGCAGAAAGCGACAGTCGGTACCGCCAGCAAGGCGCCGACAATCCCCGCGAGCACGCCGCCGGTGGAAATGGCCAACACCACCCCGAGGGGGTGAATGGAGACGGCGCGCCCCATCACCAGCGGCTGCAGCAAATGTGCCTCGAGTTGGTTCACCGCGATCAGCAAACCCAGGGTGATCAGGGCATAGACGACGCCCTTCGCGAGCAGGGCCACCACGACCGCCAGGAAGCCGGCGACCACGGCACCGACCAACGGGACGAAGGCGCCGAGAAAAACCAGTGATGCCAGCGGCAGCGCCAGCGGTATACCCATGATCGCCAGGCCCGCGCCGACCCCGGCCGCGTCGGTCAGGGCCACCAGGAAGGTGGCCCGCACATACCCGATCAGTGAGCCGTACCCGGCACGGCCCGCTTCCATCACCCGGTCCCGGACGTGGGCCGGGAAGATCCGGGCGACGTATTGCCAGATGTTGCGCCCGCCGTAGAGGAAGAAAATCAGCGTGAAGAGCACCAGCACGGCGGCCGTGACCAGCTCGGTGATCGTGGCCGCGGTGGAGAGCGCGCCGTCGGTCAGTTTCGTTTGATTTTCCCGCAGCGCGTCGATCGCGGCGTTGCCCGCGTTGTCGATCTGTTGGCTGCTCAAATGCAGGGGTCCCTGAATCAGCCATCGACGAACGGAGTTGATGCTCTGGGTGATCTGGTCGGTCAGACCCGGCAACCCGATGACGAACTGGCTCACGACGAAGGTCAAGATGCCGCCCAGAATCGCGAATCCGCCCAGCAAGACCAGGGCCACCGCGCCACCGCGTGGCAGACCCTGGCGATCCAGCCAATCCACCAGCGGCACCAGCAAGGCGCTGAACATCAACGCCAGCAAAACGGGAACAACGATGATTTCGAGCCTTTTCACCACCCATCCGAGGGCGACGACCGCGGCCAGGATGACCAGCAAACGCCATGCCCAAGCGGCGGTCTTCCGCACGAGGGGCTCGACGGATGCGTCGTCGAAACTTGCCGACATCGAACAAGCCTATCTGTCGCGGTAGCGCTTCCCGCGCCGCTTGGCAGCCAGGCCGGCGTCCTGTCACTGGCACGATCCGGTTACGACGGCGACACGGTCGGAGTCTCGCAGCGATCCCCGTGCCACCTGCACCGTTACCCTAATTCACGTGCCGCACGAAGCACCTGTCCGCAAGCTCGACTTGCCGCGCGAAGCAACCTCGCGCGGCAAGTACTGGTGGGTGCGCTGGGTGATTCTGGGCATCGTCGCGATAGTTCTTGCCGTCGAGATCGCACTGGGCTGGGATCAGCTGGCAAAGGCCTGGGTGAGCTTGTATGAAGCCAACTGGTGGTGGCTGATCGCCTCGGTGCTGGCCGCGGCGGCATCGATGCACAGCTTTGCCCAGATCCAGCGCACGTTGCTGAAATCGGCCGGGGTGCACGTCAAACAGTTGCGTTCGGAGGCCGCCTTCTATGCCGCCAACTCGCTGAGCACCACGCTGCCCGGCGGGCCGGTCCTCTCCGCTACGTTCCTGCTTCGGCAGCAGCGGCTCTGGGGGGCCTCGACGGTGGTGGCGTCGTGGCAGCTGGTGATGTCGGGTGTGCTGCAGGCGGTGGGTCTGGCCCTGTTGGGCCTGGGCGGCGCCTTTTTCCTCGGCGCCAAGAACAATCCGTTCTCGTTGCTGTTCACGCTGGGCGGCTTCGTCGCATTGTTGCTCCTTGCCCAAGCGGTCGCCTCACGGCCGGAGCTGATCGACGGGATCGGCTGCCGGGTTTTGTCGTGGGCCAACTCGGTGCGCGGCAAGCCGGCCGATACCGGCCTGGCCAAGTGGCGCGAGACGCTGATGCAGCTGGAATCGGTGAGCCTGGGCCGGCGGGACTTGGGTGTGGCGTTCAGTTGGTCGTTGTTGAACTGGATCGCGGACGTCGCCTGTCTCGGCTTCGCCGCTTACGCGGCCGGTGACCACGCGTCGGTCGCCGGGTTGACCGTTGCCTATGCGGCCGCGCGCGCGGTCGGCACGATACCGCTGATGCCGGGCGGGCTGTTGGTCGTCGAGGCGGTGCTGGTTCCCGGGCTTGTCTCCAGCGGGATGTCGCTGCCGAGCGCCATCTCGGCGATGCTGATCTATCGGGTGATCAGTTGGTTGCTGATCGCCGCGATCGGCTGGGTGGTGTTCTTCTTCGTGTTCCGCACGGAGAAGGTGGTCGACTCCGACGACGACCCACCTACCGGTCCGCTACCCATCGTGCAGCACTGGGACGCCGTCTCCGACGACCCGACCCAGACGGCCCTGCAGGGTCCCGTACCGCCCGACCGGAATACGGAAACCGGCGGCTAGTCAGCCGGCGGTGTTTCCCCGCGGCGGACCCGGAAGCGGGTTGCTCGCCGCGGGTGGGACCTGGCCGGTGGCCGCCGGCGTGGTCCCCCCGGCGGGGCTGATACCGCCGATCGGCAGCGCGGCGCCGTTACCGGGCAGCGCTGGCAGCCCGCCCGCCGCGCCCTGGGCCTGCTGCACCAGGCCCATTGCCTGGGGGATGGTGATCGGCAACTTGCACTGCAACGACAGGTTGGTAAGCGGCGCAGAAATTGACGTCATGTCACCGGCAACCTTCGGGTTGGCCTCGAAGTAGGACTTCAGCGACGTCAACGACTGTGGCCCGGCTTGCTGTTGCAGCAACGCGGTCATCGACTGGTTGGTCTCGGGGTGCTTGTCCAAATAGTCACCCATCGACTCGGCGACCGAACCGATGGTTCTGGAGACCTCGCTGGCCGCACACGGATCGGACGCACCAGTCGCCGGGGGCCCGAACAGGACCGCGATGGCAGCGCCCGGCAGGGTGGTGGCGATCAGACCGCCGATGATGCTGCGGCGCCTGGTCACGGTGCCTACCGACATCGATAACTCCTCAATAGTTCGCGAAAGCCCGCCTACGACTGTGGCCTCGCAAACGGCTGCTGTGGACGGCCCTGGTGATCGCGGAGTTCCCCGGTGCCCCGCAGGCCATCCGTCATCCTGCCATCCCGGAGATCGCCGCTGCCAGCCTCGAAGGGGGGATGTGACCGAGATCCCGTTTGGTCACCGGTTGACAACGACTTGGCGGCGTCTTGAAAACATCGCTGTCGCCGCAGCTCAGGAACCACGAAGCCGACGTGATCCACAGCACGCTGCGGTATTGTCGCCTGCACGCGTTACGCGAGAACCGGGGAGTGGAGAAATCCAGCAGTTAATGATGCGGCTCAGCCGCAGCTTGCGCAGATACCGCTGGTTGGTATGCACCGGCTGGTTGCTGGCCTTGGTGGCGGCGATCTACTTGGCGATGACACAATCCGGCAATCTGACCGGCGGTGGTTTCGAAGTCGCCGGTTCGCAGTCACTGGCGGTCCATGACAAGCTCGAGGATCTCTACCACGACCAGGGAGCGTCATCGTTGGCGCTGGTGGCCGCGCCCCGCCCCGACGCCAGTTATCAGGACATCAACGATGCGGTCACGCGGCTGAGACGCATTGCCGGCGAGTTCCCCGGCACCACCGAGCAGCCCAACCCCACCCAGCGGCCGCCACAACCCGACCGGCCGTATGTGCTGTCGCTGCGGCTCGACTCCCATAACTCCGGCACCAGCGACCTCGCCAAGCGGCTCCGCGAAAAAGTCGGCGTCACGGGCGATCAGCCCGGCCAGACGGCGAACGGCCGGGTGCGGCTTTACGTCATCGGACAGGGCGCACTCAGCGCTGCCGCGGCGCAGAACACCAAGCACGACATCGCCGCTGCCGAGCGCTGGAACCTGCCGGTCATTCTGATCGTCTTGCTGGCAGTATTCGGCTCGCTGGCGGCCGCGGCGATCCCGCTCACCCTCGGCGTCTGCACGGTCGTGGTCACCATGGGGTTGGTCTACCTGCTGTCCGCGTACACGACCATGTCGGTGTTTGTCACCTCGACGGTGTCGATGTTCGGGATCGCACTCGCCGTCGACTATTCCTTGTTCATCTTGATGCGCTTCCGCGAGGAGCTGCGCGCCGGCCGCCAGCCACGCGAAGCCGTGGACGCGGCGATGGCTACGTCGGGGCTGGCGGTGGTGTTGTCCGGGATGACCGTCATCGCCTCGCTCACCGGTATATACGTGATCAACACCCCGGCGCTGAAGTCGATGGCCACCGGAGCGATCTTGGCCGTTGCGGTGGCCATGTTGACATCGACCACGTTGACGCCGGCCGCGTTGGCGACGTTCGGCCGGGCGGCCGCCAAGAGGTCCGCTTTGCTGCACTGGTCGCGCCGGCCGGAAAGTACGCAATCCCGGTTCTGGAACCGCTGGGTCGGATGGTTGATGCGCCGGCCGTGGATATCGGCACTGGCGGCATCGCTGGTCCTGCTCGTCATGGCCGCACCGGCCGCATCGATGGTGTTGGGCAACAGCCTGCTGCGCCAGTTCGACTCGTCGCACGAGATCCGCGCCGGGGTGGCGGAGGCGGCCCAGGCGCTCGGTCCCGGCGCTCTGGGCCCCATTCGGGTGCTGGTCACCTTTCCCGACGGCGGGGCGGCGTCACCGGAACACGCCCACACCATCGGTGCGATCCGCCAGCGGATGACGCAGGCTCCCAACATCATCTCGGTGTCACCGCCGCAGTTCGCCGAGAACAACGACAGTGCGATGCTGTCCGCGGTTTTGTCGGTCGACCCCGAGGACATGCACGCCCGGCAAACCGTGGGCTGGATGCGCGCGCAGCTACCCAAGATTCCCGAGGCGGGAACGGCGCGGGTTGACGTCGGCGGCCCGACCGCGCTGATCAAGGACTTCGACGACCGGGTGTCAGTGACCGAGCCGCTGGTGCTGGGTTTTGTGGCACTCATCGCGTTCGTGATGCTGCTGGTCTCGATCCACTCGGTGTTCCTGGCCTTCAAGGGCGTGCTGATGACGTTGCTGTCGGTCGCAGCCGCCTACGGCAGCCTGGTGATGGTGTTCCAATGGGGCTGGCTGAAGGATCTCGGTTTCGCTCAGATCAGTTCGATAGACAGCACCGTTCCCCCGCTGGTGCTGGCGATGACCTTCGGCTTGTCGATGGATTACGAGATCTTTTTGCTCACCCGAATCCGCGAGCGGTTCCTGCGCTCCGGGAACACCCGCGACGCGGTGGCATACGGCGTGAGCACCAGCGCCCGCACCATCACCAGTGCCGCGCTGATCATGATCGCGGTGTTCATCGGTTTCGCGTTCGCCGGCATGCCGCTGGTCGCCGAGATCGGCGTGGCGTGTGCGGTGGCGATCGCGGTGGATGCCACCGTGGTACGGCTGGTGCTGGTGCCGGCGTTGATGGCGATGTTCGCCCAGTGGAACTGGTGGCTGCCGTCGTGGCTGTCCCGGGTGTTGCCGTCAGTCGACTTCGACAGGCCGCTGCCGGAGGTCGACCTCGGAGACGTCGTGGTCATTCCCGATGACATATCGGCGCTGATGGCGCCTAATGCCGATCTGCGGATGGTGCTCAAGTCGGCCGCGAAGCTCAAGCACCTGGCCCCCGACGCAATTTGTGTGACCGACCCGCTGGCCTTCACCGGGTGTGGGCGCAGCGGCAAGGAGACCCGGGGCGGCCTCACACAGACTTCGGTGCAAGGCCCCGGATGGGTCCGGGGCCAGGGCCCCGCGCAGATCCCCCACCAGGTCGACATCGGCGACCACCGGGCCGGGGTCGGGGTGATCGCGGCCGAGACGAAGACCGGCACCAATGGTCACCCGGGGGCCAAGAAGCCATTTGGCGGCCGGGCTGCCCGCAACGGCATCGCCAAGGCGATTTCCGGGGCGGACCGCCCGGTTCATCCGGTCACGCTATGGCGGGGACGGCTATCGGTGGCGATCGACGCGCTACAGACCGACACCGACAACAACACTGACCTGCCGAAGTACGAACGACTCAGCCCCGTCGAGACCACTCACGTGCAGCTACCCACCGGAGACCGGCTGCTGATCCCGACCGGCGCCGAGACCCTGCGCCTCAAGGGCTACCTGATCATGTGCCGTAACAGCCGCCGCGACTACGCCGACTTTGCAGACATGGTGGCGACGTTGGAGCCCGAAACGGCCGCGGTGGTATTGGCCCGAATGGACAGGTATTACTGTTGTCAATCATCGAGGCGGCAATGGATCGCCACCCAGTTGGTCAGTCGACTCGCAGATCCAGACCCCTGCGACTTCGACGACGACGGCCAGGTATCCGAAGTGGGCGCGACAGCGGACTGGCCGGACTGGGAGGAGATCAGGCAACGCTGCCTGTCGGTGGCCGTAGCGATGCTGGAGGAGGCGAGGTGACGTTGGCACCCGACCGACGCGCTGCCCTGCCGCCCCACCGGCCGGACACCGAACAGCGCAGCCGCGAGGCCGAGACGAGTCAGCCGGTGGAGTTCTGGTCGACCGCCGCCATCCGTTCCGCGCTGCAAGGCGGCGACATCGCCACCTGGAAGCGCATTGCCGCCGCCCTGAAACGCGACCCGTACGGGCGGACGGCCCGGCAGGTCGAAGAAGTTCTCGAGGGCACCCGGCCCTACGGCATCTCGAAGGCCCTGTGGGAAGTGGTGGAGCGGGCCCGCGACCACCTGGAAGCCAACGAACGCGCCGAGGTGGCCCGCCACGTGCGGCTACTGGTCGATCGGTCCGGTCTGGGCCAACACGAATTCGCATCCCGTATCGGGGCAGCTCCCGAGGAACTGGCCGCCTACCTCGACGGCAGCACCAGCCCGACGGCCGCGCTGATGATCCGGATGCGCCGATTATCGGACCGATTCGTCAAGGTGAAGTCCGCGCGCTCGGCCGAATCCAACTGAGCCGTCACCGGATCGGCAGCACATCGGTAACCAGCCAGTTACTGCCGCGCTTGGTCAGCGTCACGCGCAGCGCGGGCGCTGCGTGACTGGGCGGCTGGCCCGGCGTCTCCTGGACTACCCGCAAGATCACCGCCACACTGGCCGCCGACGGACCTATGGCCTCGACCCCCGCCGCCAGCGTGTCGGCCTGCGCGGTGACGTGGTGCTGGGCCAGCTCGGCGCTGGATTTCTTATATTGCTCCTTGAACGCACCCGCCTGCTCCGGCGCCATCATCGCCGCGGCCCGATCGATGGAGCTTGTCGGGGCGCTCGGAGTGAACGACGCCATGGACTCCGCCATGCTCGTCGCGATCTGGACCACCTCTCGAGAATCCTTCTTGAAGTCACGGTCCGATTTCGTCCAATGCGTGTATCCGGTCAGCACCGCCGCCGACAGGGCGACCGCGCACAGCAGGACAACCGCCAATCGCAGCCCCGGTGCGTCGTCGTCGGTTCCGACGCTGACCGAATCACGGCGCAGCAGCCAGAAATTGACCCCCACCCCTTCGACGATCAGCAGGATCAGCACCGAACACCCCGACACCCACCACAGCGGCCAGTCGAGTACCACCCCGACCATCAGCAGCGCCGCGATCGCGGCCAGCGGGGCCATGACGTCGAACGCCAGCAACCGCCATACGTTTCTCATCGGATCGATCCCAGCCCGGAGATCATCAGCTTGCCGTCCACGTTGGACACGTCGAGCCGCAAGTTCCAGTGCACCGTCTGGGGCTTGGCGCCGGCGTTTTCGCTGACCGACGTCGCGACCAGCATCACCGAGTCGGTTCGGGTCGCGAACGGCGGCAACTTCGTGGTGACCACGGGCCGCGAGACTCCCGGCTGGGTGTCCAGGTCCCGATGCACCGTTTCTATCGCTACCGCGTCGATTCGGCCGGCGCTGCGCGACTGCAGCTTCTCCACCACCTGCCGGTACGGTTGCACGGCCGCGTCGAAGTCGGCGTTCAGCTCGCCGACCGTCCCGTCATGCAGCCGCTGCAAGCTGGCGTCGATGTTGCCGCTGTTCATGTTGATCAGCACGCCCGTCCACTCGGCGGCGGTCTGCATCACGCGGGACAGGTAGTTGCGTTCCGCCACCTCGTCGCGGTGCGCGGACCAGATGATGACGCCGAGCACGACCGCGCCCACCGACAGCAGGCCGAGAACGGCCGACGCGATGCCGTAACCGGAAAAAATGCCGCCGCCCGCGGGTTCGGCCGCGTCAGCGTCCGCCCGCGATGCGTCGTCGGGTTCGGCGGAATCTGCCCCTCCCGTTTGTGGGGTCGGGGGTTCGGTTGGCTCGCCGTCGGACATGGCCTGATCGTCGCACCCGGGAAAGATGGAAGGATGGCGGGGTGACGTATGCAGCCGTTCGCTCGGGTATCGACCTGAGCTATGTAGACGCGAACACCCGCCCCCAAGACGACCTGTTCGGTCATGTCAACGGTCGCTGGCTGGCCGAATACGAGATGCCGGCGGACCGGGCCACCGACGGCGCCTTCCGCCACTTGTTCGATCGCGCCGAAGAGCAGGTCCGCGACCTGATCATCGAAGCCAGCCATGCAGCCGCCTCGGCAGGGAGCGTGGACGCGGACGCGCAACGCATCGGTGACCTCTACGCCAGCTTCCTCGACGAGGACACCATCGAACGCCGGGGCCTGCAACCGCTGCGCGACGAGCTGGCCGGCATCGACGATGCGACCGATTCCGACAAGCTGGCCACGGCGATGGGGGCCTTGCAACGCACCGGGGTGGGCGGTGGTGTCGCCATGTATGTGGACACCGATGCCAAGGACTCGGCCCGTTACCTGGTGCACTTCACGCAGTCCGGCATCGGCCTGCCCGACGAATCGTATTTCCGCGACGAGCAGCATGCCCAGGTGCTGGCGGCCTATCCCGGACACATCGCACGGATGTTCAGCCTGGTGTTCGGAGGGGCTCCCGAGCAGCACGCCGAGACCGCCGATCGCATCGTGGCGCTGGAGACCAAACTGGCCGCCGCGCACTGGGATGTGGTCAAGCGCCGCGATGCCGACCTCACGTATAACCTGCGCACCCTCGCGGAGCTACAGACCGAGGGGAAGGGCTTCGACTGGACCGGCTGGCTCAGCGCCCTGGGCAGCACACCGGGTGAGTTCACGGAACTCATTGTGCGCCAGCCTGATTACCTTACCGCGTTCGCCACTCTCTGGACCAGCGCCGACCTCGAAGACTGGAAGGCCTGGGCGCGTTGGCGATTGATCCGCGCCCGCGCCCCGTGGCTGACCGATGACCTAATCGCCGCAGACTTCGAGTTCTACGGGCGCCTGCTGACCGGCGCCGAGCAGATTCGCGACCGCTGGAAACGCGGCGTGTCTCTGGTGGAGGGCCTGATGGGCGATGCCGTCGGAAAGCTCTATGTGCAAAGATATTTCCCACCGGAAGCCAAGGCCCGCATCGACGAGCTGGTGGACAACTTGAAAGCCGCGTACCGGCTGTCCATCAGCGATCTGGACTGGATGACGCCCCAGACCCGGGAACGCGCGCTGAGGAAGCTGGAAAAGTTCACCGCCAAGGTCGGTTATCCGACGAAGTGGCGTGACTACTCCAAGATGGTAATCGACCGCAACGACCTCTACGGTAATTATCGGCGCGGGTACGCGGTCAATCACGACCGTGAGCTGGCCAAGCTCGGAGGCCCGGTGGACCGGGACGAATGGTTCATGACCCCGCAGACGGTGAACGCCTACTACAACCCCGGGATGAATGAAATCGTCTTTCCCGCAGCCATTCTGCAGCCGCCGTTCTTCGATCCCGAAGCCGATGACGCCGCCAACTACGGGGGGATCGGCGCGGTGATCGGGCACGAGATCGGGCACGGCTTCGACGATCAGGGCGCCAAGTACGACGGCGACGGCAATCTGGTCGACTGGTGGACCGAATCCGACCGCACCGAGTTCGGCGCCCGCACCGAGGCGCTGATCGAGCAATACGACACTTACAAGCCCAGAGCGCTGGACGCCGGCTATCACGTGAACGGGGCATTCACCGTCGGCGAGAACATCGGCGACCTGGGCGGGCTGTCCATCGCCGTGCTGGCTTACCAGTTGTCGCTGAGCGGCCGGCCCGCGCCGGTCATCGACGGCCTCACCGGTGTGCAGCGGGTGTTCTACGGCTGGGCCCAGGTGTGGCGGACCAAATCCCGTGATGCGGAGGCAATCCGGCGGTTGGCGGTGGATCCGCACTCTCCGCCGGAGTTCCGCTGCAACGGCGTCATCCGCAACATGGACGCCTTTTACGACGCCTTCGGCGTCTCCGAAGACGACGCGCTGTTTCTCGACCGGCGGCGCAGGGTCAGGATCTGGAACTGACCCGGCCGGTCACCGGAACCGGCTCGATCCGGGCCGGCACGTGCTTGTGCCACGGCGTGCCGGCATGGCGATCACGCCAACCCGTGGACGTGAGCGCGTTCGGCGCGACTCCCGGAACGACGGTGTGACCGTCGTCATCGACGTAGTCGAGCCCAAAACCGTTGGGTAGGGCCGCGTGTCCGGCCAGCATGGTCTCGGTGATCTCGACGGTGGCCTCGGCGCTGCCGGCGACGGTGCTGATGCGGGCCCGGCATCCGTCGACGAGTCCGAGGGCCTGGGCGTCTTCTACACTGACGCGCAGTGCCCCGTGGGCGTCGCGTTTGCGCCAGGATGGATCGCGGAAGATGTCGTTGGCGGTGTAGGCGCGGCGCTCGCCGACCGACAGCACGATCGGAAAATCAGGTGTCGTCAGCCGGGGCGGCGTTCGGGTCAGGGACGCCAACTCGTCCAGCATTTCCGGGATGTCCAGGGCGATCTTGTGGTCGGCGTGACCGATCAATGCGAAGTCGTCCTGGTAGTTGTGGACGGTGAAGGTCACTCCTGACGGCGTGTCGATGATCGCGTCGAACAGCGCGTTGCCGTCGACATGCCCCGCGCGCCGCACGGCGTCGGGATAGCTCAGCGCGGCTTTCTGGGCCAGCCCCCACAGGGCGGCTGCGCCGCGCAACCCGTCGGGCAGCGTCGGCCCGAGCGTTTCGTAGAGCACGTAAGGAAGCAGTTTCGCCAGCGTCGGATTGCTTCCGGTGGCGGCCAGAAACGCTTCGGTGTACGCCTGGCGTCCGCGCTGCGCGGCCTCTCGCAGTGGCCGCAGGTCCGCGTCGTCCACCACGCCCAGGGCCCGCACCAGTCGTGCCCAGATCTCTGGTTCCGGCAGGGTTCCCGGCAAGGGATCCAGTAGCGGCCGGCGCAACTGAAAAGCGTTGCGCGGGAACTCCAGGTTGAAGAAGGTAGCCTCCGGCTTCTCGAATTGGGACGCCGCGGGCAGCACGTAGTGAGCGAGCCTGGCGGTCTCGGTCATCGCGACGTCGATGACCACCATGAGTTCCAGCGCCGCAAAGGCCTCACGGCAGGCGGCCGAGTTGGCCAACGAGTGGGCGGGATTGCTGCTTTCCACGATCATGGCGCGGAAGCGGTCCGGGTGGTCGGTCAGGATTTCCTCTGGCACGACGTTGCCGGGCACCAGCCCGGCGATGATGGGGGCGCCGGTGACGGGCGTACGACCGGAAAATTGGCCCAGCAACGGCCCGAACGACGAGTGCAGATGCTGGCCACCCATTTTCGCGAAGTTGCCGGTGAAGATCCACAGCAACTTGTTCAGGTAGGAGCACAGCGTGCTGTTGGGAGCCTGCTGCACACCGAGGTCTTCGAACACCGAGACGCTGCCCGCGGCACCGATGCGCCGCGCTGCCGCACGCAACAATTCCTGGTCGACACCGCAGCGCTGCGCGTAGTCGCCGACTGGCACGTCATGCAGCGCTGCGCGCACGGCATCGGAACCGCGCACGTGCTCGGCGAGAAAGGTTTCGTCACAGAGGTTTTCCTGGACCAGGATGGCAGCCAGCGCGGCCAGGCACCATGCGTCGGTGCCGGGCCGAACCCGCAGATGGAAGTCGGCCATCTTGGCGGTGTCGGTGACAACGGGATCGATGACGATCATCGATCGGGCCGGGTCTTTGGCGATTTCGTTGAGCACCACCCGTGCTCGGGGAAAGCTCTGCGACATCCACGGATTCTTCCCGACGAACACCGCAACTTCGGCGTGCTCGAACTCCCCCCGGGTGTGCCCGCCGTATAGCTGTCCGTCGATCCACGCCTCGCCGGTTTTCTCCTGCGCCAGCGCATTTGACCGGTAGCGCGACCCCAGCGCCTTCAAGAATGCGCCGCTGTAAGCCCCGCCCAGGTGATTGCCCTGCCCGCCCCCGCCGTAGTAGAAGATTTTGTCTCCACCGTAGGCGTCACGGATGTGCCGGAATTTCTCGGCGATCTCGACGATCGCGGTGTCCCAGTCGATCTCTTCGTAGCTGCCGTCGGCGCGTCGGCGCAATGGAGAGGTGAGCCGGGCACGGCTGTTCTGATAGTGGTCCAGCCGCAACGCCTTGTTGCAGGTGTAGCCATGCGACGCGGGGTGCGCCTTGTCGCCCCGGATGCGGGCGAGTCGGCGATTTTCGACCTGAACGATGATGCCGCAATTGCATTCGCAGAGGATGCATGCGGTGGGTATCCAGTCACCGGTCATTGCGGGGAGCCCCTTTCTCCAGGTCTCGGCGCTCTCGCTGCCAACAGCAGGTCGCGGAGCTGGTGGTGGACGACATCCAGCGGCGTCAGATCTCGCCGCACCCGGGCCAGCAGGATCGCGCCCTCGAGCGCGGTGGTGGCCAACACCGACAACTCACCGGCCCGCTCCCGCGGTATGCCGTCAGCGATGAAGCGCTGCGCGATCAGGTCGGTCCAGCGGGCGAACACCGCCGCTGCACGGTCGATCACCGGGGCCATCCGCTCCCGGTCCTGTTCGTCACCCGCTTCGACCGAGACCGCCACGATGGGGCACCCGGCGCGGTAATCGCTGTCGAGCAACTGCTGGCGGTACTTCTCGATCAGGGTGTCCACCAGTTCGAGGCCCCCGGCGGCGTTGGCGATGATGGTGGCGACATGCTCGCCGGCGTAGTCCACGGCCTCGCACAGCAGTTGGGTACGGCCACCCGGGAAGTAGTGGTAGGCCGATCCGCGCGGCGCGCCGCTGTGCTGCAGAACGTCGGAGATTGCCGTGGCGTGCGCGCCCCGCTCCCGGATCAACAGCGCGGCGGAGACCACCATCCGCTCGCGTGGACTACGCATCGTCACTCCTCGGGCACCCTTCGCTTATATATGATGCTATACATAATCGGCGGACGTGCGAAAGCCCTGGTGCGTTTCCGCTCAGCCGGGGACTAGTTCTGCCAGTCGTTGGAGCCGTCGTTCTTGGAGTAGGTGCCGACGGAGTTCTTCACGATGATGGGATCGCCCGTACCGAAGTTGTCGAAGAACCACTTCGCGTTGGCGGGGCTCAGGTTGATGCAGCCGTGGCTGACGTCACGCTTGCCCTGAGCCGATACCGACCACGGAGCGCTGTGCACGTAGTCGCCGACGTTGTCGAAACGGACCGCGTCTTCGACCGTCACCTTGTAGCCGTAAGTCGAGTTGACCGGAACCCCGTAGGTCGAGGAGTCCATCACCACCGACGCCTTTTTGTCCTGCACCCAATAGGTGCCGTTCGGCGTTTGGTGGCCGCCGGCCGCCATGCCCATCGACATCGGGAAGGTCTTTTCCAGGACGCCGTTACGGGTGACGGTCAGCTGGTGCGTAGCGTCGTCAGCTGTCGCCACCAGCCGATCCCCCGTTCGGAAGCTCGACTTGGTACCGCCCGCGTCGATGTTGACCGCGGTGTTGGCCGGCCAGAAGCTGAGCGGTCGCCAACGCAGCTGGGTCGGTGTCATCCAATAGAACTTTCCCGGGACCGGCGGAATGGACGAAACGTGGACGGCGCTTTGTGCCGCGCCGGCGTCGTCAACGCCTCCGGGAAAGTTGATGATGATCGGCTGGGCCACCCCCACCATCGAGCCGGTTGCGGGGATGAACTGCGGCGGACCGAACGGTGCCGTGCCCATGAAGGGCGTCGGGTCCTGTCCGGCAACGGGGCCCGTTGCCACCGGTTGTGCCATCGGGTCCGGCACCAGCGGGCCGGGGGCCGGCGGGCCGGGGGGCGGCGGGCCGGGGGGTGGCGGCATTTCCCACGGCAGTGGCGCAGGCGGATCACCGGGTGCGGCAACCACACCCGGATCGCCGGGCGCGGGATCCGGATCCGCCAGCGCGGGACCCGCACTCAGCACCAGCACGACACTCAATACGGAAGCCAATCCGGCTGCGTTCAGAGCGGCGAAAAGCCTTCCCCTCGTCCAGCCCGACATAGATATCCCTCCACTCGCCTACTGACACAGTGTGGCACAGCAGGCGTGCCAGCTAACGATTTCAGCGTCCCACCGCAGCCCGATCAGCGCCGCAATCATGCGGCTGACCTGTGCAGCTATGAATCGCGTGAGCTTGCCGGCACAACGTCCAGCATCCGCCGCTTGGCCGCTATACCGGCCAGGGCGACACCCATCAGGACCGCCGAGGCGGTCAGCATCAGCTCAACGTTGCGCTCGTACAGCAGCCCGCCCACCAGCGAGCCCGCCATGATGCCGACCTGAAATGCCGTGACGTACAGCCCCGATGCACCGTCGGGGTCGTCGGCCCCGTTACGCATCGCGGCGGCCTGCATCATGGCCGACACCGCGGTGGCCATGGCCCCCCAGAGCACGATCGCGGCGGTCCCGATCAGTACCGCGGTAGCGGAGCCTTGACCGCCGAACGCCAACGCGGTGAGTACGACGAACGCGGCCGTCAGCCCCGCCATGCACAGGATGATCGCGCGCCTGGGCCGGTGGTCAAGCGGTCGCGCCACCAGCGGCACCGACAACAGGCCGGCCAGTCCGTAGGCGGCCAGCACCCAGGCCAGGTTCGTCCCCTGCACGCCGACGACGTTGCGGATGACCACCACGATGAACGTATAGGACACGAAATGGCCGGTGACCGCGATCATCGCCAGGATGCTCACCGCGATCAGCCGGCCGTTGCGGTGATGACGCGACCGCGGACCGACGTGCGCGAGCTGATCCTGGGTGAGCACCATCTCCGGCAACAGCACCCGAGCGGTCACCGTGACGATCGCGGCCGCAACGGTGACGCACACCACCGCCAGGCGCCAGCCCCACATCAGGCTCAGGGCCGCCGTCAGCGGGCTCCCGACGACCAGCGCCAGGCTGGTGCCGACGTAGATCGACACGGTGGCGCGCCCGGCGTGGCTTGGCGGCACCAGTCGCGTCGCGATGGGGGCGATGACCGACCACAGCACCCCGTGCGTGACCGCGCACAGCACCCGTCCGGCGGCCAGCACCGCAAAGTTGGGCGCCAGCGCCGAGATGAGCTGCGAGACGGTCAGACAGGTCAGGCTCAGCACCAACACGCGCCGGCGTGGCAGGTGCGCGGTCCAGCGCACCAGCGGAATCGTGGTCAGGGCCGCCACCAGGGCATACCAGGACAGCAGTGTCCCCACCACGAACAGGCTGACGTGCAGGTTACGGGCGATCGCCGGCAACGCACCCACCGGCAGGATCTCCGCGGTGACATAGGTGAAGGCCGCCGCGGCCAGGACAGCAAGCTGCGCCGCGATGCGTGGCGTCCACGTTCGCGCGGCAGCGTTGGCGGTCTCGGCAGTCATGGCAGTCATCGCTCAAGGTGCGCAATCAGCCAGGCAGTGCGGCCCGCGATATCACGCTGCACCTACCGTACGCACTGCATCAACGGGATCCCTCAACAAGGCGCGTCAACACGCCCGCGGGGTCAGGAGCGAACCAGGCGCGCGATGGCGGCGGAGGCTTCAGCCAGTTTGTCGTTGGCGTCATCGCCGCCCTCGGCCACGGCGCGGGTGACACAGTGGCTCAGGTGCTCGTCGAGCAAATTCAGCGCCACCGAGCGCAGGGCACTGTTGACGGCACTGATCTGGGTGAGGACGTCGATGCAGTACTTGTCTTCCTCGATCATCCGTGCGATGCCACGTACTTGGCCCTCGATGCGCCGCAGCCGCTTGGCGTAATTGTCTTTCTGCTGCGAGTACCCGTGTGCGTTCGTCATCTTCTCTCATCCCTGCCAACGCTCGTGCCGGGTGGCCCGACCGGCCGACCCATCCTACTCTATACCCCATCGGGGTATGACCCGCGCATTTGCCCTGCCCTGAACTCGCGCATACTTGCACGATGGCCACCACAAGCGATTCGACTCGCACCACCGACATCAAACCCCGTAGTCGTGACGTCACCGACGGCCTGGAGAAGGCCGCGTCCCGCGGCATGCTGCGTGCGGTAGGGATGGGTGACGAAGATTTCGTCAAGCCGCAGATCGGGGTGGCGTCGTCGTGGAATGAGATCACGCCGTGCAACCTGTCCCTGGAGCGCCTCGCGGTGGCGGTCAAGGAGGGGGTGTTCTCGGCCGGCGGCTATCCGCTCGAGTTCGGGACCATCTCGGTTTCCGACGGCATCTCCATGGGACACGAGGGAATGCACTTCTCGCTGCCGTCGCGCGAGCTGATCGCCGACAGCGTCGAAACCGTCATGCTGGCCGAGCGGCTCGACGGGTCGGTTTTGCTGGCCGGATGTGACAAGTCACTGCCCGGAATGCTGATGGCCGCCGCACGGCTGGATTTGGCCGCGGTGTTCCTCTACGCGGGCACGATTCTGCCCGGCGTGGCCAAGCTGTCCGACGGTAGTGAACGCGAGGTCACCATCATCGACGCATTCGAGGCGGTGGGCGCGTGCGCGCGCGGATTGATGCCCCGCGAGGACGTCGATGCCATCGAGCGCGCGATCTGCCCCGGCGAAGGGGCCTGCGGCGGCATGTACACCGCCAACACGATGGCCAGCGCCGCCGAGGCCCTGGGCATGTCGCTGCCCGGCAGCGCCGCGCCGCCGGCCACCGACCGCCGCCGCGACGGGTTCGCGCGCCGCAGCGGCCAGGCCGTCGTCGAACTGCTCCGGCGGGGCATCACCGCCCGCGACATCCTCACCAAGGAGGCATTCGAGAATGCGATCGCGGTGGTGATGGCGTTCGGCGGCTCGACCAACGCCGTATTGCACCTGCTGGCCATCGCCCACGAGGCCGATGTCGCACTGTCGCTCGACGACTTCGGCCGCATCGGCTCGAAGGTGCCGCATCTGGCCAACGTGAAACCGTTCGGTCAACACGTGATGAGCGACGTCGACCACATCGGCGGTGTGCCGGTGGTGATGAAGGCACTGCTGGATGCGGGCCTGCTGCGCGGTGACTGCCTGACCGTGACCGGCCAAACCGTTTCCGAAAATCTCGCCGCGATCGCCCCACCGGACCCGGACGGCAAGGTGCTGCGCGCCCTGGGCAATCCCCTCCATCCGACCGGGGGGATCACGATCCTGCGCGGATCGCTGGCACCCGACGGCGCGGTGGTCAAGACGGCCGGTATGGACTCCGATTTGTTCGAAGGCACTGCAAGGGTTTTCGACGGCGAACGAGCCGCGCTGGACGCCCTGGAGGACGGCACCATCAGCAAGGGCGATGCCGTGGTGATCCGCTACGAAGGACCCAAGGGCGGCCCCGGCATGCGCGAAATGCTCGCCATCACCGGCGCAATCAAGGGTGCCGGACTCGGCAAGGACGTGCTGTTGCTCACCGACGGCAGGTTCTCCGGCGGTACAACCGGTTTTTGCGTGGGCCACATCGCACCCGAGGCGGTCGACGGCGGACCGATCGCTTTACTGCGCGATGGCGACCGGATCCGGCTCGATGCCGCGGGCCAAACCCTTGACGTGCTGGCCGATCCGGCCGAATTCGATTCTCGGCGTAAAGGTTTCATGCCTCCCCCGCCGCGTTATAGCACCGGGGTGTTGGCCAAGTACGCCAAGCTGGTCAGCTCAGCCGCGATCGGCGCGGTCTGCGACTAGCCCAACCCGGCCGGGAGCGACCGGCCGGGAAGGGCGAACCGCGTTCCGGCCTAACCGACTTCGAAACTATGCGGTTGTGGCCGCCTCGCGCGTGCGCATGCCGAAGTAGGTGGCGTTGAGGCCCAGGAACGTCAACAACGCGCCTGCGACGACATTCGACCAGATGACGCCGGCGGTCAACGCGACGCCCGGCAGGATCCACGGCGAGACGACGGCCCACACGCCGAGTACCGGCAGCGTCCAGGTCATGCCGTGCGCACGATCCAGCGTGGTCGCGAACCCGTAGGCCAAGAACGCCACCGCGATCCCGACGATGAGGTCGGACGTGGCGAGCGATCCCGTCGCGCTGAACCCGACGATCCACGGTGACGCAGCCACGTACAGGCCCGTCAGCAGAGCCAGGCCGAAGGTGACATGCGCACTCATCGACTCGGCAACGCGCTCGTAATTGGCGCGCAAAGCCAACAGGTCCGGGTGGTGATCGATTGATGAATGGACTGTACTCATTTTGTAACCTTTCTGTTATGCAGCAAGCCCGTTGTGCAACAAGCACTATGGGCCCGCCGCAACCCCATCCATCTGCTCTACAGGCTACGCTCGGTCACCTGGTACCAGCAACGAAAATCGGTCCTTCACGGCCGATTGCCGCAGCAACGCGAACGCGAAGCCGTCCCACCGGCCGGCCTCACGGCCTGCCTGCAATTTGGCCCGAGCGGCCTCGCCCGCGGCGTCTTTCGATTCGTATTCCAGTGTCACGACGGGCCCCTGTGCAGCGGGTCGCCGTGGCACGCCGGCTCGATGGTGCCGAAGCCGTCCGAAGGTTCCGATCTCGAAGATACGTCGCGCTCGAAGCGCCCCGACCGGATCGTCGCCGGCAATGTCGGCGACGACACATTTGCTATATACCCATGGGGGGTATATAGTGACGCTCGTGGCTGGCCCACAGCCGCAAGAGTTCACGACACAGAAGAGGGTGAGTCAAATGGCAAACTACGACACAGGAACCTTGCTGACCTGTGGCCACGAGGGCTGCGGGTGTCGCGTTCGCATCGAGGTCCCCTGCCACTGCTCCGGAGCGGGCGAGCCCTACCGCTGCACGTGCGGCGACGAACTGACGCCGGTCCAGTAGCAACCACACGCCGGTCGTACGTTCGGGCCGTGCCGCTGATGGCGGTCATCGCCCGAACGTACGACCGGCCAGCTCGACCGTGGCCACCAGCCACGGCGTGACCGCCGAAGGACCAACGACCACCGTGTAATCGCCCGCGTTGATGCGCCAGGTTCCCGCGCGGCGGTCGTAACCGGCAAGCAGGCGTGGATCCGCCTCGATGGTGACCCGGCAGGCTACGCCCGGTTCGAGCTCGATCCGCTCGAATCCCAGCAACCGCAGACATTGCTCGCCGGCCGCCGCCGTGAGATACAGCTGCGGAACGTCGACACCGCCGCGGTCGCCGACGTTCACGACACGGAAACTCGCGCTAACGCTGTCACCGCCGGTAACCGCCAGGTCGTGGTACTCAAAGCTGGTGTAGGACAGGCCATGACCGAATGCGAACAACGGACTCTGGGCACGTTTGGCGAACCATCGGTAGCCGACATCGGATCCCTCGAAGTAGTCGATGGTGGTCGGTGTCCCCCACGTGGCGGTGCGGCCGGGCAGCTCCGGGCGTGGTGTCTGATCGAGGTCGACCGGGAACGTGATCGGCAACCGGCCCGACGGGTTTACCCGGCCGGCAATGATTTCCGCAATGGCCCGGGCGCCGGCCTGACCCGGATACCACGCCTGCACGATGGCATTCGCCGAATCCTGCCATGGCATGGTCACGGGATTTCCGGTCTGCAAGACCACAACGGTGTTCGGGTTGACGTCACACACGGCGGCGATCAGCGCGTCCTGCCCCCAGGGCAGCGACAGGTCGACGGTGTCGAAGCCTTCCCCTTCGGCACGAATCGCGAACACGATCGCGATGTCGGATCGCCGCGCGGCCAAGACCGCTTCCGCCGGAGAGATGCCCGGGTCGAACTCGATGTGCGCGTGGGGGAATTGCTTGTGCAGCTCGTCCAGCGGGCTCGACGGCAACAAGTACAGGTTGCGCAGGCCGGCCTCCAGCCCTGAGCCGCCGACCGGTATCACCCCTGCGTACCCGCCGCGCGGGACGACCGCACTCGAACCGTATCCGGCCGCCACACCTAGCTGTGCGTAGCCGCCGATGACGGCGATCCGGGCCGTCGACTCGGGCGACAGAGGCAGTAGCCCGCGGTTGGTCAATAGCACGATACCCTGTCGAGCGATGTTCAACGCAATCTCGTTGTGCGCGGCCATATCCGGTGCTGGTAGGGCTTCGGCCTGGTCGGCCCCGACCGCGAACACCGACCGCAGGATGCGCCTGACCATATCCGACAGGCGCTCTTTGGGCAGCCTGCCGTCGGCGTAGGCGGCTCGCAGGTGCTCACCGAATGCCTCCGACTGCCACAGCAGCACGTCGAGCTGTGCCCCGCACTCCTGGTCCAGCCCGTCCAGGGCACACTCCCAGCTCGGTGTCGCGCCCCAGTCGGACATGACCCAACCGCGATATCCCCAGGCACCTTTCAGCACCTCATTGATCAAGACGTGGTTGGCGGCCGCGTAGTCTCCGTTGACCATGTTGTAGGCGGTCATCACGGCGCCGGGTTGCGAGCGCTCGATGGCCATCTCGAAGGCCAATAGATCGGATTCGCGATGTGCGCCGGGATCGATGACCGCGTTGAGCCAGTGCCGATTGGTTTCGTTGCAATTCAGCGAGTAGTGCTTGACGGTCGAGATGACACCTTGCCGTTGAATCCCGGTGACCGACTCCGCGGCCATCTTCGCAGTCAAAAGCGGGTCCTCCGAATGGTATTCGAAGTTTCGGCCGTTGCGCGGGTCGCGCACGAGGTTCATTGCCCCGGCGAGTTGAACGTTGAACCCGCGGCTGCGGGCCTCCCGTCCGATCACCTCGCCCGCGGCGCGGGCCAGCGACGGGTTGAAGCTGGCGGCCAGGGCCAGTCCGGCCGGCAGCGCAGTGGCGGTGTCACCCGGGCGGTAGCCGGGGTTCGTGACGCCGAGACCGGCGTCACTCATCAACAATGCCGGGACCCCGAGCCGCGCAATCCCCGGCACATATCCGGCGCTCATCGGCACTTCCGGCGGAATGCGCTCGTCACGCAGTGGCCACAGTTCTCCGGCCCCCATGACCCCGACGAGCAGCGAGAATCGTTCGTCGTCTGTCATCTGGGCTTCGACCTCGCGCGCCCGGACATCCGCAGGAGCGCTCACCGCACACCCTCTTTGGCGTAGACGACGCGCAGCACATGTCCGAGTTCCGGCCCCATCACCAGCTCTGTCAACGTGCAGATGGTCGCGACAAACTCCGGGCCGTGCGGCGGATCGGCCTGGCACAGATGGTGCGCCACTTCATGAAGCACCACCAGCTCGCGCAGCGCCCAGTCGGCGGTATCACGGTCGGGAACCGCGATAACTCCTGCGCCGTCGCCGGTTTCGTAGTGCGCTGCGGTGGCAGCCCGCCGTGGCCGCACCCGCAGCGGTGGCACCGAAGGCCAACGTTTCCGCACCGCCGGTAACGCAAGCACGTCGTCAACATAGCGCTGAACGGCGGCAACCGAGCCGAATCGCCCCTCCGGCGGGAGCGTCAACCGCGTGCCGAAGAAGTCCACGGCCGGTGACCCGTGCTCCGCGGCACGGTCGAACAGCGTCCGGACGAACTCCTCAGCCGCGTAGACCTTGGCGCGCTGCGAGTCGCGTTTCGCGAACCCCCCCGCGGTCACCGGCCCAATACGGCCCGCGCACCGGGCAGTTCGCGGCTGTTCCCGAGGCGGGCTCGCCTGCCGGCCCGATCGCCCGCGCGCCGCGCCGCCGAAGAATATCCCGCCGAGGCGCGGGTGGCTCGCCAGGTGCCGCGCGCCTTCGACGCACTGCGATAGAAGTCGTGTAGCTCGACTTCTTTGTTCCGCAAGGCAATAGCGGTGCCCGGCGGTCGGCGACGATCCTTGGTGGCCTCGCTCCGGGCCTGGTCGCGGGCTTCGGACAGGCGCTGGCCAACGCGTGCTCCGAAGGCCAGCTGGAAGTTGAGCCGGGCGGTGATCGTCGGCGTCGGCCGGTGCACACCCGAAGCCAGATAGGCATCCGACGCCCGAACCATCTGAACGACCAGGCTGGCGTACAGGGCGTGGCTGGCGTCGATGTCCTCGGAGAACCCATACGCATAAAGGAACGTCGAATTCGACGCCACGTCACAGCGCACGTCATTGGCCGCCGCGATGAGCACGAAAAGCTGCACATACGTCCGCAGTCCCTTGGTGCCCGCCGCGCCGATGGTGATGGTCCGCTGGGTCGGGGCCTGCGCCGGCGTGCGGTTGACCGCATGGGACCGCGCCACCGCCAAGTCGATGGAGGCCGCCGTCGCCAACCGTTGCGCAGCGGCCATGAAAGCGTCGGCCTCGTGGGAATTGTCGGTGCCTTCGGCCTGACGCAGCAGCGCGGCTATGCGGGCCAGCATCTTGTCGTCACTCATAGGTGCCGCTCCTCTCCCCCGCAAGCGGGCGGTACCCCCACTGCATCGTCGCCGGCGCGGGTCATAGCGCCAAACTACGGGAAAGGTACGACATCGGGTTCCCCGCCGCTCAGAGCCGTTTCAGGATCCACGAAACCACGTCATCGAGCACCTGGTCGCGCTCGGGCTCGTTGAACACCTCGTGATAAAGCCCCGGATAGACCTTCAACTCGACGTCGGTGGACCCCACACATTCGACCAGGCGACGGCTGCCGGAAAGCGGGATCAGCCGGTCGTCGGAGCCGTGCACCACCAGCAGCGGCGCCGTCAGTGCCGGCGCCCGCTGCGGCATGGTCTCGCCCACCTGCAACAGCGCGCGGCCACTGCCCGCCGGAACCTTTCCGTGGTACACCAGCGGATCGTCTTTGTAGGCAGCCACCACCGCCGGATCGCGGGATATGGTATTGACGTCGAGTTCCTGCACAGGCAAGCCGGGCACGATGACGCCGAGCACCTTGGCGGCCAACCCCAGCAGCGGCGATACCTGGGTCTGGGCCGCCACCGCCGGACCCGACAGCACCATCATGTCGTAGTTGTCGGGGCGTTCGACGCCGTAGGCGAAGACGATCCCGCCGCCCATGCTGTGTCCCAGCACGATGCACTTGAGGCCGGGGTGCTCCCGGGTCGCGATCCGGACCAGGGTGTCGAAGTCCGCGGTGTATTCGGAGATGCTCCGCACCAGCACCCGCTTGCTGCCCGACCGGCCGTGACCGCGGTGGTCCAGCGCGTAGGTGACCAAGCCGGCCTCTTCGAAGCGTTGCGCGACGTGATCGTAGCGGCGGGCATATTCGCCGAACCCATGCGACAGCACGACCACCGCTTGCGGCGGAGCGTCCGGCGTCCAGACGTCGTAAACGATGCGGACACCGCCGAATCCCTCGAAACTTCGTTCAGCGCGGGTCATCAGGAGTCCTAGTCATTACGGGCAGCGTAACGGCCGCTGGGTCAAGACGCGTCGCGAGACACTGCGTAGGCTGTTTCGGGTGAGCTCCCCGCTGGTAGAGAAGTCCTGGGGTCACGCGGCGGTCCGCAGGGATTTCTCGGCCCATGCCGAGCCGTACCGACGCGAGCTGCTCGCCCACCGCTACCGGCGGTGCACATGACCGACTCGCCGAATATCACGCACATGCCCGGCAAGCCGCTTCTGCTGTTGGGCACTTTCGACCTTGGTGGTGTGAACTACGTCGCCGAAGAGTTTTTCATTTCCGGAACGGCCTCGTCCTACGCTCCTGCCGACGAGCTGAGCTCCGATGGCCGTTGGGATGTAACACCCTCCGGCGCAGCTGATTACAGCACGCGGATAGTGGTGGTGACACCGGCCGATCGCGCGCAGTTCAACGGAACGGTCCTTGTCGAATGGCTCAACGTGAGCGCCGGTCTCGACGCACCGGCCGTGTGGATGATGGCGCATCGGGAAATCCTTCGTGCGGGCCACGCCTACGTCGCGGTCTCAGCCCAGAAGGTGGGAGTGGACGGCGGCGCGAGTCTGCTCGGGATGGACATGTCCCTGAAGAATCAGGATCCGACACGATACAGCAGCCTGAACCACCCGGGCGATGCCTTCGCGTTCGGCATCTTTTCCCAGATCGGCGGCCTCGTCAGGAATGCGGGCGATGGCCTTTTGGGCGAGTTGCGCCCGCAACACGTCATCGCTGTCGGCGAGTCACAATCAGCAATGTTCCTCACCACCTACATCAACGCGATCGATCCGCTCGCCCAGGTCTACGACGGCTTCTTGGTGCATTCCCGGTTCGGACCGGCAGCCCCGCTAGACGGCAGTTCCCTGATCGCCGAATTGGAATCGCCCGACGGGTCGCAGGAGGCGGTGAGGTTTCGTCCGGATCTGCGCGTTCCGCTAATGACCATCATCACCGAGACGGACCTTTTCGGCCACGCGCCACTGGGCTATTTCTTCGCCAGACAACCCGAGAACGAGTGGTTACGGATATGGGAGATATCCGGCGCAGCTCACGCCGACAACTACACAATCCACGTGGCGCACATCGACTCCGGTTCCGCACCGCTGGATGACATCGCGGCCGCCTACGCACCGACCGACATGCTGATGGGTCAGCAACTCGGGCACTACATCAACTTCGGCCCGCAGCACCACTACGTCGTGCAGGCGTCGATCGCCGCGCTGGACAGATGGATCCGCACCGGCGAGCCGGCAGCGTCCGCAGAACCCATCAGGGTGCGCGAAACCGACCATCCTCAGCCCCTTCTCGATGCCTACGGCCTCGCCGAGGGCGGCATCCGGACCCCTTGGGTGGACGTGCCGATTGCCCGGACATCCGGTGCCAGCCCACAAGAGAGCGTCATGTCGGCGATCTTCGGTTCCGGCGAACTTTTCGACGCCGCCACGTTGCGCCGGCTCTACCCGGGGGGAGTCAGCGACTACCTGGACGGCTTCACCGCGGCACTCGACAGGGCGATCCGCTCCGGGTTCATCCTGCCCGCCGACCGTGCCGAGATCCTCCGGCTGGCCGACGCGACCTACCCGGGTTAGAACAGGCGGCCATCGATGAAGGCCCCGCCTGGTGTACGGGTTGCGGATGCATGCCCCGCAGCTGGACCGGGG
>CAYNLB010000013.1:0-46137 GCA_964397935.1 uncultured Mycobacterium sp.
GACGGCGGCGTAGTGCGATCCCCCGGACCGGCGTTCGTGCTGTCGGTCGCCGTCGAGCCCGGGGATCGGGTCGCCGAAGGCGACCCGGTCGCCGTCGTCGAGAGCATGAAGATGGAGAACACCATCACCGCGCCGTTCGCCGGCACCATCGCGGCCGTGGAAACAGCCGCGAACATGCAAGTCGAAGCCGGCGCACCGCTCGTGCGCATCGCCACCTCGGACGCCATCAGTGGCCAGGCGGCCGGCGCCGTGGACTTCACCGGACTGGCCGCTGCCGAGCCCTCCGGCACAGCCCGCTGCGAGCAGGTGTACGGGGCGCTGCGCAGCTACCTGCTCGGCTACGACCTTGACCCCGGCTCGGTGCAGACCATGCTGACCCGGCAGCGCCGGCTCAGCGAGAATGCGCCGCCGACCGACACCGATCTGCTGCACTGCGAGGACGACCTGCTGGATGTGTTCGCCGACATCAGCTCGCTATACCGGCCGCGCGGTGCCATCGATCCCGAGACGGCGCTGGTCACCGGCAGTACCCAGGAGTATTTGCTGTCCTACTTGCAGTGGCTGGACGCCGACCGCGCGGGTCTGCCTGACTCCTACCGGCGGCGGTTGGAGCGAGCACTGCAGCGCTACGGAGTTCAGGGGCTGGACCGGACCCCCGAGCAGGAAGAGGCCCTGAAGGAAGCCACGTTCTGGATGTTCCGCTCGTTTCACCGAGTAGCCGACCTGGTGCCCGCCGTTACCGCGATCCTCGAGCGCCGGCTAGGCCAGCGTAGCGAGCTGATCCATCTTGCCGACGCCGAGATGCGGACAAGGCTGGACCGGCTGGCGGCCATCCAGGGCCGCCAGCGGGTGGTCGCGGATCTGGCCCGCGATGTTCGGTTCCACTACTTCGATGAGCCGCTGCTGGCCGTCACGGTCGCCGACGAGTACACCTGGGTGCGGCGCGTTCTGGACGCGCTCAGTGACGACCCCGACGACCTGCAGCGCGCCGACCAGATCGATCGCCTCGTCGAGTGTCCTCAGCCGCTACGGGCAGAGTTGCTACAGCGATGGCGCGGCAGCACGGATCCGGCGCTGCACCGAGTCCTGCTGGAGGTCTACCTCCGGCGGTTCTACCGGATCAGGCAACTACGCGACTTCGCGTTCACCGAGCACGACGGGTGGCTGCTCGGATCCGCCGACTACGACCTCGAGGAAACCGGGGACCCAGGGGACCTCGAGGACGCCGGGGACCAGCCCATCCACGTGGTCGCCGCGTACGCGCCCCTGCTGAAGCTGCCGGAGCTGTCTCGGGCGATAGCCGGGCATCTCGGCACGGCCGGCATCGGACGGCAGGTCATCGTCGACCTCGCGCTGTGGCGGCACGGCGAGATCGCAGATGACGACACCGTCGTCGGCGAGGCGGAAAAACTGCTGGCCGACTGCGACTTCGGGCGGCCGCTGCGGCGGCTGGATCTCACCGTCACGACCCTGGAGGGATCGGCACCGGAGTGCTTCCGCACCCACCACCTGACCTACCGGCAGCGTGACGGCCAGTTCGTCGAAGAAACGCTCTACCGCAACCTGCACCCCATGCTGGCCAAACGTCTGGACCTGTGGCGGCTGTCGAACTTCACCCTGCGCCGCCTGCGCTCGGCCGAGGACGTATACGTGTTCCACGGCGTGGCCCACGAAAATCCGGCCGATCAACGGCTTTTCGCGCTCGCCGAGGTGCGCGACCTCACCCCGATCCGGGCCGATAGCGGTGACATGCGCTATCCGCGGCTGGAGCTGATGGGTCTGGAGGCGCTGTCGACGATGCAGGAAGCGCTGACCAAGTTCGACGCCAAGAACCGGCCCGCGACCAACCGGATCGTGCTGTATGTCCGTCCCCCCTGGGATGTGCCCCGTGATGCCTGGCCCGAACTGGCCCGGTCGCTGGCACCGCTGGCCGCCGGCGCCGGCCTGGAGAAGGTGGTGCTGCGCGTGCGGCTTCCCGGGGGCGGTGATCGCGTGCTCGATGTGGAAGGCCTCGGCGGGGGCGTCACGGTGCGCGAACGCGCACCGGGTACCGAACCGATCCGGCCGCTGTCGCCGTATCAGCAGAAGCTGTTGCGTGCCAACCGGTTCGGCGTCCCCTACCCCTACGAGATCGTGCGGATGCTCACCCCTGAAGCCGAGGCCGTGGCACGGTTCCCTCCGGGGGAGTTCACCGAGCATGATCTCGACCAGGGCGGCGGGCTGGTACCGGTGTCGCGACCGTATGGCAGCAACAGCGCCAACATCGTCGTCGGCCTGCTGCGCAACGACACCGCGAAGATGCCCGAAGGAATGACCCGGGTAGCGCTGTTCGGCGACCCCACCCGTGGGCTGGGCAATATCGCCGAGCCCGAGTGCCGCCGGATCATCGCGGGCCTGGACCTGGCCGAGCGGATGGGGGTACCGGTCGAATGGTTCACACTGTCGTCCGGCGCCAAGATCGCGATGGACAGCGGCACCGAGAACATGGACTGGATCGGTGCGGTGCTGCGCCGCCTCATCGAGTTCACCCAGCGCGGCGGCGAGATCAACGTCGTCGTCACCGGGGTCAACGTGGGAGCTCAGCCCTACTGGAACGCCGAGGCGACCATGCTGATGCACACCCGCGGCATCCTGGTGATGACACCGGCCAGCACGATGGTGTTGACCGGCAAGCAGGCGCTGGACTTCTCCGGCGGAGTGTCGGCCGAGGACAACTTCGGCATCGGCGGCTTCGACCGGATCATGGGACCCAACGGCCAGGGCCAGTACTGGGCGCCCGGCCTGGCCGATGCGTGCGACATCCTGTTGCGCCACTATGAGCACACCTACGTCGTCACCGGCGAAGCCTGGCCACGCCGGCGAGCCACGACCGACCCCGTCGACCGCGATGTCCGCTCGTCGCCGCACACCCCGATCGCCGGCTCCGACATGGGATGCGTCGGCGACATCTTCTCGGCTACGCACAACCCCGAACGAAAGAAACCCTTCGACATGCGCTCGGTCATGCGTGCGGTCGCCGACGAGGACTCCGAGCCGCTGGAGCGCTGGGGCCAGTGGCGGGCCGCCGAGACGGTGATCGTCTGGGACGCACATGTTGGCGGCATCCCGGTGTGCCTGATCGGTATCGAATCCCACACAGTGCCCCGACGGGGATTCGTGCCGGCCGGCGGCCCGTCATCGTGGTCCTCCGGCACACTGTTTCCGCAGTCGTCACGCAAGCTCGCCCGCGCGATCAACGCCGCCAGCGGCAATCGCCCACTCGTCGTGCTGGCGAACCTGTCCGGCTTCGACGGCTCGCCGGAGTCGATGCGCCGTTGGCAACTGGAGTACGGCGCCGAGATCGGTCGCGCGGTGACCAATTTCGCCGGCCCGATCGTATTCGTGGTGGTCTCCCGCTACCACGGCGGCGCTTTCGTGGTGTTCTCCAAGACCCTCAACGAGCGGGTGGAGATCGCCGCCGTGGAGGGCTCGTTCGCGTCGGTCATCGGCGGCGCGCCGGCCGCTGCCACGGTGTTCGCCCGCGACGTCGACGCCCGCACGCAACAAGACCCCCGGGTGCGCGAAGCGGCCGAGCAGGTGCAACAGGCCACCGGCTCGGAGGCCGGCACGGCACGGGCCCGCCTCGCCGAGATCACCGCGGCCGTACGCTCGGCCAAGCTCAGCGAGGTTGCCGAGGAATTCGACAGCATCCACACCGTCCAACGAGCCCTGGCCGTCGGGTCGGTGGACCGCATCATCACCGCCGAGGCGTTGCGGCCCTACATCGTCGACGCCGTCGAGCGCGGCATGTCAGCCGGATAGCGGCCGGTCGAGCCAGGAATGCCGGGGTACCGCACGCGCCAGTACCCCAGCGGCGCCGAGGGCAGCGGGCGGTGGAGCAGCCGCCCGCGTGGCCACGGTCAGCAAGAATCGGCCTTCCCGCCGCCACCACCCGGGAAAAACGGTGCCCTCGACGGCCCGCACGGTCAACGCGCCCCAGCCGTCACCTCCCGGCGCGGCCGGCGTGACCTCGAGTGTGTGGGTGTCGCGACGCAGCCCGATGCCCAGCACCTTGAGTGCACTCTCCTTCGCCGACCAGATCAGATTCGCGACCGCGTCGCGCTCGTCGCCGGCCGCACACGAGCCGACCAGACGTTGCTCGGTCGTCGTGAGGAAGTCGGACACGAAGCCCCGCGAACGCGGCTCCACCAGCTCCAGGTCACATCCGACAGCCAGCGGCCCCGTCGGGGATGTCACACAAACCGCGCATCCCGCACGGTCGCTGATCGATACACCGAGCTCGATCGCAACGCCGTCTACGCACAGGTACGGGGCGCCGCTGGGCGCATTGCGGACCTCGATACCGGCCAGCGTCGCGGCGTCGGCGGACCGGCCGGTGACCGAAGCCACGGCGCGCTTGGCGACAAGCCGGCGCAGCAAGAATTCGGTGCGCCGCTTGGTATACCGCATCCCGGCCAGGCTGGCCGCCTCGCCCGGCGCCAGCCAGCGTTCGTCCGGGGGCAAAGCCTCCTCCCCCAGCGCGAGCCACCGATGCCCGCCCGGTTCGGCTGGGCGTTTTTGCATCGGCACCTCCAAAGGGAGCGGTCGCGTCAGCATCCGCGCCCGGCGGTTATCGTCCGATCGTGCTGTGAGTGGGCATTTCGTCCCCGAAGTTGATCCCCATGTCGCGGGCGGTCAGGATCGAGTCGCAGTCGAGCGGGACCGTCTTCTGCCGGCGGGTCGCCCCGGCGAGCGGTACGTAGTCCACCGTCGGCGGGTTGAGCGCCACCATCACACCGTTTCTTCCCTCGTCGAGCGCTCGCACCGCCGCCGCACCGAAGCGCAGGCCGAGCAACCGGTCGAACCCAGTGGGCGAACCGCCCCGCAGCAAGTGTCCGAGCACGACCGTGCGCGCCTCTCGGCCCGTCAGTTGTTGAAGCTCGGCGGCCACTTTGGCGCCGATGCCGCCGAGGCGTTCGGCCTGCCCCGTCGACTTTCCCACGATCGACACCCCGCCACCGACCGGCCGGGCGCCTTCGGCGACGCAGACGATGGAGAACTTCGCACCGTGCCGCGCGCGATGGGCGATCAGGGCGGCCACCGGTTCCAGGCTGAACGGGATCTCGGGGATGAGGACCGCGTGCACCCCCGACGCCATGCCGGCGTTCAGGGCGATCCATCCAGCGTAGCGGCCCATCACCTCCACCACGATGATCCGGCCATGCGACGTCGCCGTGGTGAACAGCCGGTCGATGCATTCCGATGCGAAGTCCACCGCGGAGTCGAAGCCGAATGTCGACGTCGTCTGGTCCAGGTCGTTGTCGATCGTCTTTGGTACGCCCACCAGACGCAGCCCAGCCTCGTACAAGTGTTGGCCTATCGCCATCGATCCGTCGCCGCCGACCATGATCAGCGCATCGATCCGGTGTTCCTTGAAGCGTCCGAGTAGCTCCGGTGTCCGGTCCACCTCGGTCCAGGTGCCGTCGCCCCGTTGCAACGGATAGGCGGTCGGGTTGCCGCGATTGGTGGTACCGATGATCGTGCCACCTTGGTGGATGATGCCGCGGACCCTGTCACGAGTCAGTTCGATGAGCCCACCATCGGGATAGTCGTCGGGAAACAGCAGTCCGTTGAAGCCGTCGCGGATCCCCACCACATCCCAATCACGGTTTCGTGCCGCCAGGGTGGCCGCATGAATGACCGCGTTGAGCCCCGGCGCGTCACCGCCACCGGTGCTCAACGCGACCCGTTTGATGCCGGATGTCACGAGAACAACCCTACGTTGGAGAAACCAGTCATGCCCGAGCCTCGGTTCGGGCCACACCATCAGCGGTGTATCCGACGCGTGCGGACCGTCGGTACAGGGCGGCACCGGCGGTGACACCGGCGCCGGCGCAGACCAACAGAATGTGGGCATCCGGCGTGAGCCGATCGGCCTGCTGCTCGAACGCCGCTGCCAGTGCGGCAGTATGCATGCGCTCATCGGCAGCGACGCCGACCCGGGCGACGGGTACGCCGAGCTCGTTGCTCAGCGCGGTTCGAAATCCCTGCCGCGCAGGAGCGGCGACGACCATGTCGAGGTCCGAAAGCCGGACCGAGTGGGCATCGAGGCACGTCCGCGCGGCCTCCGCGGCTGCCGTGGCGAATCGCTCGTCCATCGCCGTGGACTCACTGAATCGAAGGACATTACGCGCGTCGGCGAAGCCCACCGTTGCACTGAATGTGCCTGCACTTGCCTCGTCGTTCGCATTCACCCATGACACGTGGCTCAGACCGCGGTCATCATCGGCCCACCCGCACAACAACGCCGCTCCGGCGGCCGAAAACGGAAAGTGCTCACTCATCCCGTGACCGGGATCGGCGTCACTGGCGACGACGAGCGCACGGCGGATGCTATGCGTCCGGAAGAATCCGTCGACGACCTGGAGCGCCGTCAGCACTCCGCAAGCGCCGTTGGCGATGTCGAAGGAGAACGTGCCGTGCCCACCGGCGTGCGGATCCTCGGGGTTGGCCCCGATATCGTCCTGTATCAGCGCGGCCAGCGCCGGCTCGCCGATGTTGCGGTCGCGGAATATCCCCGCATTGACCACTAGATCCAACTCGTCGGGGTCACAGCCGGACCGCTGCAGACAGGTTTTTGCCGCGGTCACGGCGAGGCGCAGCGCACTGTGCCGACCACGCCACCGCGGATGCGTGATCTCGACCCGCTCAATGACCGTGCCCATAGCGCTTCACCAGATCCTCATCCAGGGTCAGTAAGACCACGCCGATCTCCAGCCCCGAGGCCAATGCCAGCAGGGCGATCCTTTCTCCGGGCGCAATGTGTCCGGCCTCGAGTTCCTCAACGAGTGCCACGGTGTGGGTCGTCGAGGCGGTGTTGCCGTACCGGTCGACGGTGATCACGGCGTCGTGCCGGGGAGCATCGCCGAACGACTCCGACATTCGGGCCATTCCCTTGCGGATGGCCCGGGCAGACGTCTGATGGGTGATCACATGATCGATGTCGTGGATCGAAATACCAACCGTATCAAGGACTTCGTGCAACAACAGCGGCGTGTTGGCGATCGCGGCCCGCTGGATGGCGCGGGAATTGGTGAACATCCGCGCCCCAGGATCGTGACCCTGTGGATAGGCCAGGCAGAGCCGGCTGTAGTCGGCGACCGTGGTGAATCCCGCCAGGGCAATTCCCGCCGAGCCGGCGGGAGCCCGCTCCAGCAGAAGCGCCGCGCCGGCGTCGCCGAGCGTCAGGGAAGCGAGTTCCTTGCTCATGATGTTGCGGATATGGCGTGCCGCATTGTGACCGAGCTGCGAGATGTATTCACCGCTGACGACCAGTCCGCGCTCGACAACGCCTTGCCGGATCCAGTTGTTCAAAATGGTTACGCCGGTGAGCATTCCAGCGCATGCGTTCGACACGTCGAAGGTCATCGCCTTGTTCGCCCCGATCCCGCGGGCCACCGCGCTGCTCATCGTCGGCTCGAGCCATTGGGTGAGCCCGCCGCGGAACTTCGTAATGCTGCAACTGATCACCACGTCAAGGGTGGCCGGGTCCTGTTGAGCGGTGGCCAGGGCGTTCAGCGCGGCGGAGGTGGCAAGGCTGTAGGAATCCTCGTCACCCACGGAGACCCGGCGCTCGCGGATCCCGGTCAGCCGCTCCAGATCGATGTGAGTTTTGTGGCGGGTGGTCGCCATCAATTCGTCTGTCGTCAGATGGGTCTCGGGCAGATGCCGCCCCGCACCCGCCACCCGGGCGACGAACGGCGGCCCGGCGCCTTCTCCGGCGGTCTCCATCACCAGCCAATGCCGAGTCATCGGCGATACCTCCTTCCAGTGGTCGCTAGTCACCAACGAAGCTCAGGACATCGGTTACCGGACGCCGAGCGGTGGCTTCGACGTGCTGGTCGCCGGCCGGCGGGCTACCCACCCGGATCAGCAGCTGGGGCTGGCCGGCACTTCCGGCAATCTGCCTGATGATGTCGCGACTCGCTGCCATCTCGGTCATGTGAGTCAACGTGCAGGTGGCCATACCGGCCAGGGTGCAGTCGAGCAACACCGCCGACAGTGCTTCTCCGCAGCGCAAAACGTCCGGCCGGGCATCGCCATGATGAGTGGAGAGCACCACGATCTTAGATTGGTCGTGGTCGATCGTGGCACGGCGCCGGCCCCCACCCGTCGGCGGGAATGTGCGCGCGATGTCGACACGGGCGGCTTCGGAGCTGGACGGCAGAGCGCTCCCCGGCACATGGTTGCCGTCCGACGCGAACGGCGAGGTCCACCACCGCAGTTCGGACACGTAGGACGTGTCGTAACGGCGTAGCGTCTCGGTGAGCCGGGAAGCCTCGGCCAGCCGCAAACGGTCTTCGTCGGCCACCACGTCCAGCAGCACGTCATACGGGACCACCGTGTCGCCCAGCTGTGACTGCAGAGTCGGCCATGCGATCGGCGCGCCGAACGGTAACCGGTCGGTGCGGCGGCGAGGGATCGCATTAGCCCGGAGCCGCTGCGGCGCTGCCACCTTCGCCACCGGCAAAAACCTCAGTGTCGCAAGGTGATCCGGCCTGCCTTGGCTCGGGAACCGTTCGGTGATGTTCTCCCAGCCGGCGGCGGCCATGGCGACCCGCAGGTGGTCGAGGACAGCGCCGCAACTCAGCATCAGCTCGCGGCCGCTGTGGTCGGTCGCGTGCATCGCCAGGCGCGGATCGGCCCACAGGTGCAACCGCGTGCCGTCGGCGACCCAGCGCCAGGGCTGGCTGTTGTGCAGCGAAGGTGCGCGGCACGCGAGCGTCACCGCGTCGCGGATGACCTCCGCATTCGGCACTTGCGCGGTCAAGTGAACCACCCCATCGAGTCGGTGCCATCGACGATAACGGTTCCGAGCCGGGCGCCGACAGAGGCGTTAGTCCTCGACTGCGCGACATTGGACTCCATCGAGTCATGAACGCCACCGCGGTAGCGATGCGGCGAAACCCGCTTGCTCACTCTTCGGCGGGAGATGGCGAATGAGACGTCGCGCGCCCCCACACTTCGTGGGCCTGTCGTACCACGTCTTCATGCGTTCCAGACGTGTCGATCACGTGCGCCGTGTCCCAGCCGGCGTGCTGGGCCGCCAACGCCGCCGCGATCTCGGGAGTCACCTCCGAGCTGCCGGGCCCCCTGGTGCGGATGCGGTCCGCCGCGGAGTCGACCGGCGCCGAGCACATGAGTTCGACCATCGCCGAATGCGTCTCGGCGGCAAGCCGGTGCGCCTGCGCGCGCATCGCCGGATCGCGCCAGGTGCCGTCGAGGATCACCGACTGCCCGCCGGTCAGCAGCGCGCGGGCCCGGCCCAGCACACCCTCATAGACCGCGGCCACGTTGTCCGGGCGGTAAAGTCCGGCATCCAGCACGCCGGAATCACCGCCGATGGCGCCCGAGCCGCGGAGTTCCCGACGCACATCGTCGGTTGAGATCACTTGCGCGCCAATCTTTTCAGCCAGGCCGCGCGCGAGCGTGGACTTGCCGGTTCCCGGGTTTCCGCCGACCAGCGCCAGACGAACGGCACCGCTGCGAAGGTGCTGGGTGGCAAGGGCGAGGTGGCGGACGGTGTCTTCGGCCGCCGCGAACCGGCCCTGCGACAGCCGAATGCAATCGACCTTCGCCCTGACGACGGCGCGGTAGGCGATGTAGAAGTCCCGCAACGCCGACGGCGCAGGATGTGCCGAGTGCGCCGCATAGCGTTCGAAGAAGTAGTCGCCGAGGTCTTTGCGGCCCATAAATTCCAGATCCATCGCGAGGAAGGCGGCATCATCGACGCAGTCGACGTAGCGCAGTTCGTCGTCGAACTCCAGGCAGTCGAGCATCGCCGGGCGGCCGTCCACCCAGAAGATGTCGTCGGCGAGCAGGTCGCCGTGGCCGTCGACGATGCAACCTTCTTCGATGCGCCCCACGAACAAGGGTGCACGGCCGGAGATGAATTCGTCGACCAGCCGCTGGATTCGCGCTACCGACTCGGTCGAGACGGGCGAACCCGAGGTCTGGGCATAGCGGTTGAGCTCGGAGAGGTTCTCGTGCCAACGTCCTTGCACGGCGTCGACTTCGCCCTGAGCATTGATCGCTCGACTGCGCTCCGCGTGCCGGTGAAACCGGGCCAAAACAGCGGCGATGGCATCCAGTGCACCCGTGACGGATTCGCCACGGGCCACCATCGACGCCAACCGCTCGTCGTCGCTGTAGCGGCGCATCACGATGATCGGTTCGGCCGCCCCTCCGGAGGGGTCGCTGAGATGTGCGACCCCGAGATAACTGTCCGGCGACAAGCGGCTGTTCAACTCGACCTCCCGGCGGCACGCCCGCTCACGCTGCTCGGGAGTGCGGAAATCGAGAAAGTCGGTCAACAGCGGCTTCTTCGCTTTGAATGCCCGGTCGCCGGCCAGCACGACCACGCCCGTGTGAGTTTCGTGTATGTCGACGTAGGGCACGGCCGTTGTCGTCGCTGGCTCGGTATGTGTCGCTGCCGTCATTTCCGGGGCGGACGCTAGGAGGACCGCGCCACGATGACCGGCATGCGGACCGAGTGCACGACGGCGTTGCTCACCGAACCGAGTAGCACGCCGCCCAACCCGCCGCGGCCGTGACTGCCCACCACGACAAGCTGCGCGGACTCCGACTTCTCGATCAGCTGACGAGCAGGCCGGTCAGACACGACGAGCCGGTGCACCGTGACATCGGGGTAGCGCTCTTGCCAGCCCGCCAGGCGTTCGGCCAGACTCAGCTCGGCTTCCGCCTTCACCGCCGTCCAATCGATGCCGGGCAGTTCGAAGACGTCGGCGTCACTCCACGCGTGCAACGCTGTCAGCTCGACACCGCGGCGCGAGGCTTCGTCGAACGCAATGGCCGTCGCAAGGTCTGAAGCGCGCGAGCCATCGATCCCCACCAGCACCGGCGCCTGCTGCGGGTGCGGCATCAGCGGATCTTCGTCGCGAATGACCGCGACCGGGCAGCGCGCGCTTCGCACCACACTGGAGCTGACCGAACCCAGCAAAAGCCTCGCCAGCGCTCCGCGGCCGTTGCTCCCGACGACGAGCATCTCCGCCTCTTTGGACATCTCGACCAGCGTCGGCACCGGCGGCGCACACCGCAGCTCGCTCTTGATGTCGATCCTGCGGCCCTTCGCGATGGCGTCCTCGGCGATCTTGACCGCCTGCTCGAGAACCTGCTGACCTTGCTCTTGTTGCCATACCGCAACCCCGGCCGACACCGGGATGGCCGGGTACATCGGCACGGCGGCGTTGACCATATGGACCACGGTCAGTGGGACGTGCCGCAGCTCCGCATCGCGCGCCGCCCAACAGACAGCGGCGTTGGACGCCGCCGATCCATCGATTCCCACGACGACGCCATGGCGGTTCGCCGGTGCAGACATTGTGTGCTCCCTCCGTCAACCAAAAACGCTATTACCCGAGCGGCGGCCGATCATGAGGCTTTGGTCACCAACAGCATGGACGTGGGACCTCCCCGCGTCGGTCGGGGTCGAAACGCGCGACCCGTCACCGGCCGGATCCCGCGGCTCCGTGCCTCAACTCGGGCACACGATGGCGGCCGGGTGAAGTTCGCCGCCAGGTGACCATCGCCCGAGAAACGGGGGTCGAAGGGCCCTGCTGGAAAGCGGCGAAGCCAAATAGTGTCTCGGATGGTGGACATGGGAATCTCCCAGTCCAGCCGCCAGATCGGGAGGAAGCGATGAACCATCCGCAATCGACACCGCGGATCGTGGTAGGTATTGACGGCTCCGACGCGGCGATCAGCGCGGCCAAATGGGCGGTCGCCGAAGCCGTCAGCCTTAACGTCCCGCTGCGGCTGGTCCATTCCGTCCCCGCGCGGCTGGCGGACGCCCCCGCAGACGATGAGAGCTTGGATATCGAATACGCCCAAACGTCATTGCGTGCCGCCGATGCGGCGCTTGCGGCCATCGGCGAGCCGGTCAAAGTCGAATGCGACATCGTGCACGGATCGCCGGAGAGCGCGTTGATCGACGAATCGAAAACCGCGGCGATGATTTGCCTGGGTTCGGTCGGGATCGGGTGGGTCGCACGCAAGGTTCTCGGCTCCACCGCCGACGCCGTGGCCCGACAAGCGCAGTGCCCGGTGGCGATCATTCGCAGCAACCGCCAGGGCGGGAAGCCCGCTTCCGGATATGTCGCCGTGGTCGTGGACGACTCGCCCGCGACCGATCCGGTGCTGGACCAGGGTTTTCGCGAGGCGCGGCTTCGTCAGGCACCGATTCTCGCGATGGGAGTATGGCGCTGGGGCCTTGGTGAGATCCCCTACCGTCAGTTCGACCATCGACTCCGTCCGTGGGTGTCTCAGTACCCCGAAGTGCATGTCCAGCCCGCCGCCGCCCGGCATGGAGCCGCGGATTTCCTGGCGCACACGCAGGAATCGGTGCAACTCGTGGTGGTAGGGAGCGAGGACGCCGACAAGGTCGCCCGCATGGTCGGGCCGATCACTGCACACCTGCCTGGCCACGCCGGATGTTCGGTGCTCGTGGTGCGCAAATGACGGTTAGCCGGCTGCCGGCATTCCTGCGGTCAACGGCGTGTCGACACCCAGTGGGCCTACATCGGCGGCCCCGCCCGGGGATCCCAGGGGGCCGTCGCGGCCCGGGAGCGGTTGAGTGAAGAAAGCCGCATTGTCGTCCAGGTGCCGGAGCTGGTCTTCGGGCAGGTCACCTTCCCAATAGATCGCCTCGACGCGGCACGCCGGTTTGCAGGCGCCACAGTCCACACACTCGTCGGGGTTGATGTACATCGTTCGGGCGCCCTCGTAGATGCAGTCGACGGGGCATTCCTGGACACAGGACTTTTCCTTCACGTCGACGCACGCGGCACCGATCACGTAAGTCATAAGCCGCGATGCTAGCCGCTCCACGCCGGAGAAGGCAGCTGCCGAACCGCCCCGATGCGAAGGACCAAAGGCCCTGGCGGGAAACGGCTAACGAACGACAATCACCGGAACTCGCGCCGACTGCGCGACCGCGGAGCTGACCGAACCGAGCAGCATGCCCGGGAAGCCCCCACGGCCGCGGTTACCGACCACCACGAGTTGGGCATGCTCGGATTCCTGAAGTAACCAATGGGAAGGCTTGTCGCAGAACAGTTTCCGCTCGACATGCACGTCCGGATACTGCTCTTGCCAGCCGGCCAGGCGTTCGGCGAGGATCTCCTGACCTTCCTTCTCGCGGTCGTGCCAATCCATCCCGAGGATCGGGAACACCCCCACGTCGCTCCACACGTGTACCGCCACCAGCCCAACCCCCCGGCGTGCGGCTTCCTCGAAAGCCAGGGCGGTGGCTGCTTCCGACGCGGACGATCCGTCGACGCCCACCAGCACCGGCGCGCCGGCATCGGGAGTTGTGCCCACGTCGGTATGGATGACCGCGACCGGGCAGTGTGCATAGTGAACCAGTCCGGCAGTGACCGAACCCAGCAGCAGCCGGCCCAGCGCGCCCAGTCCCTGGCTGCCGGCGACGACCATCCAGGCCTCCTTGGAGGCCTCGATCAGCGCCGGCACGGCGGCCGAATATACCGTCTCGGTGAGTATCTCGGGCGGCTCGGAATCTCCCAGGCCGGCGTTCAGCACCTTGCGCGCCTGATCGATGACGTGCTGGGCGTTGTCGTGCTGCCACTGGGGAATGTCGGCGTAGAGTTGGCCAACCGGCCAGCCGACAACCACGGGTGGCACGGCGTGCATCAGCGTGACGGGCAAGCTACGCATGATGGCCTCACGTGTCCCCCACGCCACTGCGGCGTCGGATGCCGGCGACCCGTCGATGCACACGAGCACCCCGTATCTCTTTGCGTCATCGGTCATTTCACATTCCTCGCTATGCCGGCGCCTCGTCGAACTCGGGCAGCTCAATTTCCAGGTGACGAATGGATCCGTAATCCGATGGTTTGCAAGGCCAGCCGAGGTCGAAGAACACCGTGAGCATGAGATGATTCTCGCCCAGGACGTCGGCTGTGAAGCGCCCAATTCCGTGGGCTCGTGCGATCGGGGCCAGGTGTTTGAGCAAGGCCGTGCCCACGCCCCGCGAATGGTCTTCATGGGCCACCACAATTGCGATTTCAGCGGCGCCCGGGTCCTCGACGACCGTATAGTGCGCCACCCCGATCAGCCGGTCGGCGTCGAAGGCGCCGAGAGCATAGACGTCAGCGGTGCGTTCGGTCAGCTTGCCGACGAGTTCGTGCAGCGGGGTCCGCTGCAGCGTGAAGAAGCGAAAGTACCGGTCATGGTCGGAGAGGTGTTGATGGAGCGCCAGAACGGTCTCGGAGTCATCGGGAACCAGGCGACGCAACGACACGAGACGTCCGTCGAGCAGTCGGGCCGTAGCCGCCAATCCCGCCGATCGATCACCCATGATTCCTGACGCTATTCCGGGTCGGCGTGCTGCGGCAGGGGTCGTTGGACCTCGCGGGGGCGCCATTGGTCCCGGGCGGATGCGACCGGGGTTACAGATCGATCAGCGGAGCGATCCAATGCACCCGGGTGCCGCCCTCCGGTGGATTGCTGATCTCGCAGGTACCGCCGAGTTGTTCGGCGCGGCGCTTCATGTTGGCCAGGCCGCTGCGACGCGAATTGTCGGCGGGTATGCCGGAGCCGTTGTCGCTGACGTCGAGGATGAACATGTCGGCGACGCTGATCTCGACGGTCAGCCGCGACGCACCGGAGTGCCGAAGGGTATTGCTGACGGCTTCCGCGGCGACCGCTTCGGCATGGTCGGCAAGCTCACCGCCAACCGCGGTCATCGGCCCGTGCATTCGGACCGTGGTGACAACTTCGCGGTTCTCGGCCAAGTCGGCGACGACTCGTTGAATCCGGTGCCGGAAGTCGACGTTCTTCCCTGTCGGGGATTTGAGCTGGAAGATCGTCATCCGGATCTCCTCGATGATGGTTTGAAGATCGTCGAGCGTGCGGTTCAGCCGACCTGCCACCTCCGGCGAGCGCGCCCTGGCCAGCGTGCCCTGCAGGTCCATGCCGGTGGCGAAGAGCCGCTGGATGACATGGTCGTGCAGGTCGTGTGCGATGCGCTCGCGCTCTGCCAGCAGCGTCAGCTGGCGCGCGTCCTCACGGGCCGACGCCAGCACCAGTGCTATCGCTGCGTGGCTGGCGAAATCGCTCACCAGCTCGAGGTCGCTCTCGTTGAACGGCGGCTGGTCGGCCCCGCGGGCGATGGCGATCACCCCGACCACCTGATCGCGGGCGCGCAGCGGCATCACGATGGCGGGACGCTGTGCGACATCGGTGAAGGCCTGAATCGGATACGCCAAACCCTCGGTGATCATCGGCTGGCCGGAGCGGAACACCGCACCACTGGTCGACCCTTGGACCGGGACTCGCTGGCCGAGCACGTCGGCCGCATAGAGACCCACCGCGGCGGAGACCACCAGTGTGTCGACTTCGTCATCGGGCAGGTCGGCGTCGCCCGGGACCAACATGATCGCCTGCTCGGCATCGGTCAGAACGATGGCGCGTTCGGCGATCAACTCTAGCGGGCGATGGTGTACCTCGGTGCCGGCCAGCAGGGCGGTGGTGATCTCTCGGCTGGCCTCCGTCCACTTCACCGACGTGCGCTCACGCTCGAACACCTGCGCGTTGTCGATGGCGACCGCGGCCGCGAACGCCAGCGCGCGCGCGGCGACCTCGTCGGATTCGGAGAAGACCCGCGCCGGATCGACGTGGGTGAGGTACAGGTTGCCGAACACGGCGTCGCGGATGGTGATCGGCACCGCAAGGAAGGCCCGCATCGGGGGGTGATGCTCGGGGAATCCGACGGCAGCCGGGTGAGCGGTGAGGTCGTCCATCCGCAGAGCCGGCGTGTCCAGGAGCGAAAGGCTCAACAGGCCCTTGCCGACCGGCAGGTGCCCGATCCGCCGAGCCGTGTCAGGATCCATTCCCTCGTGGACGAACGAGACCAAGTCGCCCTCGCCATCGCGGATGGCCAGGGCGCCGTAGGGGGCGGACGTCAGTTCCCGGGCCGCGAGGATTATCCGGTGCAGCGTGGCGTCGAGGTCGAGGCCGGCACCGATCTCGACGATGACCCGGAGCAACTGCTCCATCTGGTCGCGGGCCGCCAGCAACTCATCGAGTTGCTCATGCATCCTACTTACTAGCCCACGCTGGCCTAGGCCGGCAAATGCAAAGCTCTTCTCGTCGTCGGCCACCCGACTCGATACCTCCAAGACATCTCAACCCCCGTGGCAGCTTGCGTTGCGGGTATCCGGGACGCAACACGAGTCACCTATGGTCAGCCTAGTCGCCTTTCGTCAAGTGCCCAACCGCTCACAGGCGATGCAAAGATGGCGCTCGTGGGCAAACCGGCTAGATCAGGCGTTATACCCCCCCGGCTATTCCGGCGGCGTTTCGGTCGGCGTCGTTGGGTGGTCGGACCGTTGATCCAGTTTCGACGCGAACACCGCCGCCTGGGTGCGGCGCTCCATGCCGAGTTTGGCCAGCAACCGCGACACATAGTTCTTCACCGTCTTCTCGGCGAGGAACATCCGCGCGGCGATCTGCCTGTTGGTCAAACCCTCACTGAGCAGGCCCAGCAGTGTTCGCTCCTGCTCGGTCAGCCCCGACAGCGGATCTTCACGGTCCGCCGCACCACGCAGCTTCGCCATCAGGGCGGCGGCCGCCCGGTTGTCGAGCAGGGATTTACCGGCGCCGACCTCTTTGATCGCATGCGCCAGTTCCATGCCCTTGATGTCTTTGACGACGTAGCCGCTGGCACCGGCCAAAATTGCCTCGAGCATCGCTTCGTCGGAGGTGAACGACGTCAGCATCAGGCAGCGCAGGTCAGGATGATCGGACACCAGGTCGCGGCACAACTCGATTCCGTTCCCATCGGGAAGGCGCACGTCAAGCACGGCGACATCGGGCTGCAAGGCGGGTATCCGCGCTTTCGCTTCGGATACGGAGCCGGCCTCGCCGACGATTTCGAGCGCGGGATCGGATGCGAGTAGGTCGGCGAGACCCCGCCGAACGACTTCATGGTCATCGACCAGGAAAACCTTAACCATTGAAGAACCCTTCCTGCTGGTCGTGTGCGCCAGGGGTCATGCCACGACCGATTCAATATCCCATATGCTCATAATCTTCCGATCTCACAGATGTTGCCGGTTGACGATCAGCAGCGAGCAGTCGATTTCCTGCAGAATCGCGCTGCCGACCTGCCCGACCAGCTCGGCCACCCGCTGGGGGTCATGGGCGCCAACTATCACCAGCCCGACCGACCGGTGCCGAGTCAGGTACTCCGCAATGCCGCCGTGGACCACCACCGATTCGATCCGCAGCTGCGGATACCGTCGCTTCCACCCGGCCAGCCAGCGATCGAGGCGGGCAAGGGCCCGGCGATCACCTTCGGCACCCGCCTCACCCGTCTCGGCCGGCACGGTTCGCCGGCAGATGACGACCTGGAGAGCGGCGTCGCGCAACACGGCTTCCTCGAGGGCGGTGCCCAGCAGTACACCGTTGCGCGGGGACCCGTCCACCTCAGCGACGATTTCCCGCGCGGGCCGGCCGGGGCGGCCGTCGCTGCCCCGGATGATCGCCACCGGGCAGTGCGCCGACATTGCCAGAGCCGCAGCGGTGGAACCCACCCGACCCGGTTGAAAGTGGCGTAAGCCGACCGCCCCCACGCAGACCATGGCGGCCGACGCCGACGCGCGGATCAACGACCCGACCGCGGTCCCGTGGACGACTTCGGTTTCTATCTTCACCGGCTTGCCGGCGGCCTCCATCGCCGTGCGTGCCTGACGAACCGCCGATTCCGCCGACTCCCTGCTCGTGTCCCCCTGCTCGATCGCGTAGACAAGACGAAGCGGAACGTCACGACTGACCGCCTCATCGACCGCCCACTGCGCCGCCCGTAGTGCCGCCTTCGAGCCATCGATACCGACCACGATCGACTTGGTGGTGGCTGACTTTGTCATAGGGCGCCCGCGCTTCTAGTGGCGGACCACAAGTACCGAGCAGTCCGGGTAACCCACGATCGGATGGCAGTTCGGGGTAGCCAGCCCCGCCATCGCGTCGGCGTCGGCGCTACCCACCACCGCCAGTTCGACGGCGTGACCGTGTTCCTCGCCGGACTTCGTCCCGGTGCCTGCCGCGACGGTCTGGACCTGAACATCCGGATAGCGCCGGACCCAGCTGTTCAGCCGCCGATCGATCTGCCGCACGGTGGCGTGGCGGCGCCGTCCTTCCTCCATGGCTTGGTGGATGACCTCGTCGTTGTCCGGGTCATCGTTGAGCACCACGGCGATCACGCCGAGTTCCGTAGGCGATCCGTCGGGATTGGTTCGGATCACCGCAACCGGGGAGTGCGCGTGCGCCACCAAGCCGGCGGCGGTCGGGCCCAACAGGCCATCGGAGGCCCATCCTCGCCTGGCGGTGCCCACGCACACCAGGGCCGCATCCTGTGATTGATTGATCAACGCCTGGGCGGGATCCCCCGCGAGGATCGCCGTTTCGACCTCGACTGGATGCGCGGAGCCCCGAACCGGGGATTCCGCCTCGGACAGCGCCATTTCGGCGCGTTCGAGCTCCGACTCGGTGGTGGCCGACCCGTTGCGCCCCTCTTGGCCAGGGATGACGTAGACCAGGCGAAGCGGCATCTGCCGACTCCTCGCCTCGTCGATCGCCCATCTGGCCGCGTTCAGCGCGGCTTGCGAGCCGTTGATCCCCACAATCACCGACTTCGAGTCCAGCTCATTCATGTCGGCTCCTGAGTAGTTCGAATCTCTCACTGTCAGGCTATTGCACCAACCCCGGCCACGCAGGAGTCGTTCGGCCCCAACCGGTATGCCGTTCGTCCAGTGTCAGACCTCCGCCGGTTCGGCGACCTGCTCGAACAGCCGCTCGACATCCGCGCGCCCGCAGACCGCCGTACCCGGTGTCATCAGCATCGCCGCGCCTGCCGCAATTCCCAGACCAACGGACTTGGCAAGCGGCCATCCACGACTGAGTCCCACCGTGATCGCGGCGACCATCGCGTCACCGGCCCCCACGCCGCTCCCGCCGGGCATCCGAACCGCCGAGAAGCGCTGGCTTTCATGTTGCGTCGCCAGCAGCGCCCCCCGAGATCCCAAGGACACCAACACCACTTCGGCGCGACCGCTATCCACCAGCTCATGCGCGGCAGCCAGCTGTTCGGCCTCGGTGACCAGCGGCCGCCCGACGCACTCGCGCAGTTCCCGCACGCTTGCCTTGAGGAGATAAACCCCGGAGGAGACATGCCGCAGGCCGCCGCCGGAAGTGTCCAGCATCAGCCGGACGCCCAGCGGCCGGCAGATGTCGGCCACCTGCTGGTAGAAGTCGGCAGGTGCGCCCGGCGGCAGGCTGCCGCTGGCCACCACGTATTCGGCTGACAGTGCCGCCCTGCGCAACTCGTCCAGACATCCCTCCCGTTCGGCGAACGTCAGCCGCGGCCCCGGAAGGACGAACCGGTACTGCCGGCCGGTGCTGCCCTCGTTGACAGTGAAGCTTTCCCGGGTTGATGCGCCGATCGCGACGTGGCGAAACGGCACTCCGGCGTCCTTGAGTAACGACATGACGACATCACCGGTCGGTCCGCCGGCGGGAAACAGCGCCAGGACGGACGCACCGAGGACGTGCCCGATTCGAGCGACGTTGATGCCGCCCCCGCCCGGGTCGTAACGCGGTATTTCGCAGCGCAGTTTGTCGGTAGGCCGCACGTTGTCGACACTCGTCGTGATGTCGAGCGCCGGATTCATGGTCAATGTAACGATCTGCGCTCGGCTGGCACCCGACTGTGCTGGCGTCTCCATTTCGTCGTTGACTCCGTGCCTACAGGCCGGTCGGGTACGTTTCGGGCGTTTCGCCGGCGACCCACAGACTGGTGACCTCCAGGGGCTCCAGCGCCCGGGTCCGATCGATGTGAATCATCGCGTCGAATTGGTCGGCGGGCCTGACGTGGAAGTAGTGGCTCTGCCGCTCGGTTTCGGGCCGGTAGATCACGCCGATGGCGCGCCCCAACCGGACCGCGCTGAGCGGTTCCGCAGCCGCGGGGCTGTTGACCGCCGACACCAGGAACGTGGGATTGCCGGTCTCGTGCAGGAGTTCTTCGATGCTCCCGTTGAGCGCCGGGCGCACAGCCTTTCGTTCGGACACACCGCCCCACTCGCTGGCCGCGGTGACGGTGCCAGCGTACGTGCTGAAGCCGATGAGACGTGATTCATCGCCGTACCGCTGCCGGACCAGTTGACCGAGCGTGAGTTGTCCGTCGGCCCACACCTCGGTCGCCCGCGCGTCCCCGATGTGAGAGTTGTGCGCCCACACCACGATCCGGGCCGACGGCACGTCGGAGTGGCGGTCCAGATGGCTCAGCAACGCTTCCAGCGTCTGCGCCATGTGCTGGTCACGCAGGTTCCACGAGGTGACACGGCCGCTGAACATCGCCCGGTAGTACACCTCCGCATTGCGCACCGTTTGCGCGTTTTGGTGGGCGTAGAAGAGTTCGTCTTCGGCGAGCAGTCCATCCCTGCGCGCATAGGCCAATGCATTGCGCTGGATGTCGACCAGTTGCTCGATCGCTTCCTTCTCGCACGACTGACCGGCGCCGAAAGCCGCGGAAAAGCCATACGCCTGACCGTCATCGGCCGAGGTGTGGTCGAAGCACCCGTAACGCTCACGCGCCCGTGCCGCCGCCTTCGGGTCGATCTTGTCGAGGTAGGTGATCACCTCGTGCATCGACCGGTGCAGGCTGTAGAGATCCAGGCCATAGAAGCCGGCCTGCCGCTGACCGTTGGACTCGTGCAGCCGGTTGCGGGCGCGTAGCCAGTCGACGAAGTCGCGGACCACCACGTTGCGCCACATCCAGGCCGGAAAGCGTTCGAAGCCGCTCAGCGCCTCGTCGGCGCTCTTGTCGTCGCCGAGTCCGCGAACGTAGCGATTCACTCGGTAGGCGTCGGGCCAGTCCGCTTCCGCGGCGACGGCGCAGAAGCCCTTCTCCTCGATCAGCCATTTGGTGATTTCGGCCCGCGCCTCGTAGAACTCGTGGGTGCCGTGCGAGCTTTCGCCGATCAGGACGATCCGCGCGTCACCGATCAGCTCCTCCAACGTCTCGCGCGGCGGTACACCGCCCGGCGCATCGATGGCCACGCGGCTGATCAATTCGGCCGGTGTGCGCGTCGGTGGTCTGTCGATTGCGGCTCCGGTCGTCGGGGTGGCGAGCAGCCTGCGCACCTCTTCATCGGTGACCTGGCGGAAATCCCAGAACGACTCGCCGACCGCAAGGAACGGGGTGGGCATGCTCGCGCACACGACGTCGTCGACCAGTCCCGCGAATTCCCGGCAGCTGGATTCGGGAGCCGCCGGCACGGCAATCACGATGTGGGCCGGCTCGGCTTCGCGCAACGCTTGCACCGCGGCGAACATGCTTGCGCCGGTGGCCAACCCGTCATCGACAAGGATGACCGTCTTGCCGGTCACGTCAACGGGTGGGCGTCCGTCACGATAGGCGGCCTCACGCCGGACCAGCTCCCGGCCTTCCCGCTCGGCGAGGGCGCGCAGTTCCTGCGGCGTGATGCGCAAACCCCGCACCACGTCGTCGTTGACCACGACGCGGCCCCCACTCGCCAACGCTCCCACGGCAAACTCTTCGCGACCCGGAGCGCCGAGTTTACGCACGATGAATGCATCCAGCGGAGCGTGCAGCGCGACTGCCACCTCCCACGCAACCGGTATTCCGCCCCTCGCCAAGCCCAGCACGATCACGTCGTGCCGGTCCCGGTAGGCACCGAGAAGGTTTGCCAGCACCCGGCCGGCCTCACCGCGGTCGCGGAACACGCGCCGCGGTGAGTGCCGGGTGGTGTCAGCTGCTCGGGTCATCTACACACCGCGTTCACTGCCCGTTGGCGGACTTCACCTGAACGCGCCGCTCGGCAGGTTTCGCCTCCGAAACCGCCACCGAGACGGTGAGAATGCCGTTGTCGTAGGCGGCTTCGATGTTGTCCTCGTCGGCGCCCGCCGGCAGCGGCACCGTCCGGACGAACGAGCCGTAGGAGAATTCCGAGCGACCGTCGAAGTCCTTCTTCTCGCTACGCTCGGCTTTGATGGTCAGTTGCCCGTCGTGCACCGTGACGTCGATGTCCTTCGCGGGGTCAACACCCGGGATTTCCGCGCGTACCACGTAGCGGCCGTCCTTCATCTCGTCCTCGAGCCGCATCACGCGGGCGTCGAAGGCGGGACGGAATTCGGCCAAGGTGGGGAAGCCGGCGAACAGCTCCGAGAACTCGGGGAAGAGTGACCTGGGTCGACGCCGGGCCGGAACAGTAGCCATCGATGTCTCCTTTCCAAGATTGGCTGTTGCTTCAGATCATCCGACCAGTCCGCCGCAACCGGCGATAGGGACTGAAGTCCCAGGCCCGCGGGTCATTCGTCGGCTTATTGCCTGCGGTGCAGCGCTCCGATATACGCCATGACGCGGTTGAGGATGAGGTCGTATGCGTCCCCGTCTTCGGTCAGCCGGACCAGTCCCTGGTGCCGAAGAAATCCGTCGAGACGTTGCTCCAGAGACCAGTCGGCGTAGGTGTCTTCGGCAAAGCCCGAATGCATGAATTGCGATGCGAGCTCATCGACGTCGGAGTCGGTTATCATCAGGGGACCGCCTACGGTGGGAGCCATTCTTGTTTCCTATGGTTGCAGGGCCGGCCTCATTGTTTCGGCGGCGACCTGATCGCGTCTAGGGACCGAAGTCCCCGCTTTGCGCGGCCTATGTGCCCCGCGCGCGTTCCCTGATGGCGGCTTGCACCGCCGCAAACCGCGACCGCGCTCGCTCGTCGGCGGCTTTCTGCTCGCCGGCCGTGATGACGATCGCGTCGGGGCCGGGAAATACGGTCGCCTCTTCACCAGTGGCAAGCCACCGAACCCGGTATGGCGGCGTCCCGTCCGGCGTACGCACGGCGGTTATCAGCCCGCGCAGATCCGGGCGCCCGAGCGTTCCACTTTTGATGACGAGCCAGTCCCCAACGTTGGCCTCCATTGTCAATTCCCTGTCAATTCCTTTCGGGCAGAAAGCGAGCAACCGCTTCAGCCGTGGATCTCCAAGACGTCGTGCAAGGGTCGGCGCGGCGTCGGCTCCGGAGCCCCCTTGCCGGCGGGTGCCAGGCCGACGCGGAGCATTAGTTGGGGCAGCGTCGCCGTGGGTAGCAGCTCACGAACAATGGCACGGCTGGCGTCCAGTTCGGTCAGGTGTGTCACGGTGCAGGTCGCCAGGCCGGCCATCGTGCATTCCAGTAACAACGACGACAGCACCTGCCCGCAGTTCAGGGCGTCCGCGCGGGAGTCCCCGAACGTGGACAACACCAGGATCTTCGCTTCGTCGTGAGGCTCGGCAGAACTCTTCCGGGCAGGCCCGCCGACGGGAAACCGGCGGTTCACCTCCACCGCGCGTCCGCGCGCCTCGTTGGCCAGCGCGCTCTCGGGTATCCCTTCGGACTCCCTGGATGGTGCTGTCCACCAACGCAACTCGTGGTGGTAGAGGTCGTCGTAGCGGCGCAGGGCTTCGGTCAGGCGAGACGCCTCCACCAGCCGGGCCCGTGCGTCATCGGCCAAGACGTCGAGGGTGGCCAGATCGCTGTCGAACGCGCTGCGCAGTACCGGCTCGAACGACGCCCAGTTTCGTGGCGAGCGGAACGGGCGCCGATCGGTCCGGCGCCGCAGTATCGCTGCGGCACGGTCGCGCCGGGCCGCGGCAACGTAGTCGGCCGAGGCGAATTCGATCGAGGCCAGGTGGTCAAGATTGTTCGGGTTGGGAAACTCCTCGACGCTGGTTTCCCAGCCCACGGCGGCCATCGCGACGCGGAAGTGGTCGAGCACCGCCCCGCAGCTGATGATCGACTCACGACCCGAGCTGTCGGTCGAGGTCACCAGCCGGTGGGGGTCGGCGAACAGATCGACCCTCCCGCTGCTGGCGGACCACCGCCACGGCTGGCTGTTGTGCAGCGAGGGGGCACGGCAGGCCAGCTCCACCGCCCTCTTGATCACCTTGATGTCGACCATCGTCTGGGTCATTGCCGTCCGCCTCTCCTGCTTTGCTTCGAACCCTGCGGCATGCGGAGATCGCACGCCAGGGTCCTTGGTCCCCGGGGAGGTTGACCGAAGGACCAATCCGCGACCAGGAGATGACTTTCGTCTCTATTCCGCCACGGACAGCCCGACGAACCATGAGACGACCGAACGACCTTAGGACCCTCATGGACGTCATCCGCAAGACACCGCACGACTATCTCGTCCGCCCCAACCTCACCGAGTACGAGCAAGCGCGTGCGCAGTTCCACTGGTCTGATGTGCCGGCGCTGTGCGAGGGAATGGGACCCGGAAGGTGCAACATCGCCTACGCCGCGATCGACCGGCAAGCAGCGGGCCCGGCCGCGACGCGCACGGCATTGCGGTTTCTCACCGACAGGGCGTGGGACGGTGCGATCACCAGCCGCGATCTCAGCTATGCCGAACTCGGGCGGCTAACCAAACGATTCTCCAACGCGCTGCGCTCACTCGGCATCGACAAGGGCAAGCGCGTGTTCACCATCATGAACCGCACCCCCGAGCTCTACATCGCGATGCTTGGGGCACTTCGCAACGGCAGCGTTGTCTCCCCGTTGTTTTCCGCCTTCGGGCCCGAGCCCATCGCCACCAGAGTCAACATCGGGCAAGCCGATGTCTTGGTGACCACCAGGGCGCTCTATCAGCGCAAGATCGCGAAGATCCGTGATCGGCTGCCGTCGGTGCGGCACATCTTCGTCGTCGACGACGACCACGACGCCGAACCCCCGGACGGAACCCTGAACTTCTGGCGCTGGCTGGAGGCGGCCGACGAGGATGCCCCGATCGAGCCCACCACCGCCGACGACCCGGCGTTGCTGCACTTCACCAGCGGCACCACCGGTACACCGAAGGGCGCCATCCACGTACACGGCGCCGTCGCGATGCACTACGCCACCGGCTTATATGCGCTCGACCTGCACGATGACGACATCTATTGGTGCACAGCCGATCCCGGCTGGGTAACGGGAACCTCCTACGGCATCATCAGCCCGCTGCTGCACGGGGTGACGTCCATCGTCGACGAAGCCGATTTCGACGCCGAGCGGTGGTACCGGATCTTGCAGGACCAAGAAGTATCGGTGTGGTACACGGCACCGACCGCGATACGGATGCTGATCAAGGCGGGCACGGAATTACCCGCGCAGTACCGGTTTCCCCGGCTCCGCTTCATCGCGAGCGTGGGTGAGCCGCTCAATCCGGAGGCGGTCTGGTGGGGAAAGCGGGTGCTGGGCCTACCGATTCACGACAATTGGTGGCAGACCGAGACGGGCGGCATCATGATCGCCAACACACCCGCATTCGACATCAAGCCCGGCTCGATGGGCCGCCCGCTGCCGGGGGTGGACGCCTACATAGTGCGTCACAACGACGACGGCACCGTCGACGTCGTCGACGAGCCCGACATCGAGGGCGAGCTTGCACTCAAGCCCGGCTGGCCGTCGATGTTCCGGGGCTACCTGAACGCCGAGGAGCGCTACCGAAGCAGCTTTGCCAACGGTCTCTATCTGAGCGGAGATCTCGCCAAGAAGGATGCCGACGGCTACTTCTGGTTCGTCGGGCGAAAGGACGACGTGATCAAGTCGGCGGGGCACCTGATCGGTCCGTTCGAGGTGGAAAGCGCGCTGACCGACCACCCCGCGGTGGCCGAGGCGGCAGTCATAGGCAAGCCCGACCCCACGGTCGGCGAAATGGTCAAAGCCTTTGTCACCCTGAAAAATGGTGTAGTCGCCGATGAAGACCTGCGGCTGGAGTTGCTGGGGCACGCACGTAAGCGGCTCGGGGCCACCGTGGCGCCAAAAGAGATCGAATTCGTCGATTCGTTGCCGCACACCAGCAGCGGCAAGATCATGCGGAGGCTGCTGAAGGCTCGTGAACTCGGACTGCCCGAGGGCGATACCTCCACCATCGAGCGCCAGCCCGACCGTCACGCCCAGGGAGTGCCGTCATGACCGATACGAAGCTGGCCCATGAGTTGTTGTCGGATATGGTTCGCGTTCGTCGCATGGAGGAGAAGTGCGCGGAACTGTACAGCGCGGCCAAGATCCGCGGATTCCTGCACCTCTACGTCGGGGAGGAGGCCGTCGCCGCCGGGTCACTGCGCGCCCTGGCCGACGATGACGCGGTGGTGGCGACCTACCGCGAGCATGCGCACGCCCTGTTGCGGGGCATCCCGATGACCTCGATCATGGCCGAGATGTTCGGCAAGCAGGAGGGTTGCTCGCGTGGCCGTGGCGGGTCGATGCACCTGTTCGATGCGTCCAAGCGGTTCTACGGTGGCAATGCGATCGTGGCCGGCGGCCTGCCACTCGCGGTGGGCATCGCGCTCGCTGACGCGATGCTGCAGCAAAAGCGGGTAACCGCCTGCTACTTCGGCGACGGCGCGGTGGCCGAGGGCGCCTTCCACGAATCGTTGAACATGGCCGCGCTGTGGAATTTGCCGGTGTTGTTCTGTTGTGAGAACAATCTTTACGCGATGGGCACCGCGTTGGAGCGGGCCCAGTCGCAGACCGATCTCACCGTCAAGGCTGCCGCGTACCGGATACCGACGCTGGCCGTCGATGGGATGGATGTCGAGGCATGCCACACCGCCGCCCAACAGGGTGTCAATCACGTGCGTGACACCGGCGGGCCGTTCTTCATCGAGTTCCGCACCTACCGGTTCCGCGCGCATTCGATGTTCGACCCGGAACTGTATCGGGAAAAAGCCGAGGTCGAGCAGTGGCGCCAGCGCGACCCGATCCGGTCCTTCACCGAACGGTGCCTGCACGACGGCACACTGTCCGACGCCGACGTGCGGGAGATCGAAGATTCGGCCGCCGCCGAGATCGAGGCCGCGGTGGCGTTCGCCGAAGCGGGAACGTGGGAGAGCGTCGAGGATCTCGAACGTGACGTGCTGACTCCGGAGTCCGCGCGATGAAGACCAGTTACCGAACCGCCGTGCACGACGCGCTCCGCGATGCCTTGCGCGACGACGCACGGGTTGTGTTGATGGGCGAAGACGTCGGACGTTACGGCGGAACGTACGCCGCGTCCAAGGGCCTGCTGGACGAATTCGGGCCTGAGCGGGTGCGTGACACCCCGCTGTCGGAGTTGGGCTTCGTCGGAATCGGAATCGGCGCGGCACTCAATGGATTGCGCCCGATCGTCGAAGTCATGACGGTGAACTTCAGCCTGCTGGCGCTCGACCAGATCGTCAATACCGCCGCGGCCCTGCGCCATATGTCCGGTGGGCAGTTCTCTGTGCCGCTTGTGGTTCGAATGGCGACGGGGGCGGGGCGCCAGCTCGCCGCCCAGCACTCGCACAGCCTCGAGCCGTGGTATGCCCACATCCCGGGCATCAAGGTGTTGGCACCGGCTACCGTCGAGGATGCTTACGGCATGCTGGCTCCCGCGTTGGAAGATCCGGACCCGGTGGTGATCTTCGAGCACGTTCAGCTCTACAACACCTCGACGGATATCGATGTCCTTGCCCCCACGAACATCTCGCGGGCAGCCGTCCGACGCAGCGGCACCGACGTCACGGTGATCACCTACGGCGGCTGCCTGCCTAAGGTCCTCGACGCCGCCAACGAGTTGTCCCTGGCCGGAATCGACTGTGAGGTAGTCGATTTGCGCGTCTTGCGTCCACTGGACGACGACACCATCCTCGAGTCCGTCCGCAAGACACACCGTGCCGTCGTGGTCGACGAGGCTTGGCGCGCCGGCAGTCTGGCCGCCGAGGTCATGGCACGCGTAGTGGAGGGGGCCTTCTACGACCTCGATGCCCCCGTCGCTCGGGTGTGCAGCGCCGAAGTTCCCATGCCGTACGCCAAGCACCTGGAACAGGCCGCCCTACCCCAAACCCCGGAGATCGTCGCCGCCGTACAAAGCCTGTTCGGTGAGCAATCATGATCGAATTCAAGATGCCTTCGCTCGGTTCCGACATGGACGAAGGCACCCTGAACGAGTGGCTGGTCAAACCCGGGGAGACGGTGACGCGCGGCCAGATCGTGGCGATCGTCGAGACCACCAAGGCCGCGGTCGAGGTTGAATGCTGGCAGGAGGGCACGGTCAACGAGCTGCTCGTACCTGTCGGCGAAACCATCCAAGTAGGAACAACTTTGGCGACGCTGCTGGCCCCGGGCGAGCACCCGCAAAAAGGGCCGCACAAACAGCCTGAACCAGCGGTGAAGCCCGCCGCAAAACGGGCGGCGCCGGCATCGCCGAGGGCTCCGTCGCCGCCCGCAGCGGCGCCGGCAGCACCGGCGGCTCCCGGCCGACGCCGCTGGGTATCGCCGGCCGCGCGACGACTCGCCCAATCGCTACATGTCGACATCGACGCGGTGCAGGGCACCGGCCCGCAGGGCGCCGTCACCATCAACGACGTCGAGCACGCCGCGGCGGCGAAACCGCCCGCACAGCCGACGGTGAAGCCGGCCGCCAAGCCGACGGCCGCCGACCGTGCGGCGCAGATGCGGAAGTCGATCGCGGCCGCCATGAGCCGGTCCAAGCGGGAGATCCCACACTATTACCTCGCCGACGAGATCCTGCTGGAGAAGTCACTGACGTGGCTGACGACGCGAAATGCGCAGCGCTCCATCGACGAACGGGTCCTGCCTGCCGTCTTGCTGCTGAAGGCCGTCGGCCTCGCGGCGCAGCGGTACCCCGAGTTCAACGGATTCTGGCGAGAAGACGGGTTCGAGCCCGCGACCGGGGTCCACGTCGGTGTCGGGATATCGCTGCGTGGTGGCGGTTTGGTCGCACCGGCCATCCACGATGTTCCTGACAAGAAGCTGGGCGAACTGATGGAAAACCTCACCGATCTGGTGGCACGCGCGCGTTCCTTCTCGCTGCGGAGTTCGGAGATGTCGGACCCGAGCATCACCGTCACCAATCTTGGCGACAAAGGCGTCGATGCGGTCTTCGGCGTCATCTACCCACCGCAGGTGGCGATCGTCGGTTTCGGCCAGCCGGCCGAACGGGTCTGTGTCATCGACGGCGGGATCCGGGTCGTCACCACCGTGCAGGCCACGCTCGCCGCCGACCACCGGGCAAGCGACGGTCACCGCGGCGCGTTGTTCCTGACCGCGATCAACGAGCTGCTCCAGCAGCCCGACCTCCTAGAAAAGTGATGAGCAATGAACGAAGACACTCGTAGCACGGTCCTGTCCGTGTTGACCACCATCGCCCCCGAGATCGAGCCCGAGGACATTCGCGACGATGTCCTGCTGCGGGACCAGGTCGACCTTGATTCCATGGACTGGCTGAGCTTTTTGCGTGGCATCCACAAACGGCTGCACGTCGACATCCCGGAGTCGGATTACGCCACGCTGCGGACGCTGGCCGACGTGGTCGGCTACGTGGAAAAGAACACGGCGCGACCCGCATGAACCACGAAAGTGCCGCTGGCGACACGTTTCCCGCGAGGGAGCGTCGGTAGTTGCACTCTCGCGGAAGATGAGGAGATCGTCATGCAGACGACACCGGGCACCGAGGTGCTCAAAAGGGCGGTGTTGCTGGCTTGCCGGGCTCCATCGGTGCACAACAGCCAGCCCTGGCGCTGGGTGGCCGAGGATGGAATCCTGCACCTGTACGTCGATCATCGCCGCATGCTGCCGGGCACGGATTATTCCGGCCGAGAAGTGATCCTCAGCTGTGGCGCGGTACTGAACCACCTGTGCGTCACCATGACCGCCGCGGGCTGGGAACCGAAAATCGAGCGCTTCCCCTCGATGGACGCAAACCACTTGGCCTCCGTCGAATTCAGTCCATCCGACCACGTCACCGAGTCCCAGCAGCGCCGTGCCGAGGCGATTCTGCAACGCCGAACCGATCGGCTGCCGTTGGGGCGTCCCACCTACTGGGACCTGTTCGAACCCGTCCTGCGCAGCGCGTTCGATCAGAGCCTGGTGTCCGTCGACGTGCTCCCCGACGACGTGCGACCACGGCTGGTCAGGGCCTCAGAGCTCACCGAGGCACTTCGCCGCCACGACTCCTACTATCACGCCGAACTCGAATGGTGGACCTCGTCGTTCGTGCTGACCGAAGGCATGCCGCCAAGCTCGCTCGCGTCCGACAAGGAGCGCTGGCGGGTTGACGTGGCCCGCAGTTTTCCGGTCAGGAGCCATGCGGACCGGCGTGGCCAGGTCGAGGCGGACTGGGCGAAACTCCTGGTGCTGTCCACCCCCGAGGACACCCGGGCAGAGGTGTTGCGGTGCGGCGAAGTGTTGTCGACGGTATTGCTGGAGTGCACGGTGGCCGGCATGGCGACCTGCACGCTGACCCACCTGATCGAACTGGACGAGAGCCGCGATATCGTGCGGGAACTCATCGACCGGCGGGGCGAGCCGCAAGTGTTGGTGCGCGCCGGGATTGCACCCCCGATGGAGGACCTTCCGCCCGCGACGCCGCGGCGACCGCTGCACGACGTGTTGCAGATCCGCTAGACCGCCCAGGTAGGTCGGCTACTACTGCCACCGGGTCGGCCACAGCGAAACCGGCTCCCGACGACACAGACCGTCGCAGGTCCGAGAGCGGCAGGCAACTTTGGTCCCTGCGACGCGGGACCTTCGGCCGGCCCCTTCGCACCGCTTGCTCCAATATCCTCTTTGCTATGACATATCGAGTGCACAGTCGCATGTTGACCGAGGGGATGACTGATGTCGTTTGTCGATAAGGGGGCCATCATCCTGCCGGTGCACGAATGCTGGGATCTGCTGGCAGGAATGACGCTGGGACGACTGGTCACCAGTGTTGACGGGCAGCCGGAAATCTTTCCGGTCAACTACGCCGTGCAGCGCCGCACGGTGCTGTTTCGCACTGCGGAGGGCACCAAGTTGGTCAGTACCGTGATCAACAATCGGGTGCTGTTCGAGGTCGACGACCACAACGTCGCCGAGGGCTGGAGCGTCATCGTCAAGGGCACCGCACGCTCGCTTCGTACCGACGAGGAGATCGAGGACGCCGAGCGCGCCCAGGTATTGCCCTGGACGGCGTCGGAGAAGTCGCACTATGTGCGGATCATTCCCGAGACGGTCACGGGCCGTCGGTTCCGGTTCGGCGTGCCGGTGGACTAGTTCCGATCGCGCCTGACCGCGACTATGCCGCGCTGCGCTGGGTCGACGCCGCGGCCCTGACTGCCTTTCATGCGGGCTTCCGATGTCACCGGGTGCGTGTCGTCGACTCCGGTGACGGCGCTGGCGTTTCGATGCAGTTGATTTCGGCCAGCGCCATCTGCACCATCTCCGGCACCGCCCGGGCCACCTGCGGCGTCATACCGGTCCCATGACCGGTGTCGGCCACTTCGACGGTCAACACCACGAGCGCATCGGGTGCGCGTTCCAGTGCCCGACCCAGCGCATGGGCACCGCGCACGTCCACGCTGTGCGAGCTCAGCCCCTCGCTCGCGGCGGTCAGATCGTCCAAAGTGCAGCGACGAATGCGGCCCGGCGCCGATGCGGGCGTGACCGCGGCATCGATCACGATCGCCAGCCTGGCTCCCGACCACGCCTCCAGCAGGCCCGTCGGTTCGGCAATACCGGTGACCACCGAAACATTCGGCAACGCCAGATCACCGATCGCTGCGGCGACGGCGACTCCTACGCCGTCGTCACGTCGGTAGGTGTTCCCCAGGCCTATCACGGCAATCTCTGCGCCTGCCAACGGTCACCGCCGGTGTACCGTCAGCGTCAGGAAATGCGCTGAGCACGAGATGCAGGGATCGTGGTTGCGGATCGCGCGCTCGCACATCGCGGTCAGCGCGGCGTCGTCGAGTGCCAGGTTGTCGGAGACCACGCGCGCCAGGTCGGCTTCGATGGCGGCCTGGTTCTGGGACGTCGGTGGAATGATGGTCGCGGCGGACACCAGCCCGCCCTCGTCGATGCTGTAGCGGTGGTACAACAGGCCGCGCGGCGCCTCGCTGACGCCGTGCCCGACGCCCGCACGGGCCGGAACGTCCACGAAAGGCCGGGCGGGTCGCTGGTAGTCGTCGATGATTCGTAGCGCCTCTTCGATCGCGTACACCACCTCGACGGCGCGGACGACGATGCTGCGGAACGGATTTCGGCACTCATCCGAAAGGCCGGCGGCGGCGGCCGCCTGCGCCGCGATCGGCGACAGCTCCGCCGCGTTCAGGCAGTAGCGCGCCAGCGGCCCGGTCAGGTAGCGGCCGGCGTCGAGCGTCGCATGTAGGGCGGTGGAATGCGGCACCTGCGATTCGCGCACATGCTCGGTGAAGTCAGCTATCGGGAACCCCGGCCCGACACTGCGTGCGATGACGCCGTTCTCGATCGGATACTGGCCGGTCTGGCTCAACGCCAGCATTTCGTGGTCGAGCCCGAGGTCGGGGAATTCGAACCCGGACACCCACTCGACCGTCGCCAGCGCATCGTCCAGCGCACAGCGCAATTGCTCGGCCAGCGGCGCGAACTGCGACCTGCTGGGTACCGAGTAAAACCCGCCCAGGCGCACGTTGATCGGATGTATCGACCGCCCGCCAACGAATTCCATCAGCCGGTTGCCGGCCTTCTTCAATCTCAGTCCGCGCTCGACGACTTCCCGCTCGTCTCGGGCCAGCGCGATCGCGTCGGGGTAACCGAGGAAGTCCGGTGCGTGCAACAGATAGATGTGCAGCATGTGGCTGTGGATCCATTCGCCGCAGTACAGCAGCCGCCGCAGTGCCACCAGCTCGGGGTCGACTGCGACACCGCAGGCATCTTCGATCGCGTTGCAGGCGCTGACCTGGTAGGCGACCGGACAGATCCCGCAGACCCGCGCGGTCAGGTCCGGCGGTTCGGTATGGGCGCGCCCCCGCAGGAACGCTTCGAAGAACCGTGGCGGCTCATAGATGTTGAGCTCGACGCTTTCCAGTGCCCCGTCTTTCAGCGTGACGTGCAACGCCCCTTCCCCCTCAACGCGGGTGAGCGTGCCGACGCTCAAAGTACGGTTGCCCTGAGTCACTGTTTCCCCCGCTCAGCGGCGAACGCGGCGACGTTGAAGGTCGAGAACACCCGGTCGACATCGCCGTCGGACATCCCGTCACGACGCAGCAGCGGGATCAGCGTCGCGGTTTGCGGCACCGCGGACGGCCCGAAACAGCCGTAGCAGCCACGACGATGACTCGGGCACAACGCTCCGCAGCCGGCGTGCGTGACGGGACCGAGACACGGAGTGCCGTCGGCGACCAGGACACAGGTCACGCCGCGCATCTTGCATTCCGTGCACACCGTCTTGGCCGGCAGCCGCGGCTTGCGACCGATCAGCAGGGCCGCCAGGGTATCGAGCAGCTGGCCGCGGTCGATCGGGCAGCCCGGCAGCTGGTAGTCGACCTTGACGTGGGCGGACGCCGGGGTTGAGGTGGCCAGCGTGTCGATGTAGTCGGGCCGGGCGTAGACGACGGAGGCGAACTCTTTGACGTCGGCGAAGTTGCGCAACGCCTGCACTCCCCCGGCAGTCGCGCAAGCACCGATGGTGACCAAAACCTTGGAATTTTCCCGGATTTCGCGGATCCGCTGCTCGTCGTGCCGGGTGGTGACCGAGCCCTCGACCAGCGACACATCGTAGGGCCCGCCGACCATCGAGCTGGAAGCCTCGGCGAAGGTGGCGATCTCCACCTGGTCGGCGAGCGTCAGCAGCTCGTCCTCGCAGTCGAGCAGGGTCAGCTGACAACCGTCGCAGGAAGCGAACTTCCAGACGGCCAGACTGGGGTTCATCTACAACTCCTTGACTCGCAGTAGCGGGCCTGCAACGTGGTAGCCGACGACGGGTCCGTCGCGGCACAACAGCAATGGGCCCAATTGGCAGTGGCCGCACAGTCCGATCCCGCATTGCATGTTGCGCTCCAGCGATACCCGAATATCGCTGGGCGCCAAGCCTTTGGCGGTCAGAGCTTCGGCGCCGAACCGCAACATCGGCTCCGGGCCGCACAGGAACGCGGTGGTGCGGTCGGGGTCCAGCGCCAGCCGACGCAGCGGCTCTGTCACCAGCCCCACTTCACCGTGCCAGCCCTGGACCGGAACATCGACGGTGACGTGTAGTTCGATTTGCGGATCATCGGCCCACTTCTCGAGCTGGGCGGCGAACACGAAATCCGCCTGAGAGCGGGCACCCACGATGAGCGTCACCTTGCCGTATTGCGACCGCTGGTCCAGTGCCCCCAGCACCGCCGGCCGCAACGGGCACAAGCCGACACCGCCGGCCACCATGACCAGATCACGTCCGGCGGCGTCGTCGAGTCCCCAAGTGGTGCCGAACGGGCCGCGCACACCAATGATGGCGCCCGGCTGCGCGTCGTGCAGGGCGCGGCTCACCGCCCCGACCGCGCGGATGGTGTGAGTGATCGAGCCGTCGGTGACCGTGGGGTCGCCGCTGATCGAGATCGCCGCCTCGCCCACGCCGAATGCGTAGAGCATCATGAACTCTCCGGGCTGCGGCGTCGGCAGGACTTCACCCACCGGTTCCAGACACAGCGTCGCCGAGTCGGGGCTTTCCACGACGCGGCTGCGCACCCGGTACGGGTTGGGCGCCATGAAAGAGTGGGCCGACGGTGGCGCGACGCCGCCGTGCCCGTCAGTCATCGCGGGCCATCTTGTTCATCTCTTCGGTGATGTCGATGCCGGTGGGACACCAGGCAATGCACCGCCCGCAGCCCACACAGCCCGACATGTCGAACTGGTCGTGCCAGGTGCCCAGCTTGTGGGTCAGCCAATGCCGGTACCGCGAGGCGCCGGACTGGCGCACACTGCCGCCGCCGTGGACGTAGGTGAAATCGAACTCGTAGCAGGATGCCCAGTGTTGCCAGCGTTCGGCGTGCTGACCGGTCAGATCGCTGATGTCTTCGGTGCCGGTGCAGTAGCAGGTCGGGCATACCATCGTGCAGTTGCCGCACGTCAGGCAACGGCTGGCCACCTCCTCCCACTGCGGCGATTCGCGCGACTCGATGAGCAGGTTTCGCAGGTCCGCGTCGGGCATCTGGCGGCCCATCCGATGCGATGCCGCCTCCACCTCGGCCCGCGCGGAGCCGACATCCGCGCTGCCGGCCGCCCGGTGCGGTACGGCGGCGAGCACGTCCGCGCCTTCCTCGGTCCCCACATCGACGAGGTAGGTCACCGCATCACCGTCCGGGCGTTCGGTCAGCGACAGGTCGTAGCCCGGTCCGGCCGCGGGGCCGGTGCCCATCGAGGCGCAGAAGCACAGTCCGCCCGGTTCGGTGCAGTTCACCGCGACGACGAAGATCTGACGGTGTCGCCTGACGAACGAGTTGTCGGGGAACGCCCCACGGCCGAGCACGCGGTCGAGGGTCGCGATCGCAGCCAGGTCACACCCCCGGACCCCGAGGAACGCGTAGCGGGGGACCTGCTCGTCGGATTCGGTGACGGCGGATCCGTCACCGGCGCCCGACCACAACCGGCGCCGTGGTGGATGCAAGAACTGCTTCCACGACTGCGGCCCGGACGAATGGCCGAACGCCGCACCGTCGGCACGTGGGTGCACCCGATATTGCCCTGGAGCCACCTCGACGCCCCACCCCCACGGCAGGTCGGCCGCCGACTCGAGCTCCTCGAGTACGATCGCGTTGTCTCGCAACGTCGGACCGACGACGCGATACCCACGCTCGATCAAGACCTCGACCAGGCGGTGGAGTGCGGCCGCATCGAAGAGTGCGGCACCGGAATCATCGCCGTATCCGTTCATCGACACATCATCGGCCAATTCGGCTGTGCTGTATAGGTTCAGGCTTAGTCATCGGCGATTGTACCGGTCACCGGCTAGGAGGCTTCGGCGAGGCATCTGAGGTCGCGTTCCCACGCCGCATCGCGGATCCGATCCAGACGTGACCGGACCGTGGCCACCAGAGCCACCATCCCAACACCCACCGCCAGCAATGCCACCGCTGTCGTACCGACCCCCTCACCCACGGCGAGCCACGTCGGGGTTGGCGGGACGACCGGCTTGCCGTCGTTGTCCACCCAAATCTGAGCGCTGTCGCCGGCCTTTACTCGGCCGGCGAGTTGCAGCGTGCCTACGCGCTCACCGGCCGGCGCCGGCCATTTCGCCTGCACGATGGTCACACCCAAGTCCCCGGCCCAGGTTTCTGCGACGGTAGCCACGACACGGTGTCGTTCGTGTGCCTCTTGGACGTATACGCGGTCCCGCGCGCCGTAGGTTACGAAGCCGACCACACCGGCGATGGGTATCGCGGCAAGGAACGCAAGCAGCGCAACCAGCATGACCACGGCTTCGATGCGGTCTGTGCGCCGAAGCAACGGATTGCCGCCGAAGACGCGAGCGATCCGGCCGCAATGCGGGTCTAAGAACATCTGCATCACAACCGTCGCCTATTGGGCGATCCGGTGTTCATAATCGGTCAGCCACTCGACGAAATCGGAGAGTTCGCGTCGCGGTGTGGCGGGCAACGGGTCCGCGTTGATCGGTGCCCAGCCCACCCGGAGCAGCATCTGCGGGTGGTTGGCATCGCCGAAAATGTCGGATCGCACCGCCGCGCGTGTTCCGGGCGTCTCCAGTGGTTCGGTGACCGGGCACGCGGCCAATCCCATCGATGTCGCGGTGAGGAGCACCACGCTGGTGGCTTCACCGGCGCGCAGCTGTGCCATCCGGTCATCGTTGCGGGTGCCCAAGGCGAGCACGATGGCATTGTCGTCGGCCGATGACGAGTCCGGCGGCATCGGCAGCGTTGGACCGGCGAAATACCGGCTCGGTATCTTCGCGTTCGGGTCGGGCACCGGCGTATTGCGGGCAGGAACGCCCGCGACCGATGCATAGCGTCCGCTCCATTCGGCGAGCTCCGCGAGATAATCGTTGGTCAAGTGATCCCGGACCGATTCGGCGACGATCTTGCGCAGGTTGTCCATGTCTTCGACCTGGCACAGCGTCACCCCGTTGCGGGCCGCGCGGGCGGCCATGAGGGCAATATCGCTCACCGGTACCGGCCAGGAACCGTAGTAGCGCCGATCGGTTCGCCGCCGCGGTATCGCCGCGGCAAGCGCGATGTCGACGGAATCAGCGGGATAGGGCGATAGTTCGATCGCGGCAAGGTGGCTGGGGTCGGCCGGATTCGGCAGCCGGGTCACCTTCGATCGCCAGCCGACCGCGGCGAAGGCGACAACGCAATGATGCAGCGCCGCACCACAACTCAACATCAGGTCCCGTCCGTCGGGGTCGATGTTGGGCAGTTGCCGGCTGGTGTCGGAGTAAAGATGCAGGCTCGCCGCATCCACCCGCCACTTCCATGGTTGCGAGTTGTGCACCGAAGGTGCTCGCGCTGCCAAAGCCAGGGCCGTCCGGACTGTGCCGGCGTCCGGAAAACGCGTGTTCATGGCGATCTCCCCTTCGGTAAAACTTCTTCGTATCCACGATCACGCAACGACCCCGGCGGCACGAGAGTATGAGGGCACTAGGCGAAGGGACTTTGTGCCAATGCCGATGCGCACTCGACATGATCGTTTCGCCAGACAGTTACGCCGCGGCCGCAATGGTCACCTCGACGGACAACTGGTCGCCGACGGCATGAGCCGCGGCCCAGTCGCCGACGCACGCCGCCCGCGCCAGTTCATCGACCAGCGGGCTGTGGGCGCCCAGCTCCGCCAGCCACGCCGACACCATGGGTGCGATCGCATGACCGGGTACGCGAACTGTGCGCCCGCCGTGCAAGCGGTCGGTGACCCGATACATCGTCGACGGCGCCGCGGATTGTCGGCGTTGCCACCGCAACGACAGGTGACCAGCTGCTGTAAACCTCATCACAGCCTCCTCGAACGGCCTCAGGTTGTCCATCCGACCACGCTGTTGTTGTCGCCCGTAGGGCCGAACGAAACCGGACGGCAGTGCATCGGTCGTGCTCGCCGCATACCCAAAGCCCCTGCCGCCGGGGACCTTGGTCACATGGGTGCTGAGTTCTAAACGGCGTGTGTGCCGTTCGCGGCGGGCTTATCGGCTTCCGCCGTGGCCTGATTGCGCGAAGCCACCACGCCCGCGATAGAGGTGGCCGCGATCGTCAGTAAGGCGCCGAAAATCAACGCCGCCGATTCACCCGCGGCGAGCAGATGTTGCTGGGTCCCGATAGTGGCGGCGGCCACCGGCACGCCAAGCTGCGCGGATGACAACACGGCAAATGGCAGCGGCTGGCCGAACAGCCTGCCCGCGCAATGCGCCAGCACCGCTCCCAGGCCCAGCCCTACTCCCAGCAGGATGAGTTTCGGGTGTGCACCCAGCTCGCGGACTTGCAGCGAGGCGCCCAGCCAGACAAAGAACAGCGGGCTGAAAAACCCCTCGGTGATCCCGAATAGCTGGCGTGCCAGCCGTCGCGGTTCCCCGACCACCGACACCACCAGCCCCACCGCGAACCCGGCCAGCATTATCGAGACGTGTGCGGAAAGGGCCAGCGCCGCCAGCGCAAACAGCACGATCAGGTTGGTCCGCAATTCCAGTGCAAACCGGCGCTTCTCGGAATAGACGTGCACGCGGCGGCGCCAGCCCCTGAGGTCGATCGCACGCAGGAGGACGAAGAAGACCGCCGCGCAGCCCGCCACCGCCAGCGCCCCCATTGCCGCCGTCGGCGCCCGGTCGATGTCGATCACCAACGGCAGCAACACAATACAGGAAGCATCCGCGATGGCGATCTGCGACGTCACGGAAAGCACATGATGTCCCCGCAGCCGCAGCGAATCGATCACCGGCAATGCCAGCGCCGCCGACGACGAGGCCATCAGAACCGCATAAAGCGCGGCATGGCCGGTGCCGAACTCGGCCGCCAGCCCGAAACCCAGCGCCACCGCCACGCCGCCGACGAGAACCGCCCGCGCCAGCGCCGCCGGTATCGCCGAGCGTATTGGGGCGGCCCGCACCGGCACATGGGTGCCCACCACGAACATGACCAATGCGAAGCCGATGGCGGCAAACAGCTCGAACATGGGATCGCTGACGTCGACGACGTCGAAACCGGTTCGGCCGACGACGAGCCCCGCGATGAGCTCACCGACGACCACCGGTACCCGCAGGCGCGGCAGTGATGCCAGCAGCGGACCGGCGAGACCGATAACGGTCAGCAGCGCCAGGGTGTGGAAGCCGAATCCGTGCACGTCAGCGGTCCCTCTGCGGCGGCAAGCCCACTATGCTTCCAGCCGCTTGCAGGCAACGCGCACGGTCAGCACGATGTCATTTTGCATTCTCGCGCGTCGAAGTTGATGGACCCCCGTGAGCGCGCCGAGGTTTCGCGGCAATCCGCTCAGGCGTCGATTACCACCCGGCCACTTTTCGCCCGTGACACGCAGACCAGCATTTCGTCCTCGCCCTCGGCCGTGCGCCCCCGACGGTCGACCTCCCCTGCCAGCACCTTGACCTTGCAGGTCCCGCAGAAACCTTGCTGACACGAATGCGGGGTCACCGGTGCGCGGTCGAGCATGACATCGAGCGCCGACCGGTTGGCCGGCACACCGAGCACTCGCTGCGAGCGCGCGAGTTCCAGCTCGAACGGAATACCGTCGACGACCGGCGGCGGGCTGAACCGTTCGTAGTGCAGCGGCGCATCGGCGTGTTCGTCGCGTGCGATGCGCACCGACTCCAGCATGGCGGTCGGGCCGCATACGTAGACAGCCGTCTGCGGGCCCGCATCGGCGAGCAGCTCCGCTGCGGTGGCGACTCGGCCCCGTTCGTCGTCCGCCCAGATGGTGACCCGATCCGGCGCCACCCCCGCCACCTCGTCGAGCAGAGGCATGTATCCCCGGCTGCGTCCGGCGTAGACGGCGCGCCAGTCGATGCCGCGCTGCTGTGCCACCCTGATCATGGGCAGGATCGGCGTCACCCCGATGCCGCCGATCACGAACAGCACGTCATGCTCGTCGGTGACGAGGTGGAAGGCGTTGCGGGGGCCTTCGAACTCGCATGTATCGCCCACTTCGAAGGCGTCATGCAACTCGATCGAACCGCCGCCGCCGTCGGCAATCCGGCGTACCGCGATGCGGTAGTCGGTGCGCCGCCCGGGGACACCGCACAGCGAGTACTGGCGGCGGCGGCCCGAGGGCAACAGAACGTCGATGTGCGCGCCCGGGGTCCAGGACGGCAGCAATCCGCCGTGCGCGTCGGCCAGCGTCAACGCGACCACGTCGGGTGTGAGCACTTCCCGCTTGGTGACCACCGTGGTAGTGGTTTGCTGCACCGGCAGTACCCGCGACGGATCCCACCGCGACGCCGACGCGAAGCCGCCGAAGAGGGCGCCCACGCCCCACAACGCGGTGTACATTCGGTCGCGCTTGCGGCGACCGTACAAGTCGGCCGGTCTGCTGCTCCAAATCGTCGGTGTCACAGCGCATTCCCTAAGTTCGCCGAATCCCGGACCGCGCTCTCGACGACCCGGTCGACCCATTCGCTGGTGCAGCGGGCGACGACGTCGGGATGCGACGTCACCACCCAGTGCCCGCCCTCGATCGGGACGACCCTGCCGCCGGCCGGGATCGAGCCGGTGAACCGCTGCAGGGCGGGCGAGACGAAATAGTCCCTGCGCGCCACCAGCACCTGCACCGGGACGGTTGTCTGCGGCAGCTGCGCGGGCGGCGCCAGGATCGGCGCCGGCATGTTGGCGCGGTACAGGTTGAGCCCGTTGAGGTAGTCATCCATCGACCGGTAGGAATCACCGCGCTGGGTGGGGGTACTTGGCCGACCGATACGTTCAACCGCCGCAAAGACTTTCCCGACCAGCCGGGACCTGATCGCCACCTCGGGCGCGCCCGGGCACAGGAAGAACCAGATGTATCCGGAGGCCAGGAACTGTTTGGCGACGTCGGCCATTTCGCGGGTTGTGCGCGCTGACCGCAGAAACCTGCCCGCATAGTTCAGGTGCGGCCCGGAGATCGACGTGAAGGAGGCGATCCTGCCCCGCACCGAATCGTCGGTGACGGCCGCCCAGCCCTGGATCGAGCCCCAGTCGTGGGCCAACAGGTGAACCTCGTCCACTTCCAGGCTGTCGATCACCGCGCCGACGTCCGAAACCAGTCGGGGCAACCGGTATCCCGACCGGTCGGCCGGCCGACCGGATTCGCCGGCCCCGCGCACGTCGAAGGCCACGAAATTGTACCGATGCGCCAGCCGCTCCGCTGTCGGGTTCCAGACCTGGTGGTTGTCCGGATAGCCGTGAATGGCCAGGATGGTCGGCCGCCGCGTGTCGATCTCGGTGTAGGCATGGACGGCCAGCGCCACTCCATCCGACACGGTGACGGCGGTGGGAGCCGCCGCGGCGCTGGACTGAGTCATTGTTGAGTCCTTCCCGAAAAACTCAGTGCGACGCACGGGCCGCGGGGGATCTGGCCAAGTAGTCGACCGCGCGTCCCACCCCACCCAGCTGCGAGGGATGGAATTTCGGCCGGTAGTAGGCGCCGATGACGCCCGCGAATTCGGTGGGTCCGGGCACCAGTGCGCGGCGTGCCGCGTCGAAGTAGTCCCGCCAGCGTGGTTTGGTGCCCGGCGGCAGGTGCGGGTCGACCGAGTACATGAACCGCACACCGCGGACGAACAACCACAGCAGTGCCGGCGTCACCAGCAGCTGGGTGCGCACCTGCCGCCAATACCCGGCCCGCAGGTGCTTCATGGTGTCGAAGGCGACCGCCTTGTGCTCGACTTCCTCCGCGCCATGCCAGCGCAGCAGGTCGAGCATCACCGGGTCGGTGCCCAGCGCGTCGTGTTGCGGCGTGTCGAGAATCCATTCGCCCAGGATGGCGGTGTAGTGCTCGAGCGCCGCGACCATCGACACTCGCTCGGCCAACCAGCTCTGCCGTCGCCGCCGGCTCCACCGGGGCCGGTCGCCGATGACCTTGCCGAACAGCCAGCTGATCTGGTCGGTGAACGGTGTCAGATCGATGCCCCGGGCGGCGAAGTGGTCGAGCACACCCGAGTGCGCCTGCGAGTGCATGGCCTCCTGGCTGATGAATCCCTGCACTTCGCGGCGCAGTTGGTCGTCCTTGATCAGCGGCAACGCGTCCTTGAACACCCCGACGATGAACTCCTCGCCCGCCGGCAGCAGCAGGTGCAAGACGTTGCAGAAATGCGTGGCGAAGACTTCGTTGGGCACGTAGTAGAACGGCAGCCGTGCCCAGTCGAATTCGACGTCCCGGGCCTGCAGGACGAGGCGCTCGTGATCGGGCGACGCGCCGCGTGGGCCCGTCGCCCGGTCGTCGACAGTGAACATGGTGACCTCCCTGGAGTCGCTCGGAGTCGCTAGGCGATGCACCGGTTTTCGGTTTCGCCCTGGGTGATCAAACCCTCGCTGCGCAGGAACCGGACGAGATCGTCGACCGTGTCGGTCAGCGCCGGCTCGCGCAGGCGGACCTGGGCCAGGGTGCGGGCGTATCGGTACTGGGCGTTGTCGTAGCGCTTGTCCCGCATCGCCGCGATCTTGCCGGACGAGCGGGTGAGGAAATCGACCAGCGGATAGAACGCATCGCGCGGCCCGCACCGTCGGTTCAGCTGCTCGGCGAACGACGGGATGTCGTGGTAGGTGAAGCGGTACCCGTGGCGTTCGGACAGTACCCGCGTGACATCCATCATGTTGTAGTAGTCGTCCGCGGTCATGTTGAAGACGGTTCCCGCCTCGGCCGGGAGGCCCATCAGCTGCACGATGTGATCGGCGATCAGGTCCGCCGGCAGCAGGCTGATCTGGTTGAGCGCGCCGGCGGCCACGCCGTGCTCGATCATGAACGCCGTGAGACGCACCAGGATGTCCTCGGCGCTCCCAAAGCCCGCGCTGGTGGGAGAGATGAGCGACGGCCGGAAGATGCGCACGTCGAGTCCTTGCCGCTGTGCCGCCAGCACCAGCTGCTCGGCGACCCACTTGGTCTGCGAGTAACCGAAGTCCAGGCCGCTCATCTGCTCGTTGGCGTCCCACTCGCCGACCACCGGCAGGGTGCTCCAGCCGTAGATGAAGGTGCTCGAAACCAGGTGGAAGGCCTTGCGGTGTGCGGTCATGGCCAGGCGCAGCAACTCCCACGTGCCGGCCACGTTGGCGGGCCGCAGGGCGTCGTAGGTCCGGACGTAGTTGACCAGCGCGCCGTTGTGGACGATGGCGTCCACGTTCTCGGCCAGTCGCCGGAACGCCGCGTCACCGAGTCCCAGCCGGGGCTCGGCCAGGTCCCCGCAGACGACGCGGACCCGTCCCCGGACCACGACTTCCAGGGCCGGGGACCAGATGCGGGCCCGGTGCAGCGCGGCAATGATCCGGTCCAGGCCGTGTGCCGCATCCGTGGCGCGCACGAGCGCGTGGACGGTGAAGGAGGTTCGCCGGAGCAGGCTGCTCAGCAGGAACGGTCCGAGGAACCCGGTGGCGCCGGTCAGCAGGATGTCGGTTGGCTCCCCCGCTCGCGCCGGCGCGAGCGCCGGCAGCGGCAACTGAGTGTCGGCACGCATCTGCGCGGTTTCGTATTCCTCGTACTCGGCGGAGGCCTCCTCCAGCGCCTGCCGCACAGCTTGGAGCGGCAGCCCGGCCCCTTCACCGAACTGGCGCACGAGCCCGAAGAACTCGGCGACCGTCAGGCGCTGGAGCAGACGGGTGTTGACCTCATCGGCCAGCTGCCCGGCGCCGTGCTCTTCCAGCAGGGCCTGCAGGTCGCTGCGGAGTTCGGCCAAAGACAGCGAGTCGATGCCGAGGTCCGCGAAGGAGCAGTCCTCCTGCCCGGTGAGGTCGTAACTTTCGATGAGGTTGCGGAAGCGTTCCAGCGGGCCCGCGCCCGCGTCCGGCGCCTCGTGGGTCCTCCGGTGGACGTAGCTGGCCAGCACGGGCAGCTTGCCGTCCAGCCAGAGCTTGCGGGTTTGCGAGCGCCGGATCTTCCCGGAGGTGGTCTTCGGAATGCTGCGCGGCGGTGCGAACACGATGGTGTGCGGGTCGATGTGGCCATGCCTGCGGATGGCTTGCGCCAGCTCCTTGCCGTCGGGGAGATTGTGCTCGTCGCGCACCTCGGCGACCACGACCAGCGCTTCTTGGCCCTCCAGGTCCTCACACTCGACCGAGAAGGCGGCGACGCAGCCGTTGCGAATCTGTCCGGCCGACCGCTCCGCGATGGCCTCGATGTCGGAGGGATAGCAGTTGATCCCGCGGACGATGATGAGGTCCTTGCGCCGGCCGCAAACGAACAACTCGCCCTCGTACAGGAAGCCGAGATCGCCGGTCCGTAGATAGGTGTTGTGGTCGTCGCCGGCGATGCGGGCTTCGAAGTTTTCCGCGCTGAGCTCGGGGCGATTCCAGTAGCCACCCCCCTTGGAGGCTCCGGCCACCCAGATCTCCCCGACCCGGCCCTCGGCCAGGGCCTGCAGGTTTTCCGGGTCGACGATGCGGACCACGTTCCCCTCGGTGGGCTTCCCGCAGCTCACCACCGGGGCCTGGTTGCTGTTCTCGGGCACGGCCTTTTCGACGCGCGCGACGTTGCGCTCCAGCGCCCGCTTGTTCAGCGCCACGGTCTGGCGCCCCCGCATGGACACGGCCAGCGTGTTTTCGGCCATGCCGTACGCACCGGTCAGCGCATCGGGCTGCAAACCGCAGGGCGCGAACCGCTCCCGGAAGCGGGCGAAAGTCTTGGCCCGCAGCGGCTCCGCCCCGACGACCACGCAATCCAGGCTGCTCAGGTCGATCCCGGCCAGCTCCGATGTCGGGAGCTTGTCCTCGCGCAGGCAGTACTCGAGGGCGAAGTTGGGCGCCGGCGAGTGGGTGGCGCGCACCTGGCTGATCAGCCGCAGCCAGGCCGACGGCCGCGCAAGGAAGTCGAGCGGCGACATCGCGTGCGTGGTCCCGCCGCGCAACATGACGAACAAGTAGGCGGAGATCAGGCCCATGTCGTGGTGCTGTGGGAGCCAGCTGACCGCCGTCAACTCTTCGCCCGCGAACGCCGCGGCGTTGGCGATGACGTTGGCGTGGCTCACGACCACGCCCTTCGGGTCGCTGGTGGAGCCGGAGGTGTACTGCAGGAAAAGAACCTGACCGGGCGTGTCCGCCACCGGGGCACCGCCGAAGTCCTGGGTGCCATCCGTCGCGAACCAGGGCAGCTCCGGGGGCCGCTCGGTGTCCGGCCATCCCAGCCCGCCCTTTCGGTGGCCGAGCATCATGCGGTAGTCGTATTCGAACTGCTTGGTCGACAGCACCGCCTTGGCCTGACAGTCCCGGGCGATGAAGCCGAGCTTGGCCAGCCCCCCTTCGAACGCCATGGGCAGGGGAGGGCTGACGGGCACGGCGATCACCCCGATGCGCGCGCAGGCGTAGAAGGCCGCCACCATCTCCAGCCCCGGCGGGTAGACAAGAAGCGCCCGGTCTCCCGGCCGGAGACCGGCCTCGGTGAACAGGTACGCGGCGAGTTCGCGCGTCCGCTCGGCGAAGCTCTGGTAGCTGTAGTTCTCGAGCTCGCGACCTTCGACATCGACGAACCGGAAGAGAGTCTGATCCGGCCTCCGCGCTTCCCACATCAACAGGTAGTCAATGAGCGTCTCCATCGTAGGAGTGACCCCCTTCCAGGTCGGCCTGCGCCGAAATCAACAGAACATTTCATTAATCGGTAAGACCAATATAGCCCTGATTCTCGATGCATAGCAAAGCAACTAATGACATTCTATGGTGATACATATTAGTTTCACAGCATCGGCGGATTGTCTGCGAAGCCTTACGAATACCGCGCCTGAGTAGATACTGGAATCAGTAACTCAGCATGGCTTCGTCCAGCGATTATGCGCTCCTGATCTGGGTAAATACGCAAGTACTGAACTACGGATCTCCGCACTCCATCTCAACGAGCCCAGGATCGTATTTCTCTAGACACTAATCGATAAATGCTCGTTGCCCAATATTATTGATGCCACTATAGCAAATATGTTTTGCGTTATGCGATTAATGGCTTTGCCCCTGGGCCCGCGCACAAATGATCGACAGTGATGCTGCATTGGCCGCGCGACCGGCCCGGTGCCAGCGCGCCGAGTGCGATGCCCCGGCACCGCGAAGCCCGAAGCCCATGCATATACTGAGCTACTGACATACTGACCCCCGGCCTCCAACGGAAAGTCGATCGATGAGCCTCGCGGACCGCATCAAAGCCAACGCCG
>CAYNLB010000013.1:46237-52731 GCA_964397935.1 uncultured Mycobacterium sp.
CCTCCAACGGAAAGTCGATCGATGAGCCTCGCGGACCGCATCAAAGCCAACGCCGACAAATCTCGTACCCAGGCCGGCGCCCCACTGACACCCACGGTCGCGGCGGCGCCGACCGAACCCGTCCTGCTCGGACGGACACGCAGTTCAAAGACGCGAAGGACCGTCGACCTCTCCCCAGCCCAGCACCGAGCCCTCGACATCTGGCAGCGAGACGCCGCCGACCGCCTCGGGCTCGCCCGCGTCACCGGGCAAGAGGTTCTCACCGCGCTCATCGACCAACTACTCAGCGACCACCGACTCTCCGCCCAAATTCTCCGCCGCATCGAATCCCGGCGGTGACCTCGAGCAGGCGCTCGCGCCTGACTACGCCCGCACCTGCGCGACGCGGATGCACGGCCCGGCGCGGGCCAGGAGCCTGACGATCCCGTCGAAGCGCTCGCCGTCGATGATCGGCGACAGGGGCTCGCCCTCGGCCTCGATGATCATCTCGTGGCCGTTGACGTCGCGCACCCGACTGCCGTGGATCCTGCCCCTGGTGAGCGCCATCGGGAGCTGGGCGATGATCCTCGAGGGTGATGTCTCGCCGGCCTGGAAGTGCAGCGCACCAGGTTCGCTCGCTTGCGGAAAGAGCCGGAGACCACCGCCGATCTGGAGGTCGATCGCGCCGGCGTGCAGCAGCCGGTGTGTCCGCGTCGGGACCTCCTCGCCGTCGATCACCACGCGGGCACGTGTCGGAGCGAACAGGTGTGTGGCGTAATTGCGTCCGCTCGCGGGGCCGCGGGCGGCCTTGGAGGCCACATAGTCGCCGAAGGTGCGAGCCATCACGCGAGCGACGGCCGCACGGCCATGGTCGGGGTTGGCGTAGTACTTGTCGTAGAACCGATTGCCGATACCCCCGGCGGCCAGGCCGAAACACACGCGATGGAAGGTTGCGCCGTCTGCAGTTGCACCGTCGAGTTCCAAAGTGTCGAGGCGCACTTCGGGCGGGGGTTGATCCCGCTCGGCGGCGGCCGCGAGCGCGCGAATGATCTCGTCGGCCCGGCCACGGATGCGCGCCTTGCGCGCGACAGCGTTGACGCTGCCACCATTGGTGGGCACGAAGGTCGGCCAACGTTCCGGATCGGCGACGCAGTGCTGCATCTCGTTGACCAACCAGTGCAGCGCGCCATCGCCACCGTCGCCCACGAGATGGGTGACCCGCGGATGAACCCGCTCCAACGTGTTGCGAAGTTGCTCGACGGAGGCGGTTTCGTGCACCTCGCCCCACGGGCCGACAATGCGGCGCAACTCGGCACTGCGATCGGCAGCGCCACGATTCCTGCGGGCGAGCGGATTGACGATGACGCCTAGATACATCCGCAGGTCACCGTTCGTCGCTCCTCGGGGTGGGCACGGCCCAACTCCCCCTGGCCGCAACGCCCGCACAGGTTAACTTACCCGTTCTTCAGAGCGAAAACTTGGTATCCGTGAGCTGCTCGGATAGGTCCCAGAGGGCGGCCGCGGTGGTTGCCCGCCTGGCCAGTGGGTTGCGCCAGGTTGGCTGGGTGCGGCCATACAGGCCGAATCGCGGGCCGACGAAGGTGTTGCCCGGCAAGTCCTGCGACACCGCGTACAACGTCTGCCGGGCGCCGAAGTCGGCATCGGTGGACACGATACGGTCGGCGGCCAATACCAGTGCGTCGCCGAATTTGCGGCCGGAGTTGCCTTGCAGGTTCGTATGCGACCAGCCGGGGTGTGCGGCCAGCGCACGCAGCGACGACCCGACGGTGTCCAGGCGCCGCTGCAGCTCGCTGGTGAACAGCAGGTTGGCGAGCTTCGACTGGCCGTAGGCCAGCCATGCCGAGTACGACCGGAACTGCCAGTTCAGGTCTTTGAGGACGATGTAGCCGATGTTGTGCAGCAGCGACGACACCGTCACCACCCGATCGGTGAGCTTGGGCAGCAACAGGTTGGTCAGCGCGAAGTGGCCGAGATGGTTGGTGCCGATCTGGCCCTCGAAGCCGTCGGCCGTCCGCCCCAATTTGGTGGCCATGATGCCGGCGTTGTTGACCAGGACATCGACCGTGCCGATACCGTCGGCGAACTCCCGCACCGACGACAGATCCTGCAAGTCGAGCCGGCGCACGTCGATATCGCCTGTCATCCGCCGGGCGGCGGCCTCCCCTTTCCCGGGGTCGCGCACCGCCAGGATGACGTGCGCACCGACGCGGGCCAACTCGCGGGCGGTCACTTCGCCCAGACCACCATTGGCACCGGTGACGATGGCGGTGCGTCCGGCGAACGACGGCAGGTCTGCTGCGGTCCAATCAGCCATATCCGACACACTAATTCGAGGTCGCGGGGGCTTCCGGCGGGGATGGACAGCCGGCGCTGCCAGTGTCGACGACCGCCGCCCCGAGGCGCGACTAGATTAGTTAACCAATCAATTGGGGCGGCTCGGCACCTTCCCCGCGACACAGCGAGCGCACGTGCCGGACGTCGGCGAGGAGGGCACCCATGTCGAAGACCGATATGGCGGTGCTTCTCGCCCTGTGCGCCGCACTGGCCTCCGCGATCGGCAACGTGGTTCGTCAGCGGTCCGCGCAGGAGGTGACTGACAGGCCGGTCGGTCACTTGGCGTTGTTCGGCATGTTGTTGCGCGACGGCCGATGGTGGCTGGGCGGCGCCGGGGACATCGCAAGTTACTGCCTGCTCGCCGTGGCCCTCGACAAGGGCTCGGTGTTGTTGGTCATGGCGCTGCAGGTGACGGCGCTGCTGTTCGCCTTACCCATCTATGCGCGGATGGCCGGCCATCGGACAACTCGCCAGGAGTGGATGTGGGCGGTCCTGCTAGCCGCGGCATTGGCGGTGGTCCTCTCGGTCGGGGATCCGGCGGCCGGCCAATCCCGTGGCTCGCTGGAGAACTGGATCGTCGTGGCCGCGGTGATGGTTCCGGTGTTGACGGCGTGTTTGCTGGGCGCTCGGAGATGGTCGGATCGTCCCGCCGCGGCCGTGCTGCTTGCAGCGGTAGCGGGTTCATTGTTGGGGCTGTTCGCGGTGCTGACCAAGGGCATCGTCGACGTGCTCGAACACGGCGCCGGCGCCCTGCTGCAGACTCCTGAGCTTTACGCCTGGGTGTTCGCCGGAACGGCCGGGATGATCTTTCACCAATCCGCGTATCGAGCCGGCGCACTGACCGCCTCGCTGCCCACGATCATCGTCGCCAAGCCCGTGGTGGCCATGGCGCTCGGGGTCACCGTGCTCGGAGAAACCCTGGACGCCGACGGCACGCAGTGGCTCCTGCTGGTGGTGGCCGCGGTGGTGGTGATCGTCGCGACGGTGGGGCTGGCTCGCGGTGAGGCCGCCTCGATGGCGGCCGGCGCGGGCCGTGACGTGAAAATCACCGAACAGCCGAAGGCGCCGTCGCAAGGCGTGAGCGGCTGACGTCTCCGGGCGCGGCGCCGGTTTGACATCCCGCATCAGCGGTAATGGGTTAAACGATGCCCGATCAAGACCGATTCGATCTGATCGCCAGGAAGGTCACCCTGCGGTCGTCGGGCGTCAGTTTCCTGATCCTCGATCGCGATCTGCGGATCCGCGCAGCGAGCACGCGCTACGAGCAAGTCACGCTGCGTGGACACGGCGAGTTGCCCGGACAGTTCCTGTTCGACGCTTTCCCGGACAATCCCGACGATCCCCAGGCCAGCGGCGCATCCAACCTGGCGGTATCCCTGGAGACCGTGCTGCGCAGCGGCCGCATCCACCGCATGCGCATACAGCGCTATGACGTCCGTGACCCCGCCGAACCGGACAAATTCCTGCCGAAGGTGTGGAATCCGACCAACGCTCCATTGGTCGACCACGGCGAGATGGTGGGCGTGGTGCACCGCGTCGAAGAAGTGTCAGAGAGCAGGCAACTGCTCGCCGAGATCGCGCGCACCGCCGATCAGGCCGACTCCTGGACTCATGCTGAACTGCTCCACACGTTCGCGGCCGTCACGGCCATCGAAAACGCCCGTCACCTCGAACGCCAGCAGGCGTTAGTTGCCGAAACCGAGCAGCTGCGGTGCGCCGTCGAGACCCGAGACATAATCGGCCAGGCCAAGGGCATAGTGATGGAGCGATTCGACGTCGATGCCGCTGGCGCCTTCAGATTGCTGGTCACCCTCTCGCAGAACGCCAATATGCCCGTCGAGCAGATCGCACGGAAGCTGGTCGAGACAGGCCATCCGCCGCGCTCAGGCTGAGCCGTAGTGGGTGCCGGCCCGGGGGCCTGGCCGCACCTGCCGCCAAACCAGGTGTCGTTGATCACATGGCCCTGCCCCGCTGGCCATGAGAAGGGTCCTGGCTGTTTCCGCTGGTGACGGTCGGCGCAAGAAGTGGGACACCTCAGCGGGAATGGTTGGCGCCGCGCGGCGCCGGGTGCAGACGGACGATGATCGCCAGGCCTACCGAAGCGCACGTGAGCGGCCAGCGGCGGCAGCGGTTGTCGCGGTGGTCGACGGTGCAACCGCAGGTGCCCCCGCTGGAGACGGAGCGCACCTTCGACCGCATAGTCGACGAGGGCCGCCAGCGGCTGGGACGCTCGCGCCTTCAGCTGATCGCCACCGGGCTGCTGGGCGGCCTGGATCTCGGTGTGGGATTCCTTGCCCTGCTGGTCGTCGAGCAGGAAACCGGCAGCATGCTGTTGGGGGCGCTGGCCTTTTCGGTCGGTTTCATCGCACTGGCGATGGCGCGCAGTGAGCTGTTCACCGAGAACTTTCTGGTGCCGGTCGCGGCGGTGGTGGCCAAGGCGGGCAGCTGGCATGCTCTGGCGAGGCTGTGGATCACCACCCTTGCCACCAACCTCATCGCCTGCTGGCTGCTGGCGGTCCTGGTCACCATCGCCTTTCCCCGAACTGCACGGGAGCGCAGCGGAATTGGCCGACGCCCACATCGTTGTCAGCTTGTCGTGGCGGGGATTTGCGCTCGATCGAGATTCCGGACATTCGCCGACAAAACTCAAGGAAAGGACGATCCCACGGCCCGCACCAAGCCGCTTCACTACTGGGACCAGCAAGCGTGGCGCGAGTTACAGCAGTTCCTGCCGGAGCGCCTCCGACTGGATGAGGCGAACTCTCCTGAGGAGAACTTTTGGGACTGGCGCGGCAGTACCGTGCACCTCGACCGCTACCGCAACGCGGACGCGACCGCCAAGGTGGTCTTGCACCACGGGATGGGCGCCAATGGTCGCCAGATGATCGGTGCCTGCGATCATCTTTCAGCCGCTTGGACGCCCATGAATTCCAACCCGGCGCGAATAGCGGGGCGGTGGCGCAGGATTCGGTAATGAGCTAAGCGGCCGAGCCCTCGTGTGGTCAGTAACCGTGCGCCTTGCCATGCCGTGGCCAGTCGCTCGCTGGCGGCATAGGGGCTGTCCGGGTCGTCGGGGTCGTGGATGAGGAGCAATGGAGGGTAGTTGGCTCGTCGACCGATCCGCGTCATGTTCGTCTCTTGCAGCGGCATGGCGATTCGTTTTTCCAGACGACGGTGCAGGCCCGCGCGGATCCGGCGACCGAAGCCATGGCGTGCGGCGAATAGGTCGAGATAGAGGGGAAAATCGCCCATGGGCGCTAATAAGACCAAGCGCCCTACGTGTGCGCCTTGCGCCGCCGCCAATGCAGTCGCGTTCGCTCCGAGTGAATGAGCTACTACCGCGTCAGCGGGCCCATGGGTCTCGATCATGGCCGCAATCGCGTCGGCGCACTCGGTGGCAGTGGTACGCCCGGGCGCGAGCGCACCCGGATCAGATTCGTTGTGGCTGGGCAAGTCGAACGCAACGACCCGATGCCCCGCCTCGACCAGCGGTTTGACGAACACCGCCAAATGCGCGCGCTGGCCGCCCCAACCGTGTACCAGATATATCGGCGGCCCCTCGCCCCATTCCTCACCAGCGACCCGATGCCCATCCCAATACGCTTCTATCGGCCTGCCCGGTGACACACCCGGCGGCATGCGCAGACTCGACTCGAGAACCGGCGGGGTGCACCATAACTCGACTGCCCACCGCGATCCCAAAGAGGGCGCAAACCGCTCGAGCAGCCGAAAAATTCGGCGCACTCTGGCAGCGACCGGGGGAACGACTCCGGAGCCGACGACGTCGAGCGGAGCAATCTCGCCGGCCTGTGCTTGTGCCGACACCGGTCCAGGAGCTCCTTCAGTCATGAATCGCGATCGTAATATAGGCCACAAAACGAAATTGCCGAGATGCGGTGGAGACTGACAAGACACGCCTCCTACTTCGACAACACATCAGCATGTTGCGAGAGCTTGCTTATCTTCGCCGCAAAATCCCAGCTCAGCGGCGAAGGCAACGCCTTTGAATGTTAGCCAGGGTGCTCAACTTCCGTCCGTCAATCTTTGCCGGCCACATGGCTGCCCAATATCGTTAGCTTTGCGAATGTTCCCAAAAGTGTTCCCAAAGGGCATGAAAATGGCCCCCGGAGTCTCCTCCGGGAGCCATTTCACCTGGTAGC
>CAYNLB010000014.1:0-52162 GCA_964397935.1 uncultured Mycobacterium sp.
GGCGTTCTCCACGTCGGCCTCGCTGACCTGTTTGGTGCAAAAGAACCAGTCCTTGGTCAGCGGTGAACTTCGACGCTGGGACGGTCAGCGTCGCCCAAGGCCGCGTTGTCGTGCGCGGCGCGGGAACCACGACCGGCGCACCGAAGTCCGAACGCTCCCGGCGCACACTGCCGATGCCCGCCGATGTCATGGCCGCTTTGCGAGCGCTGAACGCACAGCAGAAGCGCGAAAGACTGGCGCTCGGCCCGACATGGATTGACACGGGCCTCATCGCGATCAATGAGGACGGCTCCCCGATTCGGCCCGAGACCTACTCCAAGGCATTCCGCCGACACTGCACAGCAGCGGGCGTGCCGGCGATCCGGTTGCACGACACCGGACACACCGCCGCGACGCGGATGCTCGACAGCGGCACCACGGTGTCGGCGACGGCGAAGTGGCTGGGCCACGATCCGGCGGCTGACACTCCGGGTGTACGGCCACGTGTACGAAGACGCGCTGGCGTCCGCCGGTGACGTGCTATTCGGGGGGATGTCCCCTGCCGACACGGAGCGTTGATTCGAGCCCTCAGTCTTCCGACGGCTGTTGTATTGGGTTGACTACAACCCTCCAACGCCGCGCTAGCCCCCGACACAGTGATGCGGGCAATGGCATGCGGAGCGGAGTTTCACACCATGTGGCAGTCCCCAAGCGCCCCTAGAGCACGCAATCGCTCGGGTGTGCGAACCGCGTTGGCACACTCTTGGCACAACGGAGGTTCGCCCGTCAAATCCAACTGGATCGCGATATGACGCTGACCTACATAAAAAGTGGTGGGCGCGGACGGTATCGAACCGCCGACCGCTGGTGTGTAAAACCAGAGCTCTACCACTGAGCTACGCGCCCTTGAAACACGAGGGGACCGCCGCAGGCTACACGCCCGACGACCAAGTCCCCAAAACCCTCACGCCCGCTCAGGCCCTTAAGGCCGCCAACGCGTCAGTCCACAGCCGTTGGTTGCGGGACTCACCGGGCTGCTTCATCTCTGCGAACCGGATGATCCCGGACCTGTCGACGACGAAGGTGCCGCGATTGGAATAGCCGGCGTCGTCGTTGAAGACCCCGTAGGCCTGGCTGACCTCGCCGTGCGGCCAGAAATCCGATAGCACCGGGAACGTGAACCCGTTCTCCAGGGCCCAGATCTTGTGCGTGGGCGGCGGGCCCACCGAGATGGCCAGCGCCTCGCTGTCGTCGTTCTCGAAGTCGGGCAGGTGGTCACGCAACTGACCAAGTTCACCCTGGCAGATCCCGGTGAAAGCCAACGGGAAGAACACCAGCAGGACGTTCTTGGCGCCACGGTAGTTGCTCAGGGTGACACGCTGCTGATTCTGGTCGCGCAAGGTGAAGTCCGGGGCGGCGGTACCGACTGGCAGCATCAACGCTTCCCGGCCCGCGACTTCGGCTGGACCAACCGGCTGGCACTCCAGTCGCCGAGGTTGACCGACGAGGTCGGCATCAGGCCGGCGGTGGGAGCCGCCTCGGCGATCTCGGCGGGCAGCACGTGACCGGGCTTACCGGTCTTGGGTGTCAGCACCCAGATCACGCCGTCCTCGGCCAGCGGGCTGATCGCGTCCATCAGGGTGTCCACCAGGTCGCCGTCCCCGTCTCGCCACCACAGCAGGACGACATCGACCACCTCGTCTGTGTCCTCATCGAGCAACTCGGCGCCGCACGCTTCCTCGACGGAGGCGCGGATGTCGTCGTCGGTGTCTTCGTCCCAGCCCCACTCCTGGACAACTTGGTCCCGTTGGATGCCCAATTTGCGAGCGTGATCCACCGCGACCACCGTGGAGCCTCCTTAGTCCAATTCCCGTGCGCGTGCACTGGGGATTATCGTCGCACAGCCAGAATCCGGTGCACACTTGTCCCTCAGAAGGCTGCCAGGCAAATTTTCAGCGCCTTCGTCTTGGTGTCGTTGAGTTGGTCGACTCGCCTGTTGAACTCCCCCGTCGGCGCATGCGTGCCGATGGCGTTGGCTACTCCGCGGGCCGCGTCGATATAGGCGTTGAAGGCGTCCTTCAGCTGCGACGACAACGCGTCGCTGAAGCTGTTGGAAACGGCGGAGACGCTGTCGTTGAGGGCCTGGATGGCCGGGCCTTCGGTCGGTCCGGTGTTGCGGCCCGCATTGAACGCCCCGACGAACACGTTCACCTTGTCGATCGCCGTGCTGCTGGTGGTGGCCAGCGAGTCGCACGAGCTGCGCACGGCCTTGGTGGTCAGCGATTGTTGCCGTTGGGACTCCCGGATCCGCGACGTCGCCGACGAGGCAGACACCGAGACGGACACCGACTGCCGATAGGCGGGGGCCACCTTCGTATCGGGTGTGGCCGTGCCGTTGGTGACGGTGGTACAGCCCACGATGCCCATCAGGGCGGCCGCGATACAGCCGACTGCCAGAGCGCCGCGCCTCGTGAACGCACCCGCCACGGCACGGGATCCGATGAGCACGGTTGCAGACGTTACCGGGTGGTGAACCGGGCCGCCCTCAACGCACCGAGTTTGTGTCGGCCGTTGAACCCAACCGTCGAACCGATGGCGGCTAGCAGCCCACAACGCCGGTGCGGCACGATAGGAAGGCAAACACCCAAGTAGATTGCCCGCCAACTACAGGAGTAGTGCGTTGACTACCGAGTTCGTGCGCCACGATCTGGCCAAAACCCCCAGCAGCGCAAGCGAACCCGACCGTGTTCGGGTGATCCGCGAAGGTGTGGCGTCCTATCTGCCCGACATCGACCCCGAAGAGACGTCGGAGTGGCTGGAGTCTTTCGACCAGTTGCTGGAGCGCTCCGGGCCGGCGCGGGCCCGCTACCTGATGCTGCGGCTGCTGGAGCGGGCGGGCGAGCAGCGGGTCGCCATCCCCTCGCTCACTTCGACCGACTACGTCAACACCATCCCGACCGAACTGGAGCCGTGGTTCCCCGGCGACGAGGACGTGGAACGACGCTTCCGGGCGTGGATCCGGTGGAACGCCGCCATCATGGTGCACCGCGCCCAGCGCCCGGGAGTGGGCGTGGGCGGCCACATTTCGACCTATGCCTCGTCCGCGGCGCTGTATGAGGTCGGCTTCAATCACTTCTTCCGCGGCAAGTCGCATCCCGGCGGCGGGGACCAGGTGTTCATCCAGGGCCACGCGTCCCCGGGAATCTACGCGCGCGCCTTCCTCGAAGGTCGGCTCAGCGCAGACCAACTTGATGGCTTCCGGCAGGAACACAGCCATCCCGGCGGCGGTTTGCCGTCCTATCCGCACCCGCGGCTGATGCCCGACTTCTGGGAGTTTCCCACCGTGTCGATGGGCCTGGGCCCGATGAACGCCATCTACCAGGCGCGGTTCAACCACTATCTGCACGACCGGGGCATCAAGGACACCTCCGAGCAGCACGTGTGGTGCTTTTTGGGCGACGGCGAGATGGACGAGCCGGAAAGCCGCGGATTGCTACATGTCGGGGCGCTGGAGGGCCTGGACAACCTGACCTTTGTCATCAACTGCAACCTGCAGCGCCTCGATGGCCCGGTGCGCGGCAACGGCAAGATCATCCAGGAGCTGGAGTCGTTCTTCCGCGGAGCCGGCTGGAACGTCATCAAGGTGGTCTGGGGCCGCGAGTGGGACGCCCTGCTGCACGCGGACCGCGACGGCGCGCTGGTGAACCTGATGAACAGCACCCCTGACGGCGACTACCAGACGTACAAGGCCAATGACGGCGCCTATGTGCGCGACCACTTCTTCGGCCGCGACCCGCGCACCAAGGCGCTGGTGGAGAACATGAGCGACCAGGAGATCTGGAACCTCAAACGCGGCGGCCACGACTACCGCAAGGTGTATGCCGCCTATCGGGCCGCCGTCGACCACAAGGGACAGCCGACGGTGATCCTGGCCAAGACCATCAAGGGCTACTCGCTGGGCGCGCACTTCCAGGGCCGCAACGCCACCCACCAGATGAAAAAGCTTGCCCTGGAAGACCTCAAGTGGTTCCGGGATTCCATGCGGATTCCGATCGGCGATGCCCAGCTGGACGAGGATCCCTACCTGCCGCCCTACTACCACCCCGGCCCCGACGCCGCCGAGATCCGCTACATGCTGGACCGGCGCCGCACCCTCGGGGGCTTTCTGCCCGAGCGGCGGACGAAGACCAAGGCGCTGAAGCTGCCCGGCCGCGACATCTATGCCCCGCTGAAAAAGGGTTCCGGGAACCAGGAGGTCGCCACCACCATGGCGCTGGTGCGAACTTTCAAAGAAGTGATGCGGGACAAAGAGATCGGCCCGCGGATCGTCCCGATCATTCCCGACGAGGCACGGACGTTCGGCATGGACTCGTGGTTTCCGTCGTTGAAGATCTACAACCGCAACGGCCAGCTGTACACCGCGGTCGACGCCGAGCTGATGCTGGCATATAAGGAAAGCGAAGTCGGGCAGATCCTGCACGAGGGCATCAACGAGGCCGGGTCGGTGGGGTCGTTCATCGCAGCCGGCACCTCGTATGCGACGCACAGCGAGCCGATGATCCCGATCTACATCTGCTATTCGATGTTCGGCTTCCAGCGCACCGGCGACAGCCTGTGGGCCGCCGCCGACCAGATGACGCGCGGCTTCCTGCTCGGCGCGACCGCGGGGCGCACCACGTTGACCGGCGAGGGCCTGCAACACGCCGACGGCCAGTCACTGCTGCTGGCGGCCACCAATCCGGCGGTGGTCGCCTACGACCCGGCCTTCGCCTACGAGATCGCCCACATCGTCGAGAGCGGCCTGGCACGGATGTTCGGGGAGGACCCCGAGAACGTGTACTTCTACATCACCGTCTACAACGAGCCCTACGCGCAGCCACCCGAGCCGGACAACTTCGACCCCGAGGGCGCGTTGCGGGGCATCTACCGCTACCACACCGCCACCGAGCGGCGCGCCAGCAAGGCGCAGCTCCTGGCCTCTGGGGTGGCGATGCCGGCGGCGCTGCAGGCGGCGGAGATGCTGGCCGCCCAGTGGGATGTCTCAGCCGACGTGTGGTCGGTGACCAGCTGGGGCGAATTGAACCGCGACGGCGTAGCCGTGGAGAAGGCGAAGCTGCGCTACCCCGACCGCCCCGCCGATGTGCCTTATGTGACGCAGGCTCTCTCGAAGGCCAGCGGGCCGGTGATCGCCGTCTCGGACTGGATGCGCGCCATTCCCGAACAGATCCGACCCTGGGTGCCGGGCACCTTCGTCACCCTGGGCACCGACGGGTTCGGTTTCTCCGACACTCGCCCCGCGGCGCGTCGTTTCTTCAACACCGACGCGGAGTCGCAGGTGGTCGCGGTGCTGGAGGCACTGGCGTGTGACGGTGAGATCGACCCCTCGGTGCCGATCGCGGCGGCCCGCGAGTACAAGATCGATGATGTGCAGGCCGCCCCGGAGCAGACTTCTGACCCCGGCGTGGCGTAACGCCCCGCGAGCGTCACGCTGGCGTGACGCTCGGTGCCCAACGCCACGCCAGCGTGACGTTCGGCGATGGGAGCCGCCCTTCGGCGTAAGGCGCCACTAAGACGCGGACGCCGCTTTAGCGGGAACTTCCAGAAAAATGGCGTAGGTTTTAGGGGTGAATGACAACCCCTTCGCCGGTCCGTTCGCCAAGCATCCACGGTCGCCGCTCGAACAGCTGGACACCGTCCCCGACTCCCTGTTGCGGCGGTTGAAGCAGTATTCCGGCCGGCTGTCCACCGAAGCGGTCTCGGCCATGCAGGAGCGGCTGCCGTTCTTCGCCGAGCTGGAGGCGTCCCAGCGGGCCAGCGTGGCGTTGGTGGTGCAGACGGCTGTCGTCAACTTCGTCGAGTGGATGCACGATCCGCACAGCAACGTCAGCCACACCGCACAGGCCTTCGAACTGTTTCCCCAGGACCTGACCCGCCGGATCGCGCTGCGGCACAGCGTGGAGATGGTGCGGGTCACCATGGAGTTCTTCGAGGAAGTCGTGCCGCTGCTGGCCCGCTCCGAAGAGCAATTGACCGCCCTGACGGTGGGGATCTTGAAGTACAGCCGTGACCTGGCGTTCGCCGCCGCCACGGCGTACGCCAACGCGGCCGAAGCGCGCGGCACCTGGGACAGCCGGATGGAGGCCAGCGTGGTCGACGCGGTGGTGCGCGGCGACACGGGCCCCGAACTGCTGTCCCGCGCCGCGGCGCTGAACTGGGACACCACCGCACCGGCGACGGTGGTGGTCGGCATTCCGGCGCCCGGCCGCGACGGCTCGATCGGCCCGGACGACAGCCAGCGGGCCAGCCAGCATGTCCGCGATATCGCCGCCCGGCACGGCCGCGCGGCGCTCACCGATGTGCACGGCACCTGGCTGGTGGCGATCGTGTCAGGCCAACTCTCGCCGACCGACAAGTTCCTCGGTGACCTGTTGCAGGCGTTCTCCGATGACCCCGTGGTCATCGGACCCACCGCGCCCATGCTGACCGCGGCCTACCACAGCGCAAGCGAGGCGATCTCCGGGATGAACGCCGTGGGCGGGTGGCGCGGGGCACCACGACCCGTGCTGGCGCGAGAACTGTTGCCCGAACGCGCCCTGATGGGGGATGCGTCGGCGATCGTGGCGCTACACACCGACGTGATGGGGCCGTTGGCGGACGCGGGACCGACGTTGATCGAGACACTCGATGCTTATTTAGATTGCGGCGGCGCGATTGAAGCTTGTGCCAGAAAGTTGTTCGTTCATCCAAACACCGTGCGATACCGGCTCAAGCGGATCACCGACTTCACCGGCCGCGATCCCACACAGCCGCGCGATGCATACGTGCTGCGAGTGGCGGCGACGGTCGGCCAGCTGAACTACCCCACCAGTCCAGCTGCGGTCGGTAACAACGCGGTTCCGTTGCCGGTCAACGGGGCCGTTCTGGGCCAATCGGCCCGATAGTGACCCAGCCAACAGATCGCAGCATGGCATCAAACTGGTAGCTTACCGGGCCGTTTTGTAGGGTGTACACAAAAACCTAAGACGAGGTTCATAATCTGTTACACCCGCCAAAATCGTTTCCACAGTGTTCTCTTAGACACGTGATTGCATTGCTTGCGCCCGGACAGGGCTCGCAGACCGAGGGAATGCTCTCGCCGTGGCTAGATTTGCCTGGCACCGCGGACCAGCTCGACATCTGGTCGAAGGCCAGCGGCCTGGATCTGGTGCGGCTGGGCACCACCGCGTCGACAGAAGAGATCACTGACACCGCCGTCACCCAGCCCCTGGTCGTGGCAGCCACCCTGCTCGCTTACCAGGAGCTCAAGAAGCGCGACCTGCTCACCGATGCAGAGGCCGGCGGAAACACAATCGTGGCCGGTCACTCCGTCGGCGAGATCGCGGCCTACGCGATCGCCGGTGTGCTCGCCGCTGACGACGCCGTCGCGCTGGCCGCGACCCGCGGTGCCGAAATGGCCAAGGCGTGCGCCATAGAGCCGACCGGCATGTCGGCCGTGCTCGGTGGTGACGAGGCCGAAGTGCTGGCCCGCCTCGAGCAGCTCGACCTGTTCCCCGCGAACCGCAACGCCGCCGGCCAGATCGTCGCCGCCGGCTCGCTGACCGCATTGGAGAAGCTCGCCGAGGACCCGCCGGCCAAGGCGAGGGTGCGCGCCCTCGGTGTGGCCGGAGCGTTCCACACCAGGTACATGGCTCCGGCGCTCGATCGCTACGCGGCCGCGGCGGCCGCCGTCTCGACCGCCGAGCCCACCGCGACGCTGCTGTCCAACCACGACGGAAAGCCCGTCACCTCGGCGGCAGCGGCGATGGACGCGCTGGTCGCTCAGCTGACCCAGCCGGTGCGCTGGGACCTGTGCACCGCGACGCTTCGCGAGAAGGAAGTCGCGGCGGCCGTGGAGTTCCCCCCTGCGGGCACTCTCACCGGTATCGCCAAACGCGAACTTCGGGGAGTTACGGCCCGTGCCGTCAAATCACCCGCGGACCTGGACGCGCTGGCCGAACTCTAAAGCCAGCTGCACCCAGTACAACCACATAGCACGTCATTTCGATTAACACACAACACATTACGAAGGGAATCAGGCTGTGGCCGTCTCACAGGAAGAAATCATTGCCGGTATCGCCGAGATCATCGAAGAGGTCACCGGTATCGAGCCGTCCGAGGTCACCCCGGAGAAGTCGTTCGTCGACGACCTGGACATCGACTCGCTGTCGATGGTTGAGATCGCGGTGCAAACCGAGGACAAGTACGGCGTCAAGATCCCCGACGAGGACCTCGCCGGTCTGCGTACCGTCGGTGACGTCGTCTCCTACATCCAGAAGCTCGAGGAAGAGAACCCCGAAGCCGCCGAGGCGTTGCGCGCCAAGCTCGAGTCGGAGAACCCCGAGGCTGTTGCCAACGTGAAAGCAAGGATGGAAGCGGACAGCAAGTGACCAAGCCTTCCACTGCTAATGGCGGTTACCCCAGCGTTGTGGTAACCGCCGTCACGGCGACGACATCGATCGCGCCGGACATCGAGAGCACGTGGAAGGGTCTTTTGGCCGGCGAGAGCGGCATCCACGTACTTGAAGACGAGTTCGTCACCAAGTGGGACCTGCCCGTCAATATCGGTGGCCACCTCAAGGAGCCCATCGACAACCACATGGGCAGGCTCGACATGCGGCGGATGTCGTATGTCCAGCGGATGGCCAAATTGCTGGGCGGTCAACTGTGGGAGTCCGCCGGCACCCCGGAGGTCGACCCGGACCGATTCACGGTTGCGATCGGCACCGGTCTGGGTGGCGCCGAGCGGCTCGTGGAGAGCTATGACCTGATGAACACGGGCGGCCCCCGCAAGGTGTCGCCGCTCGCCGTTCAGATGATCATGCCCAACGGCGCCGCGGCGGTGGTGGGCCTGCAGCTCGGGGCCCGCGCCGGGGTGATCACCCCGGTTTCGGCCTGCTCGTCGGGTTCGGAAGCGATCGCCCACGCCTGGCGGCAAATCGTCATGGGAGACGCCGACGTCGCCGTCTGCGGCGGCGTCGAGGGTCTCATCGAAGCGCTGCCCATCGCGGCGTTCTCCATGATGCGGGCCATGTCCACCCGTAACGATGAGCCCGAGCGTGCCTCGCGGCCGTTCGACAAAGACCGCGACGGCTTCGTGTTCGGCGAGGCCGGGGCGCTCATGCTGATCGAGACCGAGGAGCACGCCAAGGCCCGCGGCGCCAAGCCGCTGGCCCGGTTGATGGGTGCCGGTATCACCTCGGACGCCTTCCACATGGTGGCGCCCGCGGCGGACGGCGTGCGCGCCGGCCGGGCGATGACACGGTCGCTGGAGTTGGCGGGCCTGTCCCCCAAGGACATCGACCACGTCAACGCACACGGAACGGCGACACCGATCGGCGACACCGCCGAGGCCAACGCCATTCGGGTCGCCGGTTGCGAGCGGGCCGCGGTGTATGCGCCGAAGTCGGCGCTGGGCCACTCCATCGGTGCAACTGGGGCGCTGGAATCCGTCCTCACGGTGCTGACCCTGCGGGACGGCGTGATCCCCCCAACCCTGAACTACGAGACCCCAGATCCCGAGATCGACCTTGATGTTGTCGCGAACGAACCTCGCTACGGCGATTTCCGGTACGCGATCAACAACTCGTTCGGGTTCGGGGGCCACAACGTGGCACTCGCCTTCGGGCGTTACTGAGCACGGCGTCCGGCGACGATGCGGGCCGCAAAAGGCCCGAGGAGGAGCCGGACAAGTATGGAAGGAACGTTCGCAAGACCCATGACAGAGTTCGTTACCGGGAAGACACTCCCGAACGTCGTCGTTACTGGCATCGCCATGACGACTGCGCTGGCGACTGACGCCGAGAGCACTTGGAAGCTGTTGTTGGACAGCCAAAGCGGTATCCGCAAGCTCGACGATCCATTCGTCGAGGAGTTCGACCTACCGGTTCGCATCGGCGGGCACCTACTGGAGGAATTCGACAGCCAGCTGACGCGCGTCGAGCTGCGCAGGACGGGTTACCTGCAACGGATGTCCACCATTCTGAGCCGGCGGGTGTGGGAGAACGCCGGCTCTCCCGAGGTCGATAACAACCGGTTGATGGTCTCCATCGGCACCGGCTTGGGGTCGTCGGAAGAAATGGTCTTCAGCTACGACGACATGCGCGCTCGTGGGATGAAGGCGGTTTCTCCGCTCGGCGTGCAGAAGTACATGCCCAACGGCGCCGCCGCGGCGGTGGGCCTGGAACGGCACGCGAAGGCCGGTGTGATCACGCCCGTGTCGGCGTGCGCGTCCGGTTCCGAGGGCGTCGCCCAGGCGTGGCGCAACATCGTGTTCGGTGAGGCCGACATCGCCATCTGCGGTGGTGTCGAGACCAAGATCGAGGCCGTGCCGATCGCGGCGTTCGCCCAGATGCGCATCGTGATGTCGACCAAGAACGACGACCCGGCCGGTGCCTGTCGCCCGTTCGACAGGGACCGCACCGGATTCGTGTTCGGCGAAGCCGGCGCGTTGATGGTGATCGAGACCGAGGAGCACGCCAAAGCCCGCGGGGCCAACATCCTGGCCAGGATCATGGGCGCCAGCATCACTTCGGACGGCTACCACATGGTGGCACCGGACCCCAACGGGGAACGCGCCGGGCATGCGATGACCCGGGCGATCCAGCTCGCCGGGCTGACTCCGGGCGACATCGGCCACGTAAACGCGCACGCCACCGGCACGTCGGTGGGTGACGTCGCCGAGGGAAGGGCTATCAACAACGCGCTGGGCAGCAACAAGCCGGCCGTCTACGCTCCGAAGGCTGCGCTGGGCCACTCAGTCGGCGCGGTCGGCGCGGTCGAGTCCATCCTGACCGTGCTCGCATTGCGGGACCAGGTCGTCCCGCCGACACTGAACCTGGAAAACCTCGATCCAGAGATCGACTTGGACGTGGTGGCGGGTAAGCCGCGACCGGGCAATTACCAGTACGCGATCAACAACTCGTTCGGGTTCGGCGGGCACAACGTGGCACTCGCCTTCGGGCGGTACTGACCCGCTTTAACCCGAGCACACCCGGAACAGGAGAACTGCGATGACAATCACGGCCCCCGAGGCGGTTGGCGAGTCGCTCGACCCTCGCGACCCGCTGTTGCGTCTGAGCAATTTCTTCGACGACGGCAGCGTCGAGTTGCTGCACGAGCGCGACCGCTCGGGGGTGCTGTCCGCCGCGGGGACCGTGAACGGTGTGCGTACCATCGCCTTCTGCACGGACGGGACCGTGATGGGCGGAGCCATGGGCATCGAGGGGTGCACGCACATCGTCAACGCCTACGACACCGCCATCGAGGAGCAGAGCCCCATCGTGGGCATCTGGCACTCCGGTGGGGCCAGATTGGCCGAAGGCGTCAAGGCGCTGCACGCGGTCGGGACGGTGTTCGAGGCCATGATCCGCGCGTCCGGCTACGTTCCGCAGATCTCGGTGGTCGTCGGTTTCGCCGCCGGCGGCGCAGCCTACGGACCGGCGCTGACCGACGTCATCGTGATGGCGCCGGAAAGCCGGGTGTTCGTCACCGGACCCGACGTGGTACGCAGCGTCACCGGCGAGGACGTCGACATGGCCTCGTTGGGCGGCCCGGAGACGCACCACAAGAAGTCCGGCGTGTGCCACATCGTCGCCGACGACGAGCTCGACGCCTACGAGCGTGGCCGTCGGCTCGTCGGATTGTTCTGCCAGCAAGGGCATTTCGACCGCAGCAAGGCCGAGGCCGAGGACACTGACATCCACGCGCTGCTGCCCGAATCCGCCCGCCGGGCCTACGACGTCCGTCCGATCGTCACCGCGCTCCTCGATCAGGGCGTGCCGTTCGACGAGTTCCAGGCCAACTGGGCGCCGTCGATGGTGGTCGGGCTGGGACGGCTTTCCGGCCGCACCGTCGGTGTGCTGGCCAACAACCCGCTGCGCCTGGGCGGTTGCCTGAATTCCGAGAGCGCCGAGAAGGCAGCGCGTTTCGTGCGACTCTGCGACGCGTTCGGGATCCCGCTGGTTGTGGTTGTCGATGTCCCGGGCTACCTGCCGGGCGTCGACCAGGAGTGGGGCGGTGTGGTGCGCCGCGGCGCCAAGCTGCTGCACGCCTTCGGCGAGTGCACGGTGCCGCGGGTCACGCTGGTCACCCGGAAGACCTACGGCGGGGCCTACATTGCGATGAATTCCCGCTCGCTGAACGCGACCAAGGTGTTCGCCTGGCCGGACGCCGAGGTGGCGGTGATGGGCGCCAAGGCGGCCGTCGGCATCCTGCACAAGAAGAAGTTGGCCGCCGCGCCGGAGCACGAACGCGAGGCGCTGCACGACGAATTGGCTGCCGAGCACGAGCGGATCGCCGGCGGCGTCGACAGCGCCATCGAGATCGGCGTGGTCGACGAGAAGATCGACCCGACCCACACCCGCAGCAAGCTCACCGAGGCGCTGGCCCAGGCGCCCGCACGCCGCGGCCGCCACAAGAACATCCCGCTCTGAGATCGCCCGCGGGCAGCCACAAAAGCCCCGCAAAAGCCCTATGACGCGCCGCGGGTCAGGGACTTTTGCGTCCGCTCAGCAGCTGAGAACGGCGATGATGGACGTCGCGTTCGAAGAAGCGCAGACCGGGCTGGCCGAGGGCGGTATCCCGATCGGGGCCGCGCTGTTCACCACCGACGGCGTGCTGCTCGGACGGGGCCGCAATCGCCGTGTGCAACAAGGGGATCCGTCGTTGCACGCCGAAATCGACGCGTTCCGTACGGCCGGCCGGCAACGGGACTACCGGTCCACGGTCATGGTGACGACGCTTTCCCCGTGCTGGTACTGCAGCGGTCTGGTGCGCCAGTTCAACATCGGGGCGGTGCTGATCGGCGAATGCGAAACCTTCAGCGGCGGGCACGAATGGCTGGCGGACAACGGGGTCACGGTCACGGTGCTCGACGACCGGCGCTGCACCGCGATGATGTCGGCCTTCATCGCCGAACACCCCGATTTGTGGCACGAAGACATCGGGGAAGCCCACTAGCCGAAGCGCGCCAGAAACTCCTCGGCCACCCTCGCAACTCGCTCCCGGTCGGACCCCACCAGGCCGATCCGGGTCCGCCGATCGACGATGTCGGACGCCTCCAGCGCGCACTCGTGGGTTATCGCGTATTCGAATTCCGCCCGGGTGACGTCGATGCCGTCGGCGACCGGATCGGTCGGGCGCTCGCAGCCGGCGGTGGCGATGACGTTGGTCGCCTCGGCTCCGTAACGCTGCACCAGCGACGGCGGCAACGCGGCGGGTGGCGACCCCGCGGCCGGCCCCGGGTTGGCCGGGGCGCCGATGAGCGGCAAGTCGCGGGTCCGGCACTTCCCGGCGTCCAGGTGCCGCAAGCCGATCGCGCGATCCAGGACGTCTTGTGCCATATAACGGTATTCGGTCAGCTTGCCGCCGATCACGCTGATGACGCCGGACGCCGATTCGACCACGGCGTGCTCGCGCGACACGTCGGCGGTGCGACCTTCCCCGGTGTCGATCAGCGGCCGCAGCCCCGCGTAGGCGCCGATGACGTCGGCCCTGCCAAGCGCGGTCCCCACCGCGGTGTTGACCGTCTCCAGCAGGAACGTGATCTCACCCGCAGAGGGTTCCGGCACGTCGGGAATCGAGCCCGGCGCGTCCTCATCGGTCAATCCCAGATAAACCCGGCCCAGTTGCTCGGGCATGGCGAACACGAACCGGTTGAGCTCACCGGGGATCGGAATCGTCAGCGCCGCAGTCAGATTACCGAAGGCACTGCCGTCGAAGACAAGGTGAGTCCCGCGGCTGGGCCGCAGCCGCAACGACCCGTCAATCTCACCCGCCCACACCCCGGCCGCATTGATCACCGCACCGGCCGAAACAACGAACGACTCGCCGGTGCGCCGGTCGGTCAACCGCACCGAGGTACCGGTGGCCTCCGATGCCGCCACATAGGTCAGGATCCGGGCGCCGTGCTGCGCCGCGGTGCGCGCGACGGCGGCGACCAGCCTGGCGTCGTCTATCAATTGCCCGTCGTAGGCCAACAAGCCCCCGTCCAGGCCCTCCGTCCGGACGGTGGGCGCCATCTCCACGACGCGGCGCGCCGGAATCCGCCGCGATCGGGGCAGGGTCGACGACGACGTACCCGCCAGCATCCGTAGCGCGTCGCCGGCCAGGAATCCGGCGCGCACCAATGCGCGCGCGCCACGACTCATCGACGGCAGCAGCGGAACCAGCTGCGGCATGGCATGAACAAGGTGGGGCGCGTTGCGGCTCATCAAGATTCCACGTTCGACGGCACTGCGCCGGGCGATTCCCACGTTGCCGCTCGCCAGGTAGCGCAGGCCACCGTGGACCAGCTTGGAACTCCAGCGGCTGGTACCGAAGGCCAGATCGTGTTTTTCCACCAGCGCCACCCGCAGCCCGCGTGACGCCGCATCCAGGGCGATCCCCACGCCGGTGATGCCGCCACCGATCACGACGACGTCCAACGGCGCGCCGTCGGCGAGTGCGGTCAGGTCGGCCGCGCGGCGGGCGGCGTTCAGAGCGGCGAACATCACGACAGGTATCCGTTCAGCGAGTAGGCGAGTTCGGTGGCGAGCGCGTCGGCATCGAGAATCGGTTCGACAATCTGCGCCGACTGAATGGTCGACTGCGCGATCAGCAGCACCATGGCGGCCATCTGGATGGGGTCACCGGGGCGGACGCTGCCGTTGCGCTGGGCCGCTCGCAGCCGGACCGCAAGGGCGTCGATCAGCATGTGCTGGCTGGTCCCGAGGCGGTCGGTGATGTAGATCGGCGCGAGCTCGGAGTGCAGCACCGACATGACGAGTTTGTCCTGACGCAGCAGATCGGCGACGGTAATGATCTGCCGCACGAGCGATTCGCGGTCGTCACCGCGTAACGGCGCATCGCGCAGCACGTCGGTGATGTGCCGGGTCAACAGCGCCGCCACGATCGACTGCGTATCCGGCCAGCGGCGGTACACCGTCGGCCTGCTGACACCCGCGCGCCGCGCTATCTCGGCGAGGGTCACCCGGTCGACGCCGAAATCGACCACACAGCTGGCCGCTGCCGCCAGGATCCGCTCTGCGGTATCCAACTGTGCGTTACTGATTGACAGCATATGTAATACTGTAACGCATGACGCATCCCGAGGCTCTCCTTCCGCCGATGAAATGGAACGCGTGGGGGGATCCCGCTGCGGCCACACCGCTTTCCGACGGAATCCGGTCATTGCTGAAGCAGGTCCTGGGCATTGGGGATTCGCAGGAAACCGAACTGCTGCCTGACCAAGTGAAGCTGCGCCCGTCTGCGTTGTCACAAGCGGATGCCGACGCGCTGGCCACGATCGTGGGCGCCGAGTACTTCCGCACCGCTGACCGCGATCGGTTGCTGCACGCCGGCGGCAAGTCCATGTTCGACCTGCTACGACGAAAGGACCGTGGAGTCCAGGACGCACCCGACGCGGTGTTGCTGCCGGGCGGCCCCGACGGCGAAGACGCCATCGCCGCGGTCCTGCGCTATTGCTCCGAACACGGCATTGCCGTCGTCCCGTTCGGCGGCGGCACCAGCGTCGTCGGCGGGCTCGATCCGGTTCGCGGCGAGTTCGGCGCTGTGGTGTCGCTAGATCTGCGACGGTTCGACCGGCTCGTCGCCCTCGACGAGGTGTCCGGCGAGGCCGAGCTACAGGCCGGCGTCACGGGTCCGGATGCCGAACGCCTGCTGGGCGAACACGGCTTTTCGCTCGGACATTTCCCTCAGAGCTTTGAGTTCGTCACGATAGGCGGCTCCGCGGCGACCCGGTCTTCCGGCCAGGACTCGGCCGGCTACGGCCGGTTCGACGCCATGATTCGCGGCTTACGCGTGATCACCCCGGTGGGCGTGCTGGATTTGGGCCGAGCTCCGGAATCGGCGGCCGGCCCGGACCTGCGCCAGCTGCTGATCGGTTCCGACGGTGTCTTCGGTGTCATCACCCAGGTGCGGCTGCGGGTCCACCGGGTGCCGGAAGCCGTCCGCTACGAGGCGTGGTCATTCCCCGACTTCGTGACCGGAACCGCAGCCGTGCGTGCTGTCACGCAGAATGCCACCGGCCCCACCGTCATTCGGCTCTCCGACGAGGCCGAGACCGGAATCAACCTGGCCACCACCGAGTCGATCGGCGAAACCCAGATCACGGGCGGCTGCCTGGGCCTCACCATGTTCGAAGGCACCAGGGAGCACGTCGAGAGCCGGCACGCCGAAACCAGCGCGCTGCTGGCGGCACACGGCGGAACATCGCTGGGAGAAGGACCGGCGCGGGCCTGGGAGCGCGGCCGCTTCGGTGCGCCGTATCTGCGCGACTCCCTGCTGTCCGCGGGCGCGCTCTGCGAGACCCTCGAGACCGCCACCGACTGGTCCAACATTCCCGCGCTCAAAGCCGCTGTCACCGAAGCGCTCACCAACTCACTGGCGGCAACGGGCACACCGGCGCTGGTGATGTGCCACATTTCGCACGTCTACGCATGCGGCGCTTCGTTGTACTTCACCGTCGTCGCCGGGCAGCGTGGCAATCCGATCGAGCAGTGGCGGGCCGCCAAAAAGGCCGCCTCGGATGCGATCATGGCCGCCGGCGGAACCATCACCCATCATCATTCGGTCGGCGCCGATCACCGGCCCTGGATGCGCAACGAGGTGGGCGAGCTCGGTGTGCAGGTATTGCGGGCGGTCAAGGCGACACTGGATCCGGCCGGAATCCTCAACCCGGGCAAGCTGATTCCATGAGCCCGGATGCCCCCATCACCGGCGAGCTCCGCCGCCGCGAAGTCAACAGGGTGATCGCGCTGACCAATCCCCTCTCGGGCCACGGGGCGGCGATACGTGCAGCGCAACTCGCGATCGCCCGGCTGCACCACCGGGGCGTCGAGGTCGTCGAAATCATCGGCGACGACGCGCAAGACGCCCGGTACCTGGTCGGCGCGGCGCTCGACAAGGGCGCCGACGCGGTGATGGTGACCGGAGGCGACGGCGTCTTCTCCAATGCGCTGCAGGTGTTGGCCGGCACCGACATTCCGATGGGAATCGTCCCGGCGGGAACGGGCAACGACCACGCTCGCGAATTCGGCGTCCCCACAAAGGACCCCGAAGCCGCCGCGGACATCGTCGTCGACGGCTGGACGGAAACCGTCGACCTGGGCCGGATTCGCGACAGCACAGGGGCCGACAAGTGGTTCGGCACCGTGGCGGCCACCGGCTTCGATTCCCTGGTGACCGATCGCGCCAACCGGATGAGCTGGCCCCATGGGCGGTTGCGCTACTACATCGCGATGCTCGCCGAGCTGTCACAGCTGCGGTTGTTGCCGTTCCGCATGGTGCTCGACGGAGCCCAGGAGATCGACGTCGACATCACGCTCGCGGCGTTCGGCAACACCCGCAGCTACGGTGGCGGGATGCTGATCTGTCCGTATGCCGATCACGCCGATGGTCTGCTCGACATCACCATGGTGCACGGGGCATCCCGCACCAAGCTGGTGCGCCTGTTCCCCACCGTGATGAAGGGCACGCACGTGAACCTCGACGAGGTGAGCACGGCACGCGCCAAATCGATTCACGTGGAGAGCCCCGGCATCAACGTCTACGCCGATGGCGACTTCGTGGGTCCACTTCCCGCGGAGATTTCGGTGGTGCCCGCGGCCCTGCAGATTCTTCGCCGGCCTCGGCCCTAGAACTCGATCGCCGCCGTGTAACGACCGGCGCGAAGAATCCGACATCTTGACAGAACTGCTCCTCGTGGGAGGAAAGGTGATGGCATCCCGCACAATCGCTCTTGTCGCGCTGGCGGCCGCACCGCTCGGCGGTTCGCTCTGCTCCTCGCCCCCCGCGTTCGCAGGTGATGCCGCGTCATGGAACGGGCAGTACGTGCTCACGCTCTCCGCCAACGCCAAGCAGGGCACCAGCATGGCGGCCCACCAACCCGAATTCGCGCACCGGGTTAGCGTCTCCATTAGTTCGAGTTGCTCGTCGGGCGCCTGTGTTGCCACGGTGAATGACCCGCCGCCGCCCAAAAACGATTCCCTGCCGACATCGATCGAGTTCACCTGGAACGGGTCGCAGTGGGTGCGTGAGATGACCTGGAAGTGGGATTGTCTGCTGCCCGACGGCACCATCGAATACGACCCGGCGAAGTCCATCACGACCTATACGCCCGGGCCCAACGGGGTCCTCACCGGCGTCTTTCACACCGATATCGCCAGCGGCGAGTGCAAGGGCAACGTCGACATGCCGGTGACCGCCGCCCCGGAGCATCCGCCGACCGTTTAGCGCTGGTGCCCCGTCCCCCGCATGCGGGTGGGGGCCCCTCCCTCTGGGGGCATACCCCCAGCGCCCGGCGCCGCCGCGCCTGCGATCACTACGTGCTCAACCGACCCCGCGGCTGAGCCAGGTCACCTCGCCGACGTCGCCGCCGTCGCGATAGGCCTCGAGCGCCTCGTCCCACGCGGTCCCGAGCACCGAGTCCAGTTCCGCGGCCAGGGTGTCGGCGCCCTGCGCCATCATCGACCGCAGCCGCATCTCCCCGACCATGATGTCGCCGTTGGCGCTCATCGCGCCGCTCCACAGACCCAGTTGCGGGGTGTGGCTGAACCGGTGCCCGTCGACGCCGGGGCTCGGGTCCTCGGTGACCTCGAACCGGAGCACTGACCAGGAGCGCAACGCGTTGGCCAGCCTGGCGCCGGTGCCGACCGGCCCGACCCAATTGCTGACCGCGCGCAGTTGCCCCGGCATCGCCGGCTGCGGCGTCCACGTGAGGTTCGCCTTGGCTCCCAGGGTCGACGACAACGCCCACTCGACATGCGGGCAGACCGCCGCGGGCGAGGCATGGACGTACACCACGCCAGTCGTCACATCGGCGAATTGATTCGACGCACGCATTCCTGCTCCTTCAGTTCCACGAGGGACGTCTTCCCCAACGACCTGGTGGACCTGGCAAGCAGGATGCTTCTGAAGTTTTGGGTGTGTCTTGCGTGTCTATTGTGCCTCGTGATACCCCTGTTGCGCTAGTGTGCGGAGTACTCGAATATCACGGCATCGGAAATCGCCGGCCATCGCTTGATCGCCCAGTCGCCGAAATCGTGGTCGGTGAGCACCACCAGCGCCAGCTCCGCCTCCGGATCTGCCCAGATGAAGCCGCCTGCCTGGCCGAAATGGCCGTAGCTGCGCGCCGAGTTGTGCGCACCCGTCCAGTGCGGCGACTTCGCGTCCCTGATCTCGAAACCCAGCCCCCAATCGTTGGGCCGCTGCACGCCGTAGCCGGGCAACACGCCGTCCAATCCGGGAAACTGCACCGTCGTCGCCTCGGCGTGCAGCTGCGCCGAGACCGTCGACGGGCACAGCAAGTCGCCGGCGAACGCCGCCAGATCCGCCACCGTCGAGGTCGCACCAAACCCGGCGGCGACCGCGCCGCCGTCCAGCCGGGTGGTGGCCATGCCCAGCGGTTCGCACACCGCCTCACCCAGATAGCGCGCGAACTCGATGCCCGACTCCCGCTCCACGGTCTGGGCCAGCACGGTGAAGCCGTGGTTGGAATAGATGCGCCGGGTACCGGGCGGGGCCAGCACGTGATCGTTGTGCATGGCCAGGCCCGACGCGTGCGCCAACAGGTGGCGAATGGTGGCACCGGGCGGGCCGGCGGGCGTGTCGAGGTCGACGACGCCCTCTTCGACGGCGACCTGCACGGCCCGGGCCACCAGCGGCTTGGTCACCGACGCCAGTTGGAACACCCGTTGGGTGTCGCCGTGGCTGGCCACCACCCCGGCGGGTCCGATCACCGCCGCGGCTGCGGCCCAAACCGGCCAGTCGTCAACAGCGTCAAGAACGGCCATCAGGTCGGGCGCGTCAACGTCCTGGCGCCTTACGGGCCAAGTAGTAGTTGTTGATCGGGTCCGACTCGACCTCGGTGACCCGCACGTCGTCGAACCCGGCGTCGGCGAGCATCGAGGTGGCCATCTGGGTTCCCCAGGCGGCGCCCAGCCCGGCGCCCTCCATGGCCAGCGACACCGTCATGCAGTGCATCAACGACGTCGTGTAGAGGTAGGTGCTCATCGGCACCCCGATGTTCTCTTCCAGCTGGCTCGATGCCTGGACATCGGCCATCAGAAAGACACCGCCGGGGCGCAGTGCGCGGTAGATGTTCTCCAGCACCCGCGCGGGGTGCGCCTGGTCGTGGATCGCGTCGAACACGGTGATGACGTCGTATGCGGCGGCCTTGTCCAGTTCGGGCAGATTGTGGCGTTCGAACGACACGTTCGCCAGGCCAAGGTCGGCGGCCTCCCGGGCGCCGGCTGCGATGGCCTCCTCGGAAAAGTCGATGCCGGTGAATCGGCTGGCCGGAAACTCCTGCGCCATCACGTTGATCGCGTGACCGCTGCCGCAGCCGAAGTCGGCCACGTCGACTCCGGACCGCAACCGGTCGACGAGGCCGTCGACCAACGGCAACACCACGTCGACGAGCGCGGTGTCGAACACCGCAGCGCTCTGCTCGGCCATCAGCATGTGGAAGCGGGGAAACTCGTTGTAGTGCAGCCCGCCGCCCTCGCGGAAGCAGTCGATGATTTTCTGTTCGACCTCGCTGAGCAGCGGGATGAACATGGCTGCCAGGGCCAGGTTGTGCGGCCCCGCCGCGCGGGTCAGCACGCCGGCGCGGTGTTCGGGCAACGAGTAGGTGGCGGTGCCGGCGTCGTAGTCGACGACGTGCCCGGTGGTCATGCCGCCCAGCCATTCCCGGACGTAGCGCTCGTTGAGGCCGGCGGCCTCGGCGATCTGCTCGCTGGTGGCGGGCGGCAGCCCGGCCATCGTGTCCAGCAGACCGGTCTGATGCCCGATGCTCAACAGCAGGGCCAGGCTGGCGCCGTCGACTGCCCCCACGATTCGGCCGACGAATTCTTTGGTGGTTTCGAGTGCGGTCATGATCAGCGACGCTACACCGCGGCTTTCCCGCCGAGTCTGCGTGCAGCGTCGGTATTTAGCCGTGACGCACGCCTTGAGCGCAGGATCGGTGCAAGCACCGCAAGCTCGACGGGGGCGGTGACTCCATGATGCCTACCAGTAGGTTGGAGGCCATGAGTCAGACAGTGCGCGGTGTGATTTCACGAAAGAAGGGCGAACCCGTCGAATTGGTGGACATCGTCGTCCCGGACCCCGGCCCCGGTGAGGTCCTGGTCGACATCACCGCCTGCGGGGTGTGCCACACCGACCTGACCTACCGCGAGGGCGGGATCAACGACGAGTACCCGTTCCTGCTCGGCCATGAGGCCGCCGGCACGGTCGAAACGATCGGGCCGGGCGTGACCGCGGTCGAGCCGGGCGACTTCGTGGTGCTGAACTGGCGCGCCGTATGCGGCCAGTGCCGGGCCTGCAAACGGGGCAGGCCGCACCTTTGTTTCGACACCTTCAACGCCGAACAGAAGATGACGCTGACCGACGGCACGGAACTGACACCGGCGCTGGGCATCGGCGCGTTCGCCGACAAGACGCTGGTGCACGCCGGTCAATGCACCAAGGTCGATCCCGCCGCGGACCCTGCCGTCGCGGGCCTGCTGGGCTGCGGGGTGATGGCCGGGCTCGGCGCGGCGATCAACACCGGCGGCGTCACCCGGGACGACACCGTCGCGGTGATCGGCTGCGGCGGCGTGGGCGATGCCGCGATCGCCGGCGCCGCGCTGGTCGGGTGCAGGCAAATCATCGCGGTCGACACCGACGACACGAAACTGGACTGGGCCCGCAAGTTCGGGGCCACCCACACCATCAACGCCCGTGAACACGACGTCGTCGAAACCATCCAGGACCTCACCGACGGCTTCGGTGTCAACGTGGTGATCGACGCCGTGGGCCGGCCCGAAACGTGGAAGCAGGCCTTTTACGCCCGCGACCTCGCCGGAACCGTTGTGCTCGTTGGTGTTCCCACCCCCGATATGCAGCTGGACATGCCGCTGCTGGACTTCTTCAGCCACGGCGGGGCGCTGAAGTCGTCGTGGTACGGCGATTGCCTGCCCGAACGCGACTTCCCCACCCTGGTCGATCTCTACCTGCAGGGGCGCCTTCCGCTCGAGCAGTTCGTCTCGGAGCGCATCGGGTTGGGCGATGTCGAGGAGGCGTTCCACAAGATGCACGACGGCAAGGTGCTGCGTTCGGTGGTGCTGCTCTGATGGCCCCCATCGATCGGGTAGTCACCCACGGGACCTTCGAACTCGACGGCGGCAGTTGGGAAGTCGACAACAACATCTGGATCGTCGGCGACGACTCGGAGGTCGTGGTGTTCGACGCCGCCCATGCCGCCGAGCCGATCCTGGCGGCGGTCGGTGGCCGCAATGTGGTCGCGGTGGTGTGCACGCACGGCCACAATGACCACGTCACGGTGGCTCCCGAGCTTGGCGCGGCCCTCGACGCGCCGGTGCTGCTTCATCCCGGTGACGAGATGCTGTGGCGAATGACTCACCCCGACAAAGACTTCCGTGCCATTTCCGACGGGGACAAGCTCAGCGTCGCCGGCACCGAGTTGCAGGCGCTGCACACCCCGGGCCACTCCCCGGGATCGGTGTGCTGGTATGCCCCCGAGTTGGGGCCCGAAAAAGGCGTCGTGTTCAGCGGCGACACCCTGTTCTCCGGCGGCCCGGGCGCGACCGGACGCTCGTTCTCCGACTTCCCCACAATCTTGCAGTCGATCTCCGGTCGGCTCGGCAAGCTGCCCGGCGACACCGTCGTGCACACCGGCCACGGCGACAGCACCACCATCGGCGACGAGATCGTCCACTACGAGGAGTGGGTGGCCCGCGGCCACTAGTGTCGTGAGTCATTAATTCGTTGCCACTGGGGAGCGTTGGCCATCGCCCTACCGGGAAGCTTCCGCGGCGCCGAACGTGCACGTGGTGCGAAAAACCGCCCGAAATTTCGCAGTCAATGCACGTTCGGTGACACTGTCGGAGTCGCCCCCAAACCCGACCGCGGATTGATGACTCACGACCCTGGCGAACTTCGTTCGCTAGGTCTGGGTTTCCTTCCGCTGGTCGAGCACCAAGAGGATAAGGACCACCGTCAGCAACGCCGCGGCCACCCAGATTGCTCGCACGCCAACGGCTCGGGTGACAAACGCGCCGATCACCGCGCCGCACGAAAACGACGGGATCAGCCAACAATAGATCAGGAAACCCTTGCGGGCGTCTGCGCGTCGGGCAATCAGGTAGTCATGGCCAGCCTGCCCGATCCGCAACAGGTTACCGGTGGTGGCGATCGGGAAATAGGTGACATTACCGATCTGCCGGAACAGGCCGGCCTGCATCCCTGCAAGCAGCGAGATCGGCACCGTCACATAACTTTGCGGCGCCGATACCGGAACCAACCCACTGACCACCAACACGATCGCCTGGATTACCAGCGTCCAGCGAAGCGGATGCGGCACGATCCGGTCGAGGCCGCCGGCCTTGAGATGAGCCGCCAGCGCCACACCTGAGACGAACGCCACCACCAGGCCCAGGCGCTCCAGAGCTTGGCCCCACTCGCGTACCGACAGCGCCACGGCGCAGAAGATCACATTGCCGGTCTGAACATTGGCGAATACACCCCCGCGGGTCAAAACCGTGTAGGGATCGATGAATCCATTGGCCAGCGTCAACAGCACGGCAAATCGCGTGGTGGTCGATATGTCTGTCAAAGTCACTCCAGGGGACGAGCTTGACCCGGCTCGGTGGACACGCGATCGGCTGGTTGGTGCCGTCTGACTGAGTCGGTTCACGAGCCGAATGGGGCGCAGTGTACCGAGGGCCGAGTAGCGCATTTCCCCAGGCTGTGATCGGGTTGATCAACCGGGCACTGCGGGCGAGGTATCGCGGATTTCGAAACCCCGCCGACGCGATGGAACGATTAGGACTCGTGATCAGCTTCGCCGACCGAATCCCGGGCGGCGAAACCACCTGACCACCGACCCGACGGCACCGCCCAGGACGACAAACGCCAATACCGGCACCCAGCCACCCAGTCGTTGGTACGGCGTGGCATTGCCGTCCAACGGCACGTCGACCATGACCACCCCCCGGAAGTCCGACGGGCACCACGCCAGCCGGTGCCCGCGGGCGTCGAAGGCCGAGCTGTCGCCGGACAATCCGACATGCACCGCCGGGCGGCCCGCCTCGACGGCGCGCACCGCGGGCTGGGCGGCCAACTGTGGCTGCGCCCAGCTGCCTTGGAACGACGAGGTGGAACTTTGATACACCAGCAGCTCGGCACCGAGCTGTGCCTCACGGCGGGCGAGGTCGGAGAAGAGGGTCTCGTAGCTGACCAACGGTCCGATGGCGAGCGTGCCCGCGTGCAGCACGACCGGCCCCGCACCGTGCTGGCGGTCCACGGAGGCGGCCTGACTGTGGCGGGTGATCCAGCCGAAAAGCGGCCGCAGCGGTACGTATTCGCCGAACGGCACCAACCGGGTCTTGTGGTAGCTGCCCACCGATCCGTGCTCCCCGATGAGCACCGCCGACTTGTAGATGCCGCCACCCGGTGCCGGCGCATCGACGTTGACCAGCAGGTCGGCGCCGACCCGCCGCGACAGCTCGGTGAGCCTGGCCATGACCTCCGGGTGGCTGACGAGGTCCTGCCCCACGCTGCTCTCGCCCCACACCACCAAGTCCGGTCGCTGTCCCGCGACGGTCGCGGTAAGCGCCTCACCGGCCGCCTCACGGGCGGCCGCGTCGGCGATGTCGCCCGGCTGCACCAGCGCCACGCGCACCGTCGGACCGCCGGCCGGGTCTGGGCCCAGCAGATAGCAGGCCGGGCCGATCGCCGCGCAGACCGCCAGGCAGACGAGCGCGCCGAGGCGGGCGGACGCGTCCCGGTGCCCGATCACCGCGACCACGGCGGTATTGGCCGCAACCAGCAGGAAGCTGGTCAGCCACACCCCGCCCAGTGAGGCCGACGCCAGCGTGACGGGCTGACCCGCCTGGGAGGCGCCCAGCGACGCCCAGCAGCCGCCCAGCGGGGGCCAGGACCGCACCACCTCGGCCGCCACCCACGCGCTGGGCAATACGACGATCGCGGCTCCCGTTCGCCCGACGCCGGCCGGTGCGGCCAGCAACCAGTGCGCCAACCAGCCCCACGGCAGCCACAGCGCGCCGAGCCCGATGGCCAACACCAGCAGCAGCGGACCGATATAGGTCGCCAGCCAGTACTGCGTGACCAGCACGAACCCGCCGACACCGCAGCAGGCCCGCACGGACGCCTCCCCCGGTGTCGGCGCGGCGCGCACCACCAACAGCAGCGGTACCAGGCCGAACCAGGCCAGCCACCACCACGACGGCGCGGGAAAAGCCAACGCCGGCAGCGCGCCGACGACCATTGCCCCTACCCAACCCGGGATGCGTCGCGGCATGCTGACCAGAATGCCGCTCGAATGAAGGAGTGCTACGAATGGCCAGCAATCTTGTCGTCACCGTGCCCGATCTGTCGGGGAAGCTGATAGTGATCACCGGAGCCAACAGCGGTCTGGGCCTGGGGCTCGCCCGGCGGCTGTCCGACGCCGGGGCCGACGTCGTCATGGCGATCCGCAATCGCGCCAAGGGTGAGGCGGCGATCGAGGAAATTCGCGCATCAGTCCCCGACGCCAAACTGACCATCAAATCGCTCGACCTGTCGTCGCTGGCCGCGGTCGCCGCGCTGGGCGAACAGCTCAACGCCGAGGGCCGCCCGATCGACATCCTGATCAACAACGCCGGTGTCATGACGCCGCCCGACCGCGACACCACCGCCGACGGCTTCGAATTGCAGTTCGGCAGTAACCATCTCGGCCACTTCGCGTTGACCGCACACCTGCTGCCGCTGCTGCGCGCCGCCAATGGCGCTCGGGTCGTTTCACTGAGCAGCCTGGCGGCCCGGTTCGGCAAGATCCATTTCGACGATCCACAGTTCGAGAAGTCCTACTCGGCGATGTCGGCCTACGGCCAGTCGAAGCTGGCGGTGCTGATGTTCGCCCGCGAGCTGGACCGCCGCAGCCGCGAGGCGGGCTGGGGCGTCGTGTCCAACGCCGCGCATCCCGGCCTGACGATGACGAATCTGCAGATCAGCGGGCCTTCGCACGGCCGGCAGAAGCCCGCGCTCATGGAGCGGTTCTACCGGGCATCGTGGCGGTGGGCGCCGTTCATGTGGCAGGAGGTACAAGACGGGATCCTGCCGGCGCTGTACGCCGCCGCCGCGCCGCAAGCCCAGGGCGGCGCGTTCTATGGTCCTCTCGGCCTGCTCGAGCTTTCCGGCGGCAGCGTGAAGCCGGCCCATGTGCCCGCCCGGGCCCGCGACGATGGCGACTGTCGACGGCTCTGGGAGCTTTCCGAGCGGCTCACCGGTGTCAGCTACCCGACACCGAACTGACGACCAGCACGCCGTTTATCGTTGGTCCATGCGGCCTGAGCCCCAAATGCCCGAATCGAGCATCGTGGTTCGGCCCGAGCCGACGTATACCCAGTCGTCGCGGCTGCAGGCCGCGGGCTTGGCGCCGGCCATCGCGCTGTTCGAGCGGACCGCAGAAGTTGTGCCGCTGCCGCGGTCTCCGCAGCCCGTCATCATCGCCGACTACGGCGCCGCCAACGGGCTCAATTCGCTGAAACCCATGTCGGCGGCCATCGCGGTGCTGCGTCGGCGCATCCGGCACGATCACGCAATCCTGGTGGTGCACACCGATGTACCGGAGAACGATTTCACGGCGCTGTTTCGGACCCTGGCGGACGACCCGGAGAGTTACCTGCAGCTGGACACGGCGAGTTTCGCTTCGGCGATCGGCCGGTCGTTTTATGACCAGGTCGTGCCGTCCAAAACGGTCAACCTCGGCTGGACGTCATGGGCGACGCAGTGGCTGAGCCGAATTCCTTGCCCCGTGCACGATCACGTGCACGCCACCCGCAGCAACGACGACGCGGCCCGGGCGGCGTATGACCGCCAGGCGGCCCTGGACTGGCAGAACTTCGTGGCGTTCCGTGGGCGCGAACTGGCTCCAGAGGGGCGGCTGGTGGTGCTGACGATGGCCGCCGACGAGGACGGCGGGGCCGGATTCACCGCGTTGCTCGACGCCATCGCCGAGTCGCTGAACGATCAGGCGAGCGACGGCGGTCTGCTGCGCCCGGATGAGGTGCGGCGCATGACCATTCCCACGGTCGCCCGTAGCGAGAAGGAGTTTCGTGACCCGTTTGCGCCGAGCGGGCGGTTCGAAGGCTTGATGATCGATCATCTCGAGACGTTCAACGCCGAGGATCGCTTCTGGGCCCGGTTCCAAATCGACGACGACGCCGAGGCTTTCGGCGCGCAATGGGCGGCGTTCGCGAGGGCCGCACTGTTTCCCGCGCTGACGGGCGGATTGGACGGCGGCATCGGCGACCCGCGGGCGGCCGAATTCGTCGCGCAGCTCGAAACTGCCGTCGCGACGCGTCTGTCAAGCGCACCCGAGCCGATGCGGATTCCGCTGGCCCTGGTGGCGTTGGTCAAACGCGAAGGGCCGCCCTCATGAGAGTTTCGACACAACACCTCGGCGGGTAACCCTCGTTGCATCCGCGACTGCAAGGGGGTACACGGATGAGCGCCCAGAATGGCAAAGCCGCTGATCAAAACGACGATCAAAAGCTGACCGAAAAGCCGGAGCCCGACAAGGACGACAAACAAGCGGCCGCCCGGATGATGGAGTCCTACAAGGACAAACCCACCGTGATACTGCCCGGTTCGGGCGCGACGGTTACCGGCACGGCGGTCAACGACTGGCTGGACGAGGAGGGCAACCCTCGATATCAGGTTCCCGACAACGCGGGCTCGGAGTACGACGCCAAGGCCGATGAAGCCCGCGGCGACGAGGCCAAGCAAGAACAGATCGAAAAGGACAAAGCCCTCAACGTGGAAATCACGAAGGCCGCTGCGGCGGAGAACAAAGGCGAAAAGCGCTCGAGCTGAACGATAATCGGCGAGTCAAGGGGCCGCGGTTTGGGCGGCCCGCAGCGCACCGCCCATAGCTGCGGCAAGCTGTGGGTGCCGCGTCGTGACGATCGGGACCCGGAAATGTCGCGACAGTGCGGTGGTGACCGCCGGGATGTTGGCCCCACCGCCCACCGAGACCACCGCGGCAAGATCGCGGATCCCGTTGTCCGCCAGCGTTTTCTCCAGGACCGCGACAAAGGTCGTCAGCGAGGGGTGGATCGCGTCGTCAAGTTCGTTCCTGGTGAGCCGCACTTCGGCGGTGAGCGTCGCCACGGTGCTCGAGGACAATTGTTCCTTGGCCTTTCGGCATCCGGCCCGCAGCCGGCTCAGCCGACCGATTCCCTGGCCGAATGAGCCGGTGCCCGGCAGGTTGGCCATGACGGCCGTCACCAGCAGCTGATCGATCAGGTGGCCGCAGAAGTCGAGGTGCCGCACGGTCGCGGCCGCCGCGTGATAGTCGTCGGCGGCGGCGTCCATCAGCGTGATGTCGGTGCCGCTGCCACCGAAATCGCACACCGCCACGGTTCCACCGGCGGGGATGCCCGGATCGGCCCGCACGGCAAACAGCGCCGCCGCGGCATCGGGGATGAGCAGCAGCCAGTCGGACAACCCGCGGAGCGCGCCGCCCAGGGTGTCTACCGCCTGGGCTTCCCAGTGGGCCGGATAGGTCACCGCGACGCGTTCCGGCAGGGCATGTCCGCCGGTGGCGGCGTGGGCCAGCGCGCGCAGCGCGTCGGCGAGCAGTGCCTCGCCGCGGTGTAGTGAGCCGTCGGGCGCCACGATTCCGCGCGGGTCCGCGACCCGGTCCACGAAGTCGGTGATCACCAGGCCCGGCCGGTCCAGCCGGGGGTTTTCCGACGGAACGCCGACCTCGGGCGGGCGTTCGCGATACAGCGTCAGCACCGGCCTGCGGGTGATGGCGCGGCCGGCGGTCACGGCCGCCAGATTGGTGGCGCCGATCGACAGGCCCAGCGCGGGCCTGGCTGCGTCGGCCCCGTGTCCTGATGGCCCCCGCCCCTGGGCGCCGTCAGCGAATGTTGCCGGCACCGGCGATCAGCGGCAGGTCGAGCGGGGTGACCCAACCCGGCCGCAAGTCGTTGACCGCCGGAACGGCGTGCAGCGCCCGCATCCCGGTCGCCAGGCACCCGGCGGTGGCCGGGTCCCGGCCCGAGCCGTCGGTGAACCGGAACGCGGTTTCCTGGAAGATGCTCGGGGTCCCTTCGATGTCCACCCGGTAGACGTCGTCGTCGTGGCCGGACGGCCAGTCGGGCGCGGCGTCGTGGCCGATGCGATTGACGTGTTCGAGTTGGATGCGCGTTTCGCCGTTGTAGATGCCGTTGATGGTGAACCGGACGGCGGCCACGTGCCCGGGCTTGATCACGCCCTTGGCGGTGTTGCGCTCGGTGGGCGTCACCCACTTGTCCCAGGTGGTGGTGATCTCGTCGAGCATGATGCCGGCGGCGTGGGCGATCATCGGGACGGTGGCACCCCACGCGAAGATCAGCACGTCGCGGTTTTCCAGCATCGGGCTGTACTCGGGCTCGCGCCCGATGCCCATCTCGACTTCGTAGTCGCCCTCGTAGTTGGTGTAATCCAGCAGTTCCGAGGCGCGCACCCGCCGTACCTCGGAGCACAGTCCCATCAGCGTCATGGGAAACAGGTCGTTGGCGAATCCGGGGTCGATGCCGGTGGTGAAACACGACGACTGCCCCAGCTCGCAGGCTTCGGTGATGGGCTCGATCCAGTTGGGCGGGTTGAGGTGCATGCTCGGCCAGACCCACGGGGTCATCGCGGTCGAGCACACATCGATGCCGGCCCGCAGGAAGCGGGTGATCAGCGCGATGTTCTCCTTGGCATGCATCGCGGTCGGGCCGTAGTGCACCAATGCGTCGGGTTTCAGCGCGATCAGGGCGTCGACGTCGTCGGTGGCGATGACGCCCACCGGTTCGGGCAGCCCGCAGATGTCGCCGACGTCGCGCCCGACCTTGTCGGGGTTGCTGACGCCGACACCCACCAACTCGAACGCTGGATGCTTGACGATCTCGGCGATCACCATCTTGCCGACGAAGCCGGTGCCCCAAACCACCACACGTTTTGCGCCGCGTTCCGGCGTTCCCATTTTGGCTCCCACCTTCCGATCGCGGCCCCGCGTTTCACCCTAAGCGCGCGGCACAGATCGCATCTAGCATTTGGCACGTGCCAAAAGCGATGTCGCCGGTCTGGCTGACCAGGAACGTGCGGGTGCTGTCGCTGGTGTCGCTGCTGCAAGACGCCGCCAGCGAGTTGCTGTACCCGCTGCTGCCGATTTATCTGACGACCGTGCTGGGCGCGCCGCCGTCGGTCGTCGGAGCGGTGGAAGGCGCCGCGGAGGGCGCGGCATCGCTCACCAAGGTCATGTCGGGCCCGTTGGGCGACCGGTTCGCCCGGCGCCCGCTGATCGCGACCGGCTACGGGATGGCGGCGTTGGGCAAGCTCATGGTTGCCGCCGCCGGCGCGTGGTCCGGGGTGCTGGCCGGACGGGTTGTCGACCGCTTGGGTAAGGGGCTGCGCGGTGCGGTGCGGGACGCCTTACTGGTCGACGGCATAGCGCCTGCTCAACGCGGTCGGGTGTTCGGGTTTCACCGCATGATGGACACGCTCGGGGCAGTCATCGGCCCGTTGCTCGGACTGGCCGGGTACGAGTTGTTCCACCACCAAATCCGCCCGGTGCTGTATCTGGCGGTGATACCCGCCGTGCTCAGCGTGCTGATGATCGCCTGGGTCCGGGAGCGACCGCGCGTGGTGCCGCGCGAGGCCCGGCCGTCAGTGCTCGCCGGGACCCGGCGGCTGCCCCGCCGATACTGGGAAGTGGTTTCCTTCCTGGTGGTGTTCAGTCTCGTCAACTTCCCTGATGCGCTGCTTTTGTTGCGGCTCAAGGAGATCGGCTTTTCGGTCGTCGGCGTAATCCTGGCCTACGTCGGCTACAACATGGTCTACGCGCTCGCGAGCTTTCCGGCCGGGGTGTTCGCGGACCGGTTCGGCCGGCCGGTGACGTACGGTGTCGGGCTGGCGTTCTTCGCGGTCGGCTACCTCGGTCTGGGCATCACCACGAACGCGGCGGCCGCCTGGGGACTGATCGGCGTGTACGGACTGTTCACGGCCTGTTATGACGGGATCGGGAAGGCGTGGATCTCGACGCTTGTCGGGGAAGGGCTACAGTCCAGCGCCCAGGGTGTCTTCCAGGGGCTGAGCGGGTTCGCGGTGCTGTTCGCGGGTCTGTGGGCCGGCTTCCTCTGGGGCGCCGACGGGCGGCTGCCGCTGCTGGTTTCGGGTGTGGTCGGCGCGGTGTTCGCCGTTGTGCTGCTGGGCGCAGCAACCGGTAGCCGGCGACGTGCCGGTCCGGTTGCCCGTTAAGGAGTGCAAACCGCTTCCGTCGAGTCTTGCGTGGTGACACCATGGGAAACCATGACCAGTCGTCTCAGCGGGCCCTCGCTTTTGTTGGCTATCGGTATCGGGTTGGTGACCATGTGTACCGGCGTGGCTCACGCGAAGGGCTTCCCGCAGGTCCGCTACGAGGTGAGCGGCCCCGGCGTCGCCCAGTACATCTCCTACCAGACCGTTACCGGTCAGGAGCATGCGGTCAATGCCGCACTGCCGTGGTCGACGGAGTTCACCGGTTTCGGCGGCGAAGTGTTCGTCCTCAGCGCCCAGGGCGTGGGTAACCTGCGCTGCCGGATCCTCGTGGACGGCAACGTGGTGGCCGACGCGCAGTCGGCGGGGGGCAGGACCGTTTGCACGCACTGATCGTCTTCAACGGTGAAGGAGGGCAATAGGTGAGCCTCAAGACGGGTATCGCTACGCGAACGAACGGGGCGCCACCGCCGGAGGTACCGCTGGCCGACATCCATCTCGAGTCTCTGGACTTCTGGGGATTCGACGACGACTTCCGTGACGGCGCTTTCGCCACCCTGCGCCGCGAGGCCCCGATCTCGTTCTGGCCCGCGATCGAGATGGAGGGGTTCGTGGCGGGCGACGGGTATTGGGCGCTGACCAAGCACGACGACGTTCACTACGCCAGCCGCCATCCGGAGATCTTCAGCTCCAGCCCGAACATCACGATCAACGACAATGCGCCGGAGATAGCCGAGTACTTCGGCTCGATGATCGTGCTCGACGATCCGCGACACCAGCGGCTGCGCTCGATCGTCAGCCGGGCGTTCACCCCGAAAGTGGTCGCGCGCATCGAGGCGTCGGTGCGCGAGCGAGCCCGCCGGCTGGTCGCCTCGCTGATCGCCGATCATCCCAACGGGGAGGCCGAGCTGGTCAGCGAGCTCGCCGGGCCGCTGCCGTTGCAGATCATCTGCGACATGATGGGGATTCCGGACGAGGATCACCAGCGGATTTTTCACTGGACCAACGTGATTCTCGGTTTCGGTGACCCCGACCTGACGACCGATTATGAGGAGTTCCTTCAGGTTTCGATGGACATCGGCGCCTATGCCAGCGCGCTGGCGGAGGACCGCCGCGTCAACCACCACGACGACCTGACCACGAGCCTGGTGGAAGCCGAGGTCGACGGCGAACGCCTGACCTCGGCGGAGATCGCTTCGTTCTTCATCCTGCTGGTGGTCGCCGGCAACGAGACGACGCGCAACGCGATCAGCCACGGAGTGCTGGCCCTGTCCCGCTACCCCGACGAGCGCGACAAGTGGTGGTCCGACTTCGACCGACTGGCACCCACCGCGGTCGAGGAGATCGTGCGCTGGGCCTCGCCGGTGGTCTACATGCGGCGCACCATGACCCGCGACTTCAAGCTGAGCGGCACCAAAATGAAGGCCGGCGACAAGGTCGGCCTGTGGTACAACTCGGCCAACCGCGACGAGTCGAAGTTCGCCAACCCCTGGCTTTTCGACGTGACGCGCACCCCGAATCCGCATCTCGGGTTCGGCGGCGGAGGTGCCCATTTCTGCCTGGGCGCGAACCTGGCTCGTCGCGAGATCAGGGTGGTGTTCGACGAGTTGCGCCGCGAAATACCCGACATCGTCGCGACGGAGGAACCGGCCAGGCTGCTGTCGCAGTTCATTCACGGCATCAAGAGCCTGCCGGTCGCCTGGACTCCCCCGTCCTAACCTGTCCTCGGCGGACCTTACGCTCACCCACGTGACCATCCCCGCGTTTCCTGCTCCCGAGGTGCTGGCCGCCCGCCAAAAACTCGTGATCGACCACTTCCATGACGAGGTCCGCCACGCCTGGGACGACGTGTTGGCGACGTTCCCGCATCCGCGCTACGAGCTGATCCCGCAGCTGGCCGTCCACGACGGCCACGAGGCGGTGCGCGCCTACTACGCCTACACGCGGACCGCGTTTCCCGATCAGGACCACGAGATCATCGCGCTGCGGCACAGCGCCGACGCGGTGATCGTCGAGTTCTGGCTGATGGGTACGCACCGCGGTTACCTGGGCAAGGTGCCGCCCACCGGCAGCCGGTTCCGGGTCCGGATGACCGCATACTTCGTCTTCGACGACACCGAAACGCTTGTCTGCGAACGCATTTACTTCGATACGCTGACCATGGTCAAGCAGCTGCTGGGCGGGCTGGACATGCGCAAGCCGGCGAATTGGTGGCTGGCCGCACGCTGCCTGCGCGGATTCCTGTCGATGTCGTCGGAAAAGCCGGACCCGGCGCTGACCAACGCCTAAACTTCACCGCTAAGCGGTGGATCGAGGAGGCTGCGATGCGGGTCCGGGGCCGTCACGCGCTATGCGCGGCGACGGCAGTGCTGTTGGGTACTTGCGCCACGGCTACCGCCGCTCCCGCCCCGCTGGGCTCGCAGACCAAGAAGTGGATCAACCTGCAGGTCGGCGAGTGCGTGACCGACCTGCCGCCGGCCGATTTGAGCCGCGTGACGGTCACCGTCGTGGATTGTGCGACAGCGCATTTGGCGGAGGTGTATCTGCGCGCTCCGATGGCCGTCGACACCGCGATCGCCACCGTCGCCAATCGGGACTGCGCTGCCGGATTCGCCCCCTACACCGGGCAATCCGTGGACCGCAGCCCGTATTCGATCACCTATCTCATCGACTCGAATCAGGATCGCACCGGCGCCGATCCAACCCCGAGCACCGTCATCTGCCTGCTGCAAGCGGCCAACGGTCAATCCCTGACCGGATCCGCGCATCGCTGAGGCGTCAGCAGCCGAGTTGTTCGGCAAGGTCGACGAAGTCGGCGGCGTTGACGTCGAACTCCGCCGAGTACGCCACGTCGGCTTGGCCGTCGACGCCGAACTCCAGCGGCCGCGCGACGAAGGCGGTCTTGAAACCCAGACGGCGCGCGGCCCGGACGTCGTACTTGTGGCTCGCCACCATCATGATCCGGGCGGGATCCAGACCCAGATAGGTGGCGGCCATCCGATAGACCGCCGGGTCGGGCTTGAACACCCCGGCCATCTCCGCGGCAAAGACGGCGTCCCAGGGCAATCCCGCACGCTTGGCGATGTCGATCACCGTGGACACGTCGGCGTTGGACAGGGTGGCCAACGTGTACGCGCTTTTCAGCCGAGTCAGACCCGGCACCACATCGGGCCACGGCTTGAGCCGCCGCCAGGCCAGGGTGAGCTCGTCGCGTTCGGCGTCCGACAGCCGGATGCCGAGGTCATCGACGACGGTGTCGAGCGCGTGACGATACACCGAGTGCACGCAGACCCAGCCGCTGTGGCGGCCCTGCGCGGCCTCGAGCAGGGCGAAGTAGCCTGCGCGCCAACGCCGCACCGCGTCGGGCCAATCGACCCCCGGGTGGCGGCCGGCGCTGATGCGCTGCGCCTCATCGCAGACGGTCGTATGGAAGTCCGTCGCCGTCCCTTGGACGTCGAACAACAACGCCTTGATCACAGGCCACATCATGCAACTCCCGGGGCCGGGAATCTACGATGTGGCTCGTGGCCGACGACACCGCCGCCGACGCGGGTGCTGCCGACAGCGCGGCACGGCGCGAACCCGACTACCGGTTCACCTTCGCCAACGAGCGGACGTTCCTGGCCTGGCAGCGCACCGCGCTCGGTTTGCTCGCCGCGGCCGTCGCCCTGGTGCAATTGGTGCCGGAACTGACGATCCCCGGTGCACGCCGGGTGCTTGGCGTCGGGCTCGCTGTGCTGGCGATCCTCACCAGCGGCATGGGGCTCCTGCGCTGGCAGCAGGCGGATCGCGCCATGCGCCGCAACGAGCCACTGCCCCGCCACCCTTCGCCGACTTACCTCGCGGTGGGTCTGACCCTGGTCGCGATCATCGCTCTCGGGTTGGTGATCGCGAAGGCGATGCTGAGTTGAGCGGCTCGACGGTGGCCGGCAATCCGCCCGATCGCGGCCTTCAGGCCGAGCGGACCACACTGTCGTGGACGCGAACGTCGTTCGCGTTCCTGGTCAACGGCGCGCTGCTGATGGTCAGAAACCTGCACGGCTCGGTGCGGCCGGCGGGGTTGATCCCCGCCCTGCTGGCCGGCGTCGTGGCGTTGGGCACCTTTTTGATCGCCGTTCAGCGCCAGCGCACGCTGCAGCGGCAGCCACTCCCGGAGCGGGTCACCCCACGCCTGGCCGTGCATACCATCGGGACGGCCGTGCTGGTGCTCATCGTCGTGACGATGGTCGCCCAGTTCGTCTGACGCTCGGCTACGCGCCGAGATGGCGTCTACCGTCCTGCGGCGTTCGCCCCCGCGCGAACCTGCCGCAGCTCGTCGGCGAGCGCCCAGATCTCCTGGCGCAGCTCATCGATGTTGACGGCGGTAGCTACCTGATTCGCGGTGTCGGCTTCCGACACACGCTGCACTATCCACGAGGCCAGCGACGCGGTGACCACACCGATGAGACTGATGCCGCCGATCATCAGCAACGCGGCGATCACCCGCCCCGGAACGGTGACCGGATAAAGATCGCCGTAGCCGACAGTGGTCACCGTGGTCATCGCCCACCACAGCGCCTTTCCCAGAGAGGTGATGGTGGCACCCGGCTGACCGCGTTCCTGGGCGAGGATGGCCAGCGATGCCACGTAGATCAGCAAGATCGATGCGGAGATGGTGTAGATCAGGATGCGGCCGCGGACGGCACTGCCGACGGCCTTCTGCAACGCTCCGACCAGGACAACCAGCCGTAGCAGTCGCAATGGTCGCATGATCGGAAGCGCGACGATGAGCAGGTCGAACAGGTGGTGGACGAACCAGCGTCGCCGATCGACCGCCAAACTCAGGCGAACAAGGTAGTCGACGACGAACAGACTCCACACGGCCCAGCTCGCCATATTCAGGATGTAGGCCTCATGCCCCTGCGGCTGGCGAAGCACCTGCACCGAGTACATGGCGAGGAATGCGATCGCAACGATGGCAAGGGGCCACTCAGTGCGCTGCTCCCAGCGCTCCTTCAGGTTTTGCTTTGTCATGTGGCGCGGGCCTCCGGGTTTGCCTGATTGCTGGCGGCTTCAGGGTAGCTGGCGCTCCGCCCGCAGAGGCTGCGGTGCTATCTGGGGCGAATGGAACGACGCTCACGGCCGTTGGCGTGCAGGCTCAGTCTCACTCGACCCCTGGTCGTGCCCGGCCACCGGGCAGGAATGGGCGGTGCTGCATCTTTCGCCGGCCGAAGTGGAGGCTTTGGTAGCTGAACCGTCCGCCCGGCCCTGGGCTACGAATAACCGGAGTGGAACAAAGGGCGACGTTCGGCAATGGTGAGCGGCATTGGCGCTGCCGGTCCTGTCGCGGTCGACGTCGCATGAGTTGGGTCCGTGCGGGCGCCCGCGGCGCACACAATCTGCTCGGTAGGCCGTTCGCAGCGGCGGTGCCCGCCGCCGCATCGGGCCGCCCCGGCGCGGCCGCCTTACACGGTGCAGCCGCCACCATGCGGAGCAGGTCGGGGCGCCGCCCCGGGCAGCAAACGAGCGTTGTGGTCACCGGCCATCGAGGTGCGCGCGATGTGAAACTACGAACGCGGCCCCGATCGCTGGCGATAGGCTATCGATCGATGACGCGACCGCCGCCGCCGAGCAACGAGTTGGACGTCCTGTTGCGCAAGGTAGCGCGCAGGGACGCCGCCGCTTTCGCCGCCGTCTACGACCTCACCAAGAGTCGGGTGTACGGGCTGGTGGTCCGAGTGCTGCGTGACTCCAGCTACAGCGAAGAAACCACCCAAGAGGTTTATCTCGAGGTATGGCGCAGGGCCTCGGAGTACGACTCACGCAAAGGTTCCGCCCTGGCCTGGATGCTGACCATGGCGCATCACCGTGCCGTCGATCGAGTGCGCGCCGAGACAGCGTCCAGCGCGCGGGAGTCCCGCTACATCACGGTCAGTGCCGACCCGCCCAGAGACCTCGTCGCAGAATCGGTGATCACTGGTGATGAGCGCCGCCGGGTGATCGACTGCTTGGACACGTTGACCGATGCGCAGCGGCAGTGTATCCAGTTGGCGTACTACGACGGAATGACCTATAGCGAAGTCTCGCAGCGGTTGTCCGCCAATTTGTCGACAATCAAGTCACGCATCCGCGACGCGCTGCGCGGCCTGCGTAACTGCTTGGAAGTGCCATGACCGAACCAAACGACTTCGAATTGCTCGAGCTGGCAACGCCGTACGGGCTAGATGCCGTGTCGCGCGAGGAGCGGGCCGAGATCGAGCGGCGGGTGGCGGCCGCGCCGCGGCCGCTGGCGGCGGCGTTCGAAGACGAGGTTCGTGCCGTCCGTGAGACGATGGCAGTCGTGTCGGCGGCCACTGCCGCCGAGCCACCAGCACGTCTGCGGGCCGCCACACTGGCGGCGGCCACATCCGGCGACAAACGCCAGTTAGGCTGGCGAGCGGCCGCTTTAGCCTCCGCTGCGGCAGCGGTAGTCGTCGGTGCCGCAGCATTCGGTGTCGGCGTGCTGATGCGGCCGCACCCACCGTCGACTGTTGCCGAACAAGTCTTGGCGGCCCCGGACGTGCACACGGTATCGCGCCCGCTCGGCAACGGGACTGCCACGGTGGTGTTCTCCCGTGACCGCAACGCGGGTGTGCTGGTGATGAACAATGTGCCGCCCCCGTCTCCGGGCACCGTCTATCAGATGTGGTTGATGGGCGCCAAGGGCCCGACTTCGGCGGGCACGATGGGCACCGCGGCCGTAGCACCTTCGACGACGGCGACCCTGACCGACCTCGGATCATCGACGGCCCTGGCCTTCACCGTGGAGCCCGGCACCGGGTCCTCGCATCCGACCGGAGCGATACTGGCCGAGTTGCCCCTGAGCTGAACAATCCACAACTTCTTGTGATCGACATCATGCTGATGCCCCCGGGCCAGTAAGCGGGCCTGACCTTCAGAAAACGAACAGCCCGGCCGGTGGTCGGGGTGTTCGCTTTTGCGGCGGCCCCAATCCGTACTCCCGCATCAACCGCCAACGCGCCCTCCAGCGCCTCGTCAGGTGTGCTCGGTCGCGCCTGTCTCAATTCAATGCCTTTTCCGGCAATCCAAAGGCGTCCGGGCTCCGAATCACCTTCGTCAGTCAGTAACTCGGCGATGAAAATTCACCGCCGACAAATTCAAGGAGGCCAATGGCGATGAAAGCGCACAAGACGTCAGCTGCGGCGAAAGGTTTGGCGGCAGCCACCATGGTGGGTCTTGCGATGGCGACCGCTCCGACCGCAGCGGCGTCCGATCTGGTGGGGCCGGGATGCGCGGATTACGCGGCCGCAAATCCCACCGGTCCGGCATCGGTGGCAGGGATGTCGCAGGTTCCGGTGACGGTGGCGGCGTCCAACAATCCGATGCTGACCACCCTGACCTCGGCGCTGTCGGGCAAGTTGAACCCGAACGTCAACCTGGTCGACACGTTGAACAACGGTCAGTACACGGTGTTCGCACCCACCGATGCGGCCTTTGGCAAGCTGCCCTCGGCCACCATCGACCAGCTCAAGACGGACTCGAAGCTGCTGACCGGCATCCTGACCTATCACGTGGTGCAAGGTCAGCTGAGTCCGGCAAAAGTTCTCGGCGCCCACAAGACCCTGCAGGGCGCGGACGTGACCGTGACCGGGCAGGGAAACGACCTCGAGGTCAACAAGGCGGGGGTGGTGTGCGGCGGCGTTCCCACCGCTAATGCGTCGGTGTACCTGATCGACACGGTCCTGATGCCGCCGATGTAGTCGGTTGGTGGGCGCGTGGCGGGGCCAGCGGCACGGCCCGGTGCGGGGCCTTGGCTTTGCCGGTTGGCGGAGCCGCTGCTCAGCTACGTGATCGCCGCCCAACGCGAGCGGGCACCGCACCAGCCCGGCCGCCCAAGGCGACATCATTGGCGCGGCCGGGCTGGTGCCCGCTGTCATAACCGCGTTCGCCGGCTGGTCCAGCATTTCGCGAGGCCGCCGACAGCTGGTCGGCGAGCGTTCTGATCTCATAACGCAGTTGGTCGATGTTGGAAGCCGTGGCCGCCTGATTCGCGGTATCGGTTTCCGACACACGCTGCACGATCCACGAGGCCAGCGGCGCCGCGCAGCAGCGCAGCCACACGACTGCTACCCGTTCTGGGCGTTCCCGAAAAACGCAGGGTTTATGCCTTGGCGGCGCGTCGATACGCTGGCCCTCGTTGTCTCAGCCGTCGAGTTAGGACAGTCTGTTGGCCGATGAGTGCCCGAGAGTCCACGATGGATCACCACCGAGTCGGCCGAGGCTCGGGACCACACCGCGAGTTCCCGCAGGGGTCGACGCCCGCGATATTCAAGTTCACGGCATCCGCACGCGGGTTTTCGAGGTGGATCCCGGAAATAACCTCACCCCGCTGATACTGCTGCACGGTGGTGGAGTTGACTCAGCGCTGGTGTCCTATGGCTCGGCGCTGGTTTCCCTCGGACGGCACCGACGGGTCATCGCTCCGGATCTTCCCGGGTACGGCGACACCGCCTTCCCGGATTCGTCCTTTTCCATTCCCTGGTACGGCGACTGGGTCGCCGCTCTGATTCGTGCCTACGGCTTCGATCGGGTCGATCTCGGGGGGTTGTCGCTCGGAGGATGGATCACGCTCGAAGTGGCCATGGACCATCCCGATGTGGTGCGCCGCATCATCGCGATCAATCCAGGCGGCGTCACAGAGACGTTCAAGTTCATGCGCACCGTCAAGTGGATCGCTCACCATCCTGGGCTGCAGCGTCGAATAATCCGGCTCGCTGTGAGCTTGGGGAGACGACCTACTCGCAAGCAGGTGCGCACCAACCTCGGTATGAAGAACGCGTCAGCGCTGAGCGACGACCTGATCGACGCGGTCATCATCAGTGGCAAACGCCCCCATGCCGGCGAAGCGACCGCGGCCACCCAGCGATGGGCATTCGGCGCTGGACCCGAGGGCTTATCGCTGGTGTCCAGGCTGCCGCAAATCAAAGCCGCGACGCTGATACTTGCCGGCCGCGACGACAAGATCATTCCGGTGGCGGATTCGATTCGAGCGTCGCGGCTCGTCCCGGACGGCCATCTGCAAGTCCTCGAATCTTGTGGACACTGGCTCGTGCGTGACCGTCCAACGGAGTTCGTCGACGCGGTGAACCAATTTCTGGATGCCGCTTGATATTTGGGCTACCGCGGGTACACCACCGGAATCCGGTGCGGAACGGTTAGCCAGCTGCGGAGTTCAGGAAGACGACTATCCCCTGGGTGACCGCGGCGGCATACTTCGCCCGGCCGTCGGCACTCTCCATCCGCGCGGCGTCGCCGACGTTTTTCATGTTGCCGAGTTCGACGAGGACTGCCGGGTATTGAGCCAGGTTCAGCCCGGCGAGGTCGCTGCGGCCATACAGGCCGTCCGAGCCGATATAGTTGGCCGGCTGAAACCCCCACTGCACCAGTGCGTCCCGCATCGCGTGCGCTAACTGCACGGCCGGGCCCGCCTGGGCGTCGTTGAGAGGCGGGCTGGAGTAGTTCACGTGGAATCCGCTGCCGTTTGCGGGTCCACCGTCGGCGTGGATGCTCACGATCGCATCGGGATGCATGGCATTGGCCAGTGCCGCGCGTTGGTCGATGCAGGGGCCAACGGAGGTGTCGTTGTCCCGTGACAGCTGGGTGTTGACGCCCCGCCCTCGGAGTGAATCACTTACCAGCGTCGCAACCGCCCACGTGAACGCGTGCTCAGGATAGCCGTCATAGGCGGCGGTGCCCGAGGTGTTGCACGGCTTGGTGCCTCCCCGACCGTTGGTCACCTGCTGGTTTATCGAAGCGTCGCTGACACCGTTATGGCCGGCGTCGAGGAACACGGACCTCCCGGTCAGATCGGCGGCGGCCCGCGGGGCCGACAGGAGCGCCCCGGCGCCGAGAATCGCCGGCACCGCGTATTTCATGACGTCGCGCCGGGAAACGGGTCGCGGCCTACCAGGGCGTTCGGTCACCGCGCGATGGTAGCAATCCGCCCGCCAACGTCGCCCGTCCAGCCGCTTCACCTGGTCACTCACCGGATAGCGGTAGTGCATCATTTCGGCGCCCTCGGGGCCCTGCATCCCCCGTCGCCGCGAGCGGCGACGCCTTCCCGGCAACGGGCATACTCGGCCGAGGAAGAGCAGCCCGAGCAGTGCCCGAAAGGTACGCGAGGCCTCCGACAACGAGCGCTCACGTCGATGAGCTACGGGTTCGGGGTGAACTGGCTCAGATCGTAGATGCCCAGGCTTTTTTCGATGTCGGCCACGCGATCGACCACCCCTTGGAAGCCCGCTGGACCGAACCGCCGCTGCTCCTCGTCTTCGAACGTCTCGGCCATGTCGCGAAACTCTTCAGCCGTCATCACGTCGCGCAATGCGGGGAAGACGACGGTGTCTTCGCGCGCCTCGTGTGGCTCGTACATCCGGATGAACGCCGACATGTCCTGCACCAGTGCTTTTCGCGCGGGTGGACCGTTGTCGGCCGTTCCGGTGGTCGCCGCGGACACCCGTGTTGTCAGGGCGCGGCCACGCTGGTGCTGGGTGCGCAGCACGCCGATGGTGTCGGTGAGTTTGCCCGCCTGTTCCAGCTTGGGAAAGACGTGCTTTTCTTCCAATTTTTCGTGGTAGTCCTCGATGAAGTCCCGGATGATTTCCGCGCCCGCATTGAGCTCCTGAGCGGGGGTTGGCTCACCCGCCTGCAGGCGACGGATCCCTTCTCGATAGATCAGCAAGATGCGCTTGAGCACCCCGTGCTCGCGCATCAGGTCCTCGGGCGGCGTGACCGGCACTTCCTCCGCCGACGCCCCATGCTCGCCCGGGCCGGACTTGGGTCGCGAGTTGCCGCACGCCGAGAGGGCGATGGCGCCGGCCGTGGACATCGAGACCCCGAGCAGGCCGCGCCGGCTCACGGCCGGCGGCGTTGGTTCTGGCATGGTCGCACCTTTCGTCGTCGCGCCGATGCGGTGAACTCGCGCATGTGACTCCAGCATTCCAAGACGCGGCGACCGTCGGGAAGGGTTCCACCGGCCGTGCCGCAACCATACAAAATAGTATGTTACGGTGGGCGGCATGTCCGTGGTCGACAGCCGCCCACTGCACGGGATCACCGACGAATTCGTCGCCCGGCTGGCCGAGCGCGCGGAGGAGGCCGAGCGACTGCGCCGGCTGCCCGCGGCCACGGTGACCGACTTCAAGCAGACGGACCTGTTTCGGCTGTTGCTCCCGGCACGGTTCGGCGGCATTCAGGCGTCGTTCCCCGAGTTGCTGGAACCCGTTCGGCGGATGGCGCACGGCTGCGCATCGAGCGCGTGGACTCTGGGTTTCTACGCCTTGCACAACTGGATGCTGTCGTTGTTCGACCCGCAGGTTCAAGACGAAGTGTTCGCCTCGGGACCGGTGCTGGCACCGGCCCCGCTGGCCCCGACCGGCCGCGGCACCCCGGCCGATGGCGGAGTGCGCCTGAGCGGCAGGTGGTCGTGGGCGACGGGTGCGATGGACGCCGATTGGATGATGGTCGGTGCGCTCATCGAGCGGCAGGACAGGATCGATCCGGCACTCGTGGCGGTGCCCGCCGACGAAGTCGAGGTTGCCGACACCTGGCACACGGCCGGCATGCGGGGCACCGGTTCCCACGATGTCGTCATCACCGATGTCTTCGTGCCCGAGCACCGCATGGTCGCGGTCGCCGATATCTATGCCGGGACGGCGCCGGGCGCGCGTGCCCACAATGTGCCCACCTACCGGTGGCCGATGGTGCCGGCGCTGGCGCTGGTGGCGGCGATGCCGGTGCTGGGGGCCGCGGAACGGGTGGCCGAGCTCTTCGCGGACCGGCTCGGTGGCCGCGTGCTGGCGTATAGCGGTGTGGCGCAAAAAGATCAGCCCGCGGCCCAAATCCGGCTCGGCGATGCCGGGGTACGGCTGCGCGCCTTGCGGGCGCTGATCGCCGAGACCGCCGACGGTATCGAGCGACTCGTGGCCGGCGGCGAGCGGGTGAGCCGGTCGGTGCGGGCCGAGGCGCGGCTGGCGGCCGCCCATACGGTGCACGAGTGCCGGGCGATCATCGCCGATCTCCTGGAGGCCTCCGGGGCCAGCGCGCAGTTCTTGTCGAATCCTTTGCAGCGCTTCAAGCGCGATGTCGACATCGCGGCCGGGCATGTCGTCTTCGACTACGACACGAGTCGAGAGTTGGCGGGGGCGTTGGCGATTGGCGCGAAAATCTCTCCGATCGCGATGGTCTGAGGGCTTATTTCGGCTCGGCCAACATCAGGTCCAGGAATTGCTCCCGTTGCGCTGCCTTTTGCGCCTGCTGCGCTGAGCCGGCGAGGTGCAGCAGGCCGATCCCGGCCGCGAAGGTCAGCTCGGCGCGCAACTTGGCGTCGGCGGGGCTGAAACCGTAGTCGCGGTAGGCATTGGCGACGGAACGCAGCAGGCGCCGGTCGGCCGCGCGGATATTGGCCTCGGCGGCCGGGTCGGTGCGTGCCCATTCCCGCATCGCACGTTCGAGCATCCAGTGTTCGGAGCTCACCAGGGCAGTCATCATGGCGGACAACCGCTCTCGCGGCGGCAGCGCGTCGAGCTCGGCCAGCGAGCGGCGGTCGCGTTCGAGGAACGTCTTCCACGATTCGACCAGCGCGGCCCGATAGCTGTCCATGTCCTCGAAGTGCCAGTAGAAGCTGCCACGGGTGACACCTGCCTGCCGGCAGAGTCGTTCGACCTTCAGTGCGCGCACCCCCTCCTCGGCGAGCAGGGTGTAGCCCGCCTGCAGCCAGTCGTCGACCGACAGCCGGGTCGACGGGGGCTTGCGCGCGGTCATGCCGTGCAACGTTACGGGTGGCCGGATGGAAGTCCACCCCCGTCTCGTCCGCGAACACCTGCGCGCCTGGGATGATGGGTCCGTGGGTCATCTGACGGATCTAGCGGTACCTCTCGACGGCGGCTCGACTGTGGGCTCGGTCGCCACCACGGACAGCGTCGCGGTGGCGGGGTCGGTAGCGACCAGCGGCAGTGTCGCGGTGGCCGGGTCGGCGGCGACCGCGGGCAGCGTCGCGGTGGCCGGGTCGGCGGCAACCGCGGGCAGCGTCGCGGTGGCCGGGTCGGCAGCCACCGCCGGCAGCGTCGGGGTGGTCGGCAGTCTGTTGACTGTGTTGTGTCTTGTTGTGCGGGAATGCGTGGCGTGCGTGGCGTGTATCGCTTGCACCCGGTGCGTTGGCTGTGTTGGTTGTGTGCGTTGCGTCGACTGTGTCGGGTGCGTCGGTTGCGTGAACTGTTCGGGACTACGCAATGTGAAGGGTGCCCGCAACCTGCGGGCTGAGGCCGCCGCTCAGTGATCGCGACGAGCACGCCCGACCATGGCGTGCCGCCTCGCGCAATCCGTTTGACGAAAAGCCACCGTCGGGAACCCGGTGTTTATGGGAGAAGCCAACCAGGTCAGCGAACAGACGCTGCTAGCGCAGGTCGAGCGCCGCCTGATCGACGACTTTCCGCACGTTCCGCCGGCGGTCGTCGCCGCCCTCGTCCACCACGAGCACGCCCGATTCGAAACCAGCCGGATTCGCGAATTTGTACCGTTGTTCGTGGAGAAACACGCCCGCCGGCAACTGAGATACGGAGCGAACGAAGCGCTGTAACGGCGGTGCGCCGCAACGGATCCGCACCCCGGACGAACGTGCGCGGTCGGTAGCGCAGCGACTACTGCATGTCCTGGGTGAATTCCTGCCCAACAGACTGCGAACTCGGGGGCCCGGTAAGCGCATGGGTGTAATGTCCGCATTTGCTAGTCGACAAATTCCTGTTAATTCTCGACCACTCGCGCATTAGTGTTGAAGTATACTTAGGCTAACCTTAGTGTATATTGGGTCCCTTAGCAGATATGAGGTGTCCGACGTGCCGACCGGGACCGATGACGATGAGGTCGTGGTGTCGTTCCACGACGAGGCCCTGCTGCTGGGCGGTGACGCTGCCGCTGTCGAGTCCTATCTGACGCGACTGCGGGCGACCGCCGGGCAAGCCATGCGAGTCGCCGGGATCGACGGCGCCTCGCTCAGGACCGCGGCGAGCGGGCTCACCGGGCTGGCTTCGCTACTGGCTGACACCGGCAAATACGTCCAGCTGCATCGCGACAGCCTGAACGAGTTGAAGAATGGCGATCTGATTCCCGGCAGCGACGGCGTCTTCTGGTTGACGACGCTCGCCGACCCGGGCCAGTTGCTGGCACCACTTCAGTGGCGACCCGCGGGGCTGGGCCCGGAAGCGATGGTGTCGGCGCAGATGATCGCGGTGCAGATGGCGTTGAAGTCCGCGGTTGTCCAGGTGGAAGACGCCGTCCGTCGCGTGGGGGACAAAGTCGAGTTGGTGCTCGAGGTTGCCCGGGCCCACCGCGCCGGCGACGTCCTGGGCAACAACCTGACCATTTCGCGGATGGTTGACTCCCTGGAAAAGTACGGGTCGCTACCCGATGCGTACTGGGATTCGGTGGCCGCCCTGGGGCCGGCGCTCAACGTCAGCGTCGAGCAACTCCGCAACCATGTCAGGCGTGTGCTGGCGTCTTTCGAACGCGACCTGCCCGTCCAGCAGCGCGCCGGGAAGCTGCGCAGCGCGGTCAACGACAACCGGCTCGGTGACGCTCTGAGCCTGCTGGTGATCGCGGAAGAATCCCTGCACAAATGGCAGCGGCTGAACCTCGCCCGCATCGAGTCGACGCAACCGGAGCAGCTGCTACGGGCGATCGATGAAGCTCGCGAGCTCGTCGACCATCACCTGAGCGAAGACATCGACATCTACCGGAACGCGACAGAAATACTCGACCGATTCGCGAAGCCGGAGGTTTTCGACGGTTTCCGATTCTCGGCGGTGCGTGAGCTGGCCAAACAGCGCCGCGCCCTGCGCGACGAGCTCGACAGTTTCGCGCAGGCCCGCCACCAGCAGGTGGAGACCTGGGAGGACTTCCACATCCCGAGCCTGCTCGACGCCGCCGTGGCCACCCTCGACGCCGCCGTGGCCACCCTCGACGCCGCCGCCACCACCACCAACCGTGTACTCGCGGTCGTCGGTCGAGGGCTGTTTTACCTGGGCGCACAACTGGCGCAACCGTTGCGGGGCAAGCGTGGTGACGACTCTGAATGTCAGGCGGGCGGCGCTTTGCTCGAAGCGCCCGCTCCGTCGTGCTGACCAAGCACACCGGCGCGTAGCGTCACGTCCGTCACGCCAGTCACCGCTGGCGAACCATTGTGCGAATTGCCCGCCTCAGAGCGACTTTTCAACGACCAGTTGACTGACCGGACCGCGCCGCCCTAAAGAGCCAAGGCCCGGGCCGCCGCCGTCGCGACGTCACCTCGCAGATCGGAAATCGGCGGACTGCCCCGCAGGTGGATGGAGTTCGCGAGCAGGACGACGTAGGTGTCTGAGCCGGGATCCAGCCACAGCGAGGTTCCGGTGAAGCCTGTTTCGCCAAAGCTACCGATGGGAAAGATCACGCCCCTGGGCGCGGAATAGGGCGTATCGATATCCCAGCCGAAGCCGAACAGGTTCTGTCCCCTGATCGCCGGATATCTCGGGGCGAGCAGCGGATCTGCTCTGTTCGGGGTCTGGGCGATGGCTTCTCGGGCGGCGGCGTTGGCCGCTTGGAGTTGGTGGGCGGTATGTCCGGGCTGTTGTGGAGTGGTCATCAACTCACACGTCGCCTGCTTCAGCGGAAATCTGCTCGGGCGGTCCGCAAGCCGATCGAGCAGTGCCTGCGCATAGCTGCTGACGTCGTGCGCCGTCGAGAACACACCGGCATGCCCGGCCACTCCCCCCATGCGGCGCGCCGTCGGGTCATGCACGGTGCCCCGGAGCAGGTGACCGTAGTCGGGATTCTTGCTCGGATCGGCACCGCTTTCCTCGTCACGCGCCGTTGGTGCGATCCGCGGCACCAGGCTGGTGCTCCAGGTGCCCGCAGGACAGGCGGCCGGCGCGCGTCCTGTCGGCGCTGGGGCCCATGCAAGCGCGGCCCCCCTCGTCGTGTGGGGACCACATGCTTTGGCCGGCGGAAGATAGCGGGTCTCTTCCATGCCGAGTGGCGCAAATACGTTGCGCTGCACGTAAACGTCTTCTGGCTCGCCGGTGACTTTCTCGATGAGCGCGCCCAGCAGGATGTAGTTGATGTCGGCATAGCGGAAGGCCGCACCGGGCCCCGACTGCAGCGGCGTGGTGAGCGCGCGATGGATGCCTTCTGCTTTGTCGGCTCCGTTTAGTCCCCACGGATCTTGGAGGCTGACGTCTATCGGTTCGCCCGAGGTCTGCGTCAGCAGCATGCGAACTGTCACCTTGGCACGCTGGGGATCGTTCGCCGTGTTGAAGTCGGGCAGATACTTCTGCACGGGGTCGTCGAATGCGACCTTGCCCTGTTCGTAAAGCTGCATGACGGCAGTCGCGGTGGCGAGGCCCTTCGTCAACGACGCGATGTCGAAGATGGTGTCCTCGGTCATCGGCTCGGCGGGTGCGGGCGATCCGTCGAGCCCCGCTTCGCCGGCGAGCTTGCGCGAGCCATAGGCGTGGTGGAAGACGACCCTGCCCCCGTGCCCGATCACCACCACGGCACCGGGCAACCGCTGTGCCGCGATCGCATCGTTCATCAGCTTGGACACTGCTGCGAAGTCAACCGTGGGAGTCGCGTCGGGCGCCCGCAGCGCGGGCGGGCTCTCGCTTACTGCTGGGGGTGCTGCCGTGGGCGCTGCCGTGTCCGCCGCCTGGCCGCGCGAGCAAGCGGCGGCGAGGGCGAGCAAAACGGTTCCGACGGCAATGGCTTTGCGCATAGATGGCTTACTGGCCGGGGCTCGTAGACCGGTTCGGGATGAGAGCCGTTGTCGATGGTTACTCGCGTCAGGGTAGCGAATCCGGGCCGATGGTCGCGGCGACGTAGCGAGTCGTCGGGTTCGCCCGGGGGCGCCTCGGCGTCCGGTCGGCGCGATTGTGTTCTCCTGCAACGGCCGTGGGCGGCCGATGTTGCAGGAGCTGTCGGCTCAACGCTGGTAGGCGGCGGTGACGTCGGTGTGGGCGAAATCGTCACCCACATACAGCAACGGTTCGCCGGTCACGTCGGCGAGCGCATAGGAGTAGCAGTCGCCGAGGTTGAGCGCCGCAGGATGACCGCTGCCGCGCCCGAAATCGCGATAAGCCCTACTTGCGATTTCGGCCTGCTCCGCATCGAAGGGCACAATTTCGATCTCCCACACGACGAGCAACCGCTCGATCCGACGTTGGTCCTCGGGACGCAGCCGGCGGGTCAGAACGGCGTTGACTTCCACTAAGGTGGCCGCCGACATCTTCGGCGCCGTTGCGTCCAACAGAACCTCGGCAAGCTGTTCGCCGTGTGCCTCGCCGAGCACGATCGCGACGACCGCCGACGTGTCGACGATCACGAAGGCAGGCCGGCGTCGTCGTAGAGCCGCCCCTCCGCCTCCTTGAGCTGCGCGCGCTCCGCCTCGGTGAGGGAGTTTCGCAATTCGTCGAGCAGTCGCCGCGCCGTCGCGTGCCGCGCCTCGCGGCGTCGATGGGTGCCGACGTCGCCGTGATCGCGATCCAGTTCGGCCAGCTTGGAGCGCACAGCCTCGGTGATCGCGCCCGTCTGGGTCAGCCCGGTCCTGTTGGCGAGTTCCCGCACCAGCGAGGCGGTGCGCTCGTTTTTGATGTTCAGCCCCATGGTAGAAGGGTACCTTCCTAGTGGAGAATATCTATACCCGTGACATCACCGTGGGAGTTCATTCGGCGCCGACGAAGGGATTGAAAGGTGATCCACCCGCGGATACGGGTGTATCGCTCGAAACCCGCAGCTGTTGCTGACGGCGGACGTACGCTACGTCCAAAGAACCGGCCTCGGCGTGTTGACCGACTCCGTAGAAGGTGGGCCCCAAATTTCGCGAGACGAAGAAGTGCCCGGCCCATGGATCTGAGGATCGCCGGCCGCACCGCACTGGTTACGGCCTCCAGCCAGGGCCTGGGCCGAGCCTGTGCCGCCGCCCTGATTGCCGAGGGCGTGAACGTCGTCATCAACGGCCGCGAGGCCGACAAGCTCGAGAAGGCTGCCGCCGAGATTCAAGCCATGGCGACGCACGACGCCAGTTGCCGATTTGTCACGGCGGACCTGGCGACCGACACCGGTGTGCAAGCCATCTTCGACCAAGTCGATCAGCTGGACATCCTGGTGACCAACAACCGCGGCCCGAAACCCGCTGACATCGGCGACGTCACCGACGACGACCTGGCCGAGAGCCTACGGCTGCACTATTACGTACCGATCCATCTGGTGCAGCACTACCTGCCGGGCATGCGGGAGCGGCGCTTCGGGCGAATCGTCAACATCACCTCGGAAATGGTCGAGTCGCCCGCACCGGGCATGATCGCCTCGGCCGGCGCCCGCAGCGCGTTGACCACCGCGATGAAAGGCGTGCAGCACGACAGCGTCGCCGACAACGTGACAATCAACCAGCTGCTCCCGATGCTCATCGACAGCCCCCGACAAATACAGATGGCGCAACTGTTGTCCGAGCACAGCGGTCTCGCCTTCGAGGAAATTCGGCGGCGGCAGGCCAGCATCACCTCGGCGAGACGGCTCGGGCAGCCCGAGGAAGTGGGCGCCGCATGCGCATTCCTCTGTAGCGAACAAGCGGGCTACATCTCCGGCGTGAGTCTGCCCGTCAACGGCGGCGGACCGGTCATGGGCGGCGGCGCATGAGTTGCCCTACGCCAAGCAAGGGGTGCATCAGCAGCCCGTTTCAAATCACCGACACAAGGACGGTCCGCCAGTGAGCAATTCAACGGTGCCAGCAGAATCCGATGTCCTGATCGTGGGTGCGGGACCCGCCGGAATGGTGACCGCCGCCCTGCTCGAACGGCTGGGGCTCACGGTAAGGATCCTCGAGCGCTTCCCGTCCCGGCTCGCCCTGCCCAAGGCCCACGTCGTTGGTCCGGCCACCCTGGACATCTGCGCGCAAGCGGGCCTGGACCTCGACCGCATGAGCGCCGAGGCGCTCCCACCGGAGTGGGATCAGTTCGTCCGGTTCGCGACCCGGCTGTTCGGTGAGCAGCTCGGCACCATCAAATACGAGTACCAGTCGCCGGAATGGACGGCGCGGCCACGAATCAACCTCTCCCAACCGCGATTCGAAGCAATCGTCGAAGACGATGTGCGCAAGCGCGCCGGCATCGACTGGGTCTGTGGTCGCTGGACCGGCGCTCAGGTCGAGAACGGCAAGGTGGTATCCACCGCGACCGTCGATGACCGGCAGGTCCAATTCGCCAGCCGGTACCTGATCGGCGCCGACGGGGCCAACAGCGCGGTCCGCGAAAGCCTGGGCATTCCCATGCACACCTACGGCGAGCCGAGCCAGCAGGTCAACGCCCACGTGATCGCCGACATGCGCGACCAGCTGGCCGATCATCCGGCCGTCCTGTACGCGCTCGTCGACCCCGAGGTGGCCGGCATCGTGGTCGTCCACGCCCTGGGCGACCCGGGCCAGGACAACAAGGTCGAGTGGATCTGCGCCTCCGCCTACGACGGTGAGAACGTCCCCGACATGGACACCATCTCCGAACGGGTCCGCAAGACCATCGGACGTGACGACATTGACTTCGAAGTGCTCAAGCTGTCGCCGTGGGTGCTGACGGCGCGGATCGCCGACAAATTCCAGGCCGGTCCATGCTTCCTCATCGGCGACGCCGCACACCGGCTGCCACCAACCGGCGGCCTGGGCATGAACACCGCCATACAGGACGGTGCCAACCTGGCATGGAAACTGGCCGCGGTCGTCCACGGCTGGGCCGATGAGGCGCTTTTGGAGACCTACTCCACCGAACGCCGGCCGATTGCGATCGCCAATACACTGCGCTCCCGGGAAAATTTCGACATCCACATCCAGGCGTTGACCGAGCTCGCGACAGCCGCCTTCGAGGGGACCCTGCAGTCCATGCCCCCGGAGCGGCTCGATCAGCTCGTCCAGCAGAACTCCATCGGGTTCAACAGCCCCGGGCTGCAACTCGCCTACGGTTACGGACCTGACCAAGAGGTCGCCGACGCAACCACATTCACCCCGTCGGCGGCCGTCGGACGGCGGTTGCCACACGTTCAGGTCAAAGCCGGAAACGGCAATGTGGGCCCCATCATCGACCTGGTGGACCGCGCCGGCTTCACCGTCTTCGTGCGGGGGCGCGCCGATGCGTGGCGGGAGGCGTCCAACGGCTCCGAGTTCCCGGTCACGATCGTGGATCTGGCCGCAGCGGTGACAGACGAGGGATGGCTCGAACTGACCGGGCTCGAACACGAGGGAGCAGCGCTGGTGGTGCGTCCCGACGGGCATATCGCTGCCAAAGCCGCCGGCCCGCAGTCATGGCCCGGCATACATAGCGCGCTGAGCAACCACGTCCGCACGGGCCGGCCACTGGGAACGGAGAACGTTGCATGACCGCGAAATTCCGGGAATTCGTCCCACCGGACGACGCGCCACGTTACGCCGGCCTCGACGCCGACGCGGAAACCTACGCCGACCACACGGGCGAGATGCTGCGTCTGGGCCTGGGGGAAAACAATCCATTCGATCTCATCGTCGAGAGGTCGAACGCGCCGTTCCGCGGGGTGAGTGTCGACGGGCAGATCGAGCCCGGGCTGTTCGACCTCACCGCCGAGGGCGCGCCCGTCGCCGAGATGGTCAAGGCGGCCAACCACTTGTTGACGACCGTGACCCCCGGCGAACGCGACAAGCTCGTGCATCCGCTGACCTCGGTGATCCGGCGACGCTGGCTCAACCCAGAATTCTATTTGTTCCGCCACGGCCTGCGGCTCGATGAGAGCACCGCCGAAACCCGCACCGCCATCTTCGATTTCCTCAAGACCA
>CAYNLB010000015.1:0-11983 GCA_964397935.1 uncultured Mycobacterium sp.
CGGTCGCAGCTTCTGTGTTCGTGTCAAACTTTCGCAGGATCGACGTTGCGGCCGCGGTTCCTGCGAGGTTAATCGGTCGGGTGAAGTTCCGGCGACTCAGCGAGGTATGGCGGTCGTACCAGGCCCGGGGCACCGAAAGGCGGCGCCCCGCACCCAGAAGAAAAGGAAAGATCGAAAGATGCCACAGGGAACTGTGAAGTGGTTCAACGCGGAGAAGGGCTTCGGGTTCATTGCACCCGAAGACGGTTCCGCGGATGTGTTTGTCCACTACACGGAGATCCAGGGAACGGGCTTCCGCACCCTTGAAGAAAACCAGAAGGTCGAGTTCGAGATCGGCCATAGCCCTAAGGGCCCCCAGGCCACCGGAGTCCGCTCCCTGTAGAGAAGAGCAGACTTTCACCGAAACCCCCCGCGCAGTCCCGCCCAGCGGGCCCGCCGGGGGGTTTCGCTTTCCTTCTCGCCGCGGCAAACCGCCGCCGCGCCGCCTGCCTGAAGGCGGGGATGGGCGACCTGGCCTACTGTCGGTTGCGTGAGCCAGCTTTCCTTTTTCACAGCGGAGTCGGTGCCGCCCGCGGTCGCCGATCTCTCCGGGGTGCTGGCGGCTTCCGGGCAGATCGTCATGGTTGGCGCTGGCGACGCTCAAGGTGCCCGGCTTGCTCGCCTCTCAGTGGTCGTTGACCACCAGTGGCGCGCCTCGGCGCTGGCCGACATGATCCGGGAGGCAGGCCTGGCAGCCGAAATCGGCCACACCGACGAAGACAGCCCCCTGGTGCGGACGGCGGTGAGCGCGTCGTTGATCACCCTGGCCACCGAATGGACACGCGGCGCGGTCAAGACGGTGCCTCCGCGCTGGCTGCCCGGGCCGCGCGAACTGCGGGCGTGGACACTGGCGGCCGGTAATCCGGAAGGCAACCATTTTTTGCTGGGCTTGGACCCACACGCGCCGGACACCCATTCTCCGCTGGCGTCCGCCCTGATGAGGGTCGGGATCGCGCCCACCTTGATCGGCACCCGTGGCGGCCGGCCGGCACTTCGGATCAGCGGCCGTCGCAGGCTATCGCGCCTGGTAGAGAACGTGGGCGAACCACCTGACGATGCCGCCGCGTTATCGCGGTGGCCGCGGGTATGACGCCCCGATAGGGCCTGCGTTTCCGGCGGCCGGTTTGCGCAGGCCTGCCCGAGGGTGCGAAATTGTCAGGTGCCCGAAGGCGAAGGAACGCCGGCGTACCGGAATTCCCGCGGAATTTTCGACGCCGACCTGTCATTCTTCTCCGGAGGCGGCCTCGCCGGAGGCAGGGATAAGAGTAAGAGATGGAGCGTAAGCGTAGTTGGCTGACCCGAAGGTAACGGACCGCGAGAGCGGCCGAAATGGGAGCCGTCGGCGACTCGTCATTGTCGAGTCGCCGACGAAGGCCCGCAAATTGGCCGGCTACCTGGGCCCCACCTACATCGTCGAGTCGTCGCGCGGGCACATTCGCGACCTGCCGCGGGCGGCGGCCGACGTGCCGGCGAAGTACAAGTCCGAACCGTGGGCCAGGCTCGGCGTCAACGTCGATTCCGACTTTGAACCGCTCTACATCATCAGCCCGGAGAAGAAAAGTACGGTCAGTGAGCTGAAGGGCTTGCTCAAAGGCGTCGACGAGCTGTATCTGGCCACCGATGGTGACCGCGAGGGCGAAGCCATCGCCTGGCATCTGCTGGAAACGCTCAAGCCGAACATCCCGGTCAAGCGGATGGTTTTCCATGAGATCACCGAGCCGGCCATTTTGGAGGCCGCCGAGCACCCCCGCGATCTGGACATCGACCTGGTCGACGCGCAGGAGACCCGCCGCATCCTGGACCGGCTGTACGGCTACGAGGTCAGCCCGGTGCTGTGGAAGAAGGTCGCGCCCAAACTGTCGGCGGGCCGCGTTCAGTCGGTTGCCACCCGCATCATCGTGCAGCGGGAACGCGACCGCATGGCGTTCCGCAGCGCGTCCTATTGGGACATCGTTGCCGAATTGGACGCCAGCGTGTCCGACCCGCAGGCCCAGCCGCCGATCTTCTCCGCCCGGCTGACGGGTGTCGATGGCCAGCGCGTCGCCGCCGGCCGCGACTTCGATTCGCTGGGTCAGCTGCGCAACGGGACGCAGACGTCGCAAGACGTCGTGGTGCTGGACGAAGCGAGCGCGACCGCGTTGGCCGCGGGATTGCAGGGCGCGCAGCTGAACGTGGCGTCGGCGGAGGAGAAGCCCTACACGCGGCGTCCGTACCCGCCGTTCATGACGTCGACGCTGCAACAGGAAGCCGGCCGCAAGCTGCGGTTCTCCGCGGAGCGCACCATGAGCATCGCCCAGCGGCTCTACGAGAACGGCTACATCACTTATATGCGTACCGACTCGACCACACTGTCGGAGTCGGCAATCAACGCCGCGCGGACCCAGGCGCGTCAGCTCTATGGCGAGGAGTACGTATCTGGATCGCCGCGTCAGTACACCCGCAAGGTGAAGAATGCTCAGGAAGCGCACGAGGCGATCCGCCCGGCGGGCGAGACGTTCGCCACGCCGGACGCGGTACGTCGTGAGCTCGACGGCGACGACTTCCGGCTCTACGAACTGATCTGGCAGCGCACGGTGGCTTCGCAGATGGCCGATGCGCGCGGCACCACGCTGAGCGTCCGGATCGCCGGCATGTCGGGAGACCGGCAGGTGGTGTTCTCCGCGTCCGGGCGCACGCTGACTTTCCCCGGCTTCCTCAAGGCCTACGTGGAGACCGTGGACGAACTGGCCGGCGGTGAAGCCGACGATGCCGAGCGCCGGCTGCCGCGTCTGACCGAAGGCCAGCGACTGGACGTCCGCGAGCTCACGCCGGACGGTCACGCCACCAACCCGCCGGCGCGGTATACGGAGGCCTCTTTGGTCAAGGCACTGGAGGAACTCGGTATCGGTCGCCCGTCGACGTACTCGTCGATCATCAAGACCATTCAAGACCGCGGCTACGTATATAAGAAGGGCAGCGCCCTGGTGCCCGCGTGGGTGGCATTCGCCGTCACCGGTCTGCTGGAGCGGCATTTCGGCCGGCTGGTCGACTACGGCTTCACCGCCGCGATGGAAGACGATCTGGACGCGATAGCGTCGGGCCAGGAGCACCGCACCAACTGGCTGCACAATTTCTACTTCGGCGGTGAGCACGGCGTGGCCGACTCGGTGGCGCGCTCCGGGGGTCTGAAGAAGCTCGTCGGTGGCAACCTCGAGGGGATCGATGCTCGAGAAGTAAACTCCATCAAGGTTTTTGACGACGCCCAAGGGCGCCCCGTCTACGTCCGGGTCGGGAAGAACGGCGCCTACCTGGAACGCATGGTGGCGGGCGAGAACGATGAGCCGACTCCGCAGCGGGCCAACCTCAACGACTCGCTGACACCGGACGAGCTGACGCTGGAGGTGGCCGAGCAGCTGTTCGCCACACCACAAGAGGGACGCACGCTGGGTGTGGACCCGGAAACGGGTCACGAGATCGTCGCCAAAGACGGCCGGTACGGGCCGTATGTCTCCGAGATCCTGCCGGAGCGGCCCGAGGACGACGGCGGGGCCCCGGCGAAGAAGGGTAAAAAGCCCACCGGCCCCAAACCCCGCACCGGTTCACTGCTGCGCAGTATGGATCTGCAGACGGTGACCCTTGAGGACGCGCTCAAGCTGCTCTCGCTGCCCCGGGTTGTCGGCGTCGACCCCGCTTCCGGTGAGGAGATCACCGCGCAGAACGGCCGCTATGGCCCGTACTTGAAGCGGGGCAACGATTCTCGATCACTGGCGACCGAAGACCAGATATTCGAGATCACTCTCGACGAGGCGCTGAAGATCTACGCCGAACCCAAACGCCGCGGCAGGCAAAGCGTGGCCGCACCGCCGTTGCGTGAGTTGGGCACCGATCCGTCGACCGGCAAGCAAATGGTGATCAAGGACGGCCGATTCGGGCCGTACGTCACCGATGGCGAAACCAACGCGAGCCTGCGTAAGGGCGATGACGTGGTGTCGATCACCGACGAGCGCGCCGCCGAACTGCTGGCCGACCGACGCGCCCGGGGGCCGGCGAAGCGGCCCGCGAAGAAGGGCGCCCGCAAGGCCCCGGCCAAGAAGGCCGCCAAGCGGTCTTGAGGGACTAGCTGCGTACCTCGCTGGATACCTCTTCGGAGGCGGGGGCGGCCTCATAATCGGAGCTGGCCAGATGCACCGGTCGCGCCAGTTGAGTGGGTACGGTGCGGCCGCGCAACTCGACCACCTCGCCGACATCCCAGCACAGGGCCTCGGCGTCCAGCGCGCCGCTGACCGCAATCGCCGACGCCAGCACGTGGCCGGGCTCGAGTTTGGCCAGCTCGGTAAGCCGTGCGGCCTCATTGACCGGGTCCCCGATCACCGTGTACTCGAAGCGCGCCTGCGCGCCGATGTGGCCGGCGATGGCCCTACCGGCCGACACCCCGATCCCGAACTCGGCCGAACCGATCACCGGGAGGATTTCATCGTGCAACTCGCGTGCGGCGGCCAAAGCCCCGCCGGAGGAATCGGGATGTTCGATCGGCGCACCGAAGATGGCCAGCGCGGCGTCGCCCTGGAACTTGTTGACGAAACCGCCGTGCCGGCCGACCGTGTCCACCACCACCCGGAAGAACTCGTTGAGCAGATGTACCACCTCGGCGGGCGGTCGGGTCGACGCCAGCTTGGTGGAGCCGACCAGGTCCACGAACAGCACCGCGACGTCGCGCTCCTGGCCGCCCAGCTCGGTGCCGCGTTCCAGGGCCCGTCGTGCCACGTCTTCCCCGACGTAGCGACCGAACAGGTCACGCAGCCGCTGCCGCTCGGAGAGCTCACGCACCATGTCGTTGAAGCCGGCTTGCAGCAGGCCCAGCTCGCTGGCGTCATAAATCTGCATGTGCGCGTTGTAGTTGCCGCGCTGCACCTCGCTCAGCGCCCAGCGCAACTGCCGCAGTGGGTCGGCGATCGACATGGCCACCAGCAGGGTGCTGATCAGCCCGACGCCCAATGCCGCCAACGCCAGCAACAAGATGGGGGTGAACAACTTCTCCGGTGTGGCGTGCAGTAGGGAAGCCTTGTCCGCCACCACCGCCAGCACGATCGCAAGCACCGGTACCGCGGTGGACAGCATCCAGGTCAGCATCTGCCGCAAGATGACGCCGGGCGCCTTGACGTTCTCCGGCACACCGCTGCGTAGCGCGGCGACAGCCACCGGCCGCAGCACCCGCTCGGACTGCAGGTAGCCGATGATCGCGGTCGCCGCGGCGCCGAGACCGGTGGCGATGCCCACGATGGGTGCAGCGAACCGGGCCACCGACCAGCTGGCGAAGATGAACACCACGCCACCGATGCACCAGGCCACCATGCTGGTGACCGTGCGGTAGAAGGGCATCCGCAACGCGCGGCTACGCGCCTGTTCGGTGGCCGTCGGGTCGGCCTCGGCGAGCATGTTGTCGCGCCGCTGCCACCGGAAGACCGGCATCAGCAACTTCAGGTTCACCAGCCAGCCGGCGAGGAACAGGACGATCAACGTGGTTGCGAAAATCGCCAAGTTCAGGCCCGGCAGATCCTGCAGCTGGATGCGGTCCTCAGGGGGTAGGGCGTAGCGCAGGAAGCCGAGCACGAAGAGGGCGCCGATGATGTCGGACTGCAGCATGCTCAGCGAGAACAGCGGCCATGGCGTGCGCACCACCCACCGGACGAATGCGCTGATCCGCCCGGGAAGTGCCGCCACTGTTACCACGAAACCACCGTATCGGTCGGCGGGGACTTGCCGGAAACTTACAACCATCCGGCAAGTCGACAAAAGGCCGCCCGAACGCCGGAGAATGTAACGGAATCATCGCATTACGGCCACCGATCGGCGGCTGTCCCCAGCGGTTACTAGTGTCAACGATGATGCCCGGGGTGTTTACGCGGCTGGTAGGCCAAGACGCGGTGAAGGCTGAGCTGCTCGCCGCCGCCAAAGATGCCCGTGGTGACCCAGTTCACAGCGGTGCGGGCGACGGGACTATGACACATGCGTGGCTGATCACCGGTCCGCCGGGTTCGGGGCGCTCGGTCGCGGCATTGTGCTTCGCGGCCGCGCTGCAATGCACGTCCGACGAGGAGCCGGGTTGCGGGCGCTGCCGGGCGTGTACGACGACGATGGCCGGTACCCACGCCGACGTGCGCCGGGTGATTCCCGAAGGGCTGTCCATCGGCGTCGAAGAGATGCGCACCATCGTGCAGATAGCGTCGCGTCGTCCGAGCAGCGGGCACCGGCAGGTCGTAGTGATCGAAGACGCCGATCGGTTGACCGAAGGCGCCGCCAACGCGCTGCTGAAGGTGGTCGAGGAACCGCCACCGTCGACGGTGTTTCTGCTGTGCGCGCCGTCGGTGGATCCCGAGGACATCGCGGTCACGCTGCGGTCCCGGTGCCGGCATGTCGCGCTGGTGACCCCGTCGACCGAGGCGATCGCGCACGTGCTGATCGACAACGACGGCCTGGATGCCGACACGGCCCACTGGGCGGCGTCGGTCAGTGGTGGTCATGTGGGCCGGGCGCGACGGCTGGCCATCGATCCCGAGGCTCGGCAGCGACGCGAGCGGGCGTTGGCGCTGGCCCGCGATGCCGCGACGGCGTCGCGAACCTACGCCGCCGCCGAAGAGTTGGTGGCCGCGGCCGACGCCGAGGCCGTGGTACTGACCGCGGACCGGGCGGAGGCAGAGACCGAAGAGCTGCGGACGGCCCTCGGGGCGGGCGGAACCGGTAAAGGCACTGCGGGCGCTTTGCGTGGGGCCGCGGGTGCGATCAAAGACCTCGAGCGGCGGCAGAAGTCACGTCAGACCCGGGCATCGCGGGATGCGCTGGACCGGGCGCTGATCGACTTGGCGACCTATTTGCGGGATGCGCTGGTGGTGTCGGCGGGCGCCGCAAGAGTGCGGCCCAATCATCCGGACATGGCGGACCGGGTGGCGGCGCTGGCCGGCCATGCCTCACCCGAGCGGCTGCTGCGCTGCATCGAGGCGGTGCTTCAGTGCCGGGAGGCGCTGGCGATGAACGTCAAACCCAAGTTCGCCGTCGACGCCATGGTCGCCACCATCGGTCAGGAACTTGGCGACTAAGTTGGGTGCGTCGGCCCGCCTGCCGTAGACTCGTCCCGCCCGGCGCGCGGGTAAGCCGCCTTAGCTCAGTCGGTAGAGCGATTCACTCGTAATGAATAGGTCGGGGGTTCGATTCCCCCAGGCGGCTCTCATTTTGTAGCGAGAGTCACGCTAGCGTGGCTCCGGGCTTCCAGCGTCACGCTGGCGTGTCCCTTGCGATCGCGTCGTCTCCCGGGCGGTTCCAAATTTTCCACGACGCTCAGGCCGGCGCCAGAAAGCCCACCGGACCCGATGCGATACACAACGCCAGCGCGGTGGTGTTGGCCCGGACGGTGATCGCGTCGCCGGCGCCCGGCAGCCGGGCGAACACCCGGTTGAGTCCCGGGTGCACCGGAACTTTGACCTCGCGACCTTGGGTCAGCGACAACGTCATCGACCCGTCACTGTTGGCCAGGTAATTGAGCTCGGCAGTCCAGTCGGCGGGCAGCAGCGGTCCGTCGAGGACCAGGCGTGCCGGCTTATCCGGTTGCGCGAAATAGCCGCATCGCGGTGTGGGCCCCGGCACGATGGTCCGCACCCAGGTCACCCGCGCGTCGATCAGCCGGCCCGAGCTGTCCAGCATCCGCAATTGCGTTGTCGCCATGGTGAATTCCGGCCTGTCGCGTATCAGGGCGAACATGTGGCTGGCCAGGTTCTCCGGTGCGGCCACCCGCTGTAGCACCAGTGGGTCGACCTCCTGATCCAGCAGCGGCGCATCCGAATTCGCGTGCGCGGCGGCCAAAGCGTTCTGAGCGTTCTGCAAATACGGCTTCGCGGGGTTGTCCTGCCAGCTGGTCAGAAACGTGGCCGTCGAGTACAGGCTGCTGGCCACGAACAGCAGCGTCAAACTCGCAGCCACCACCGTGCGCTTCGGCGAGGCGTCGAGCCAGCGCGGGCCGGCCGCCCGGTTCGGGGCGCTCAGGGCGACGGCGGCCAGCAGTGCCAGCACAAAGACCAGATCCGGCAGATACCGCAGCGTCTGGGCAAGTTCCAGGGCGGTCTGCTTGGACGACCGCATCAGATAGACCGGCACCTGACAGGCGACGGTGTAGCCGGCGGCGGTCAGCCACACCGGCCCGATGCGCTCCTTGCGGAGCAGCGACATCGCCAAAGTGCCGGCCAGCACAAGCCAGCCGAGCACCATCACCGGCCCCGGGGGCGTGGCCCACGGAGAGGCCGGTGCCCACCGGTCCCAGTGCCACGGTCCGCCGGCCAGCCCCGGCGCGATGCCGTGCGTGATGGACCGCAACAGCAGGTGCCACGTCATCGACAGGTCCGAACTCCACCTCTGCTGATTGACCACGGCCAGATACAGCGCTATCCAGCCGACGGTGAGCGTCAGCGCCGCGATCCACAGCCGCCGGCCGGCCCGCCAGACGCTCACCAGCGCCGAGCCCAGGGGCGCTCGATCACCCCGCTGGTGCCACAGCAGGGCGGCGACGGCGAAGGCGACGAACGGGATCACCGCGGCCTTTTCGAAGAACAGCAGCCCGCCGAAGTAGACCAGCGCGCCGGTCAGCGCGTAGCGCCGCTTGCCGGTACGCACCAGCAGGATCGCGTCGGCGCACACCCAGGCCAGCGCGGCCAGCATCGGCAGCGAGTTCAGCGCCGCCGACCACCACGCGAATCCGGGCACGGCCAACGGCGTGAACAGTGCGAACGTGAGCGGGAGCAGCAGCACCGGTCGCCAGCCGAGGATGACGTGCAACGCACGCAACAGCGACAGCGAGGCCGACAGCTGCAGCACCAGCAGGCTCACCGCCGGCCAAGTCCAGTCCAGCGGAGCCAGTCGGGTGATGGCCCCGGCGACCAGGAATGCGGCCGGCATCAAATGACCGTCGTGGTCGTCGAACAGGTACGACGGTGACAGCAGGCCCTCGGTGCCGGCCTTCCCGATGAGGATCAGGTCATCCCAGTAGAAGTAGCCGCCGAACGCCAGCACGGCGCGTATCGCCAGTTGCACCACGACCAGCGCGGCCGCGGCCAACGCCACGCGAGGCATGCGGGGCGGCTGCCCGGCCCGCCGGTATGGTGAGCCGGTGCGTGCACTGGTTACCGGGGCAGCCGGATTCATCGGGTCGACGCTAGTCGACCGCCTGCTGGCCGACGGTCACACGGTGGTGGGCCTGGACAACTTCGCGACCGGTCGCGCGACCAACATCGAGCATCTGGTCGGCAACCCGGCGCACGCGTTCGTCGAGGCCGACATCGTGACCGCCGATCTGCAGGCCATCCTCGATGAGCACCGCCCGGAGGTGGTTTTCCACCTGGCGGCCCAGATCGACGTGCGGCATTCGGTGGCGGACCCGCAATTCGACGCATCGGTCAACGTGATCGGCACGGTGCGACTGGCCGAAGCGGCACGCCGCGCCGGTGTCCGCAAAGTCGTGCACACCTCGTCGGGCGGCTCGATTTACGGCATCCCGTCGCAGTACCCGACGCCCGAGACCGCGCCGACGGATCCCGCGTCGCCCTACGCCGCGGGAAAAGTGGCCGGCGAGATCTACCTGAACACCTTCCGTCATCTTTATGACCTGGACTGCTCGCACATCGCACCGGCCAACGTCTACGGCCCCCGCCAGGACCCGCACGGTGAAGCCGGCGTGGTGGCGATCTTTGCCCGGGCGCTGCTCTCGGGTAAGCCCACCAAGGTGTTCGGCGACGGCACCAACACCCGCGACTACGTGTTCGTCGACGACGTGGTGGACGCCTTCATCAAGGCCTCCGGGGAGGCGGGCGGCGGGCAGCGCTTCAACATAGGCACCGGAGTCGAAACCTCAGACCGGCAACTGCATTCGGCGGTGGCAGCGGCCGTCGGGGGGCCCGACGATCCGGAGTTTCACCCCCCGCGCCTCGGTGATCTTAGGCGGTCCTGCCTCGATATCGGCTTGGCCACAAGGGTTTTGGGCTGGCAGCCACGAGTTGCGTTGGACGACGGGATAGGTCGTACGGTCGAGCACTTCCGTCAGGTCCACACCGGCTGACCCAACGCCGAACGCGCACTCGCCGCGAATTTTCGGCCGGCGGGTTTTTCGCAGTGGGCTACACGTTCGACGCGGATTGAGAAGCGCCGGGCTCCTGCGCGCCCGCCAGCGCTATCGCCCGAGCGAGGCTCGCGTAGCGCGCCTCCAGGTCCTTGAACCGCATGTATGTGCTCAGCGTGGTGAAAGAAAACGCCATGACCAAGGCGTAGAGCATCAGGTCGGTGCCGCGGCGTACCCCGAACCAGTTCGCGATGACCGTGGTGTCGTCAGGCCGCAGCACGGCATAGATACCGGCCAGCACGAATACGACATACCCGACCTTGACCCAGGCCCGGGACCGCGCGTTCCTACGGGACCGCAGCAGATATACCAGCAGTGCGATGATCGAGGAGATAAGCAGCACCTGGATCCAGTTCATCGTGGCACCCTTCCTCGCAGGAACCCGTCGAAGATGATGTTGACGCCGTTGAGCAGCGGCTGCCCCTTCGACTTCGAATACTCTGTGTACAGCACCTCGACCGGTTCTTCGGCGACACGCCAGTGGTTTTCGTCGATCAACATGATGAATTCGTTGGCGTGGCTCATGCCGTTCATCGTGATGTCCAACCCGTCGGCAACCTTCTTGTTGAACACTCGCAGCCCGTTGTTGGTGTCGGTCAGGCCAAGCCGGCGACCGCGCCGGCTCAACCGGGCGGCGGTTCGCAGCACGAGCCGTTTCAGAAACGGCGGCCGGCTGCCCTGGTGCGTGCCGAACCGCGTTCCGATGACGATGTCGACGTCACCGGCGCTGAGCCGGTCGATCATCGCGGCCAGGTCTTTGACGCGGTGCTGGCCGTCGGCGTCGAACGTCGCGAAAACCTTTGCGCCGGGCTGTGTGCGGGCGTACTCGACGCCGGTCTGGATGGCCGCACCCTGGCCCAGGTTGATCGGATGGCGCACAAGGTGAGCCCCCGCGCGCCTGGCGATTTCGCCGGTGCCGTCGGTGCTGCCGTCGTCCACGCAGACGACATGGTCGAAGACCGCGCGCACATCGGCGATCACCTCGCCGATGACGGCGGCTTCGTTGAAGGCGGGAATGACGATCCAAACGTCGGCGTAATGCATTTCGATGCCCACAACGTACACGTTGTCCGGGCCCGATCAGCCGGTTGAGCGTCCGACGCGCGACAGCGCCGCCAGGTGGACGCCGATTCCCAGCAAGGGACCGCACAACAAGCCGATCACGGTGCGGGTCTGCAGCGCCAGCGGCAGCAACAGCAGCAATCCGGACGCCACCGTCGCGCCCACCCAGCCCAGCGCGTAGGCCCGGTGCAGCGCGGCCGCGACCGCGGCGGCACCGGTGAGCGTCAGTACGGCGATCGCCACTGCGGCCGCCGTCAACCACGCCAGCAGCGCGCTGCCGGCGTGGTACTCGGGCCCGAAGGCGAACCGCAGCAACCACGGTCCGACCACGCCCGCCGCCAGCACCCCGACCGCGCCGACGCCGCAGATGACCCCCGCCGGGGCGATCAGCGCGCGAACCCGGTCGGTGCGCTGGTCGACGAAATGCGCGATGAGATTGCCCTGCATGGCCGTAAGCGGTACCAGCAGCGGTGCGCGGGTCAACGTCACGGCCAAGATGATCACGCCCCCTTGTGCCCCCAGTTCATTGCTGGTCAGCTTCAGCAGCACCGGAAAGCCCATCACCAGAATCGCGCTGGCACCGGCCGCGGTGATCGAATGGGCGGCGCCCCGGAGGAAGGTCGCCGTGCCGCCGGGTGTCAGCAGGCGAGCGGTGGCGCGCGCCGTGGGCGAGGTCACCAGCATGATCAGCCACGCCACCGAGCCCGCCACGGTTGCCCACAGGAATCCGGTCAGGCCCCACCCGAT
>CAYNLB010000015.1:12083-25414 GCA_964397935.1 uncultured Mycobacterium sp.
ACGCCACCGAGCCCGCCACGGTTGCCCACAGGAATCCGGTCAGGCCCCACCCGATCGCAAACGTGGACGTGGCGACCACCACCCGGATGACCGCATCGGTAACCATCAGGGCCCCGTACCGCGTCCACTGGTCGGTGCCGGCCAGCATGCCCAGCAGGGTGGCGTGCAGGCAAAAGCCGGCCAGCCCCACGCTGAGCAGCACCACCGACAACCAGCGCGCCTCGGCGAACACCCGCCCGCCCCACAACGGCGAGCTACCGGCGATCCCGACGGCCGCGGCCACACCGATTAGCAGGGCGACGCGCAGCGGATGGGTACGCGGTTGGCCGGGGACCGGCAAGGCCGCCAGGTCGCTGATGTACTGCGTCGAGCGGACCTCCCGGGTGGTTTCCTGCAGTAGGCCATAAGTGGCGCCGGCGACCAGGCCGAAGGCTCCCCAGAACACCCCGAAAACCGAGAAGCCGCTGGGAGCCAGGTCGCGAGCGGCCAGATAGATCACCGCGTAACCGCATAGCCCGGTCAACAAGGTGGCGGTGCCGACCCGCGCCACGCTGCCGCGCGCGACCGGTCCCTTCGAAGCTCCGACTTCGGTCACCGGGGCGGCGCTTTCGGCCGATCGACCCGATGAATCGTCACAGTCTGAAAATAGTAAGTGGCCGGTACCGATGGTCGGCGGAGGCGATCGGGTTCGCTAATGTGAGCGGCTGTCGGGAAGGATCCATGGCCGCGTTCCGCATCTTCGGGATTTCGCTGGTATTCACCGTGGCGGCCCTTGCGCTCGGATACGCCCACGGCGGACTCAATGCCCTGTTCTTGCTGCTGGCTCTGGCTGTTCTCGAGGTGTCCCTGTCGTTCGACAACGCGATCATCAATGCGGCGATCCTGAAGCGGATGAGCCCGTTCTGGCGGCAGATGTTCCTGACGGTCGGGATGCTCATCGCGGTTTTCGGTATGCGGCTGTTCTTTCCGTTGGTCATCGTTTGGGCGACTGCGGGCGTCGATCCGGTACGCGCGATGGAGTTGGCGCTGCATCCGCCGCCGCACGGCGCACTGGAGTTCCCGGACGGCTCGCCCAGTTACGAAAAGCTGGTGATTTCCGCGCACCCGCAGATCGCGGCATTCGGTGGGACGTTCCTGTTGATGCTGTTCCTGGATTTCGTCTTTCATGACCGCGATATCAAATGGCTCAAGTGGATTGAAGTGCCATTCGCGCGCATCGGACGGCTTGGGCAGGTGTCGGTCATGGTGGCCAGCATTGCGCTCGTCCTCGTCGGCACGCAGCTCACCCACTCCGGTGAAGAGCGTGCGACGGTGCTGAACGCCGGACTGCTGGGCCTGGTGACGTATCTGGTCGTGAACGGTTTGAGCCGCGCGTTTCGGCCACCAGGTCTCGAGGCCGTGACGGCAGGCGGGCAGGCCGTGTCGACCGGATGGGCCGGTCTTGCCCTGTTTCTCTACCTCGAGGTTCTCGACGCCGCCTTCTCCTTCGACGGCGTCACCGGCGCCTTCGCGATCACGTCGGACCCGATCGTCATCGCGCTGGGTTTGGGACTGGTGGGCTCGATGTTCGTCCGGTCCATAACCATCTATCTGGTCCACCAGGAAGCGCTGGACCGTTACGTGTACCTGGAACACGGCGCGCACTGGGCGATCGGCGTCCTCGCCGTGATCATGCTGCTCTCGATCGAGCCGCGACTTCAGGCACCCGAAACGGTCACCGCTTCGGTGGGCGTGGTTTTCGTGGGAGCGGCTTGGACCTGGAGCGTGTTGCGCAACCGCCGCAACCTCAGTGTCGGTGCCGCTTTGCCTTGAACCGCTCCACCGAGCGCTGAATCTCGGCTTCGGCTTCGGCGCGGCCAACGAAATCCGCCGCCTCGACGAACTTGCCCGGCTCCAGATCTTTGTAGTGCATGAAGAAGTGCTTGATGGTGTTCAGTTCGAACTCCGGAACGTCCCCGATGTCCTGGATGTGGTCCCAGCGGTGGTCGCCGGCGGGTACGCACAGCACTTTGTCGTCACCGCCGGCCTCGTCGGTCATCCGGAACATTCCCACCGGGCGCGCCTCCACGATCACTCCGGGAAACACCGACTGCGGCAGCAGCACCATCGCGTCCAGCGGGTCGCCGTCTTCGCCGAGGGTGTCCTCGATGAAGCCGTAGTCGGTCGGGTAGGCCATCGCGGTGTACAGGTAGCGGTCCAAACGCACGCGCCCCGTCTCGTGATCGATCTCGTACTTGTTCCGCTGGCCTTTCAGGATCTCGATGGTCACGTCGAATTCCACCGCGTCGGCTCCTTTTCTGGGTAGGCAGACCAATTTTCCTCTGTTACACCCTAGTCGAGCCCATCGCGGCCGAGTTCGGCAGAATGGTCGCAAACAGTCAGGAGAGTGATGGGTCCTACTCGCTGGCAGAAATCAACCCATGTGCTCGTCGGGTTGGCCGTGCTGGCGTTGGTCGCCGTCCTGGTGGCGGCGGCAACGTTCTTCACCAGTGGGCACAGCGCCAGCAGCGCGCGGGCCACTGTGCCGCCCCCTCGGCCGCCGACGGTCCAGCCTGGATTGGTCCCGGTCAGCGACACGGCCGAGATGCCGAGTGCCGCCGGGGTGGCTGCAGCGCTGGCGGCGGTGGCGGCCGATCCCAATCTGGGCAGGCTGGGTGGTCGGATCACCGACGCCATGACCGGGAAAGAGGTTTGGCAGGTGGCAGCCGACGTGCCGTTGGTGCCGGCGTCCACCAACAAGCTGCTGACCACGGCCGCGGCATTGCTGACACTGGATCGTCAGGCCCGGATCAGCACCCGTGTGGTGGCGGGCAGCCATGACCCACGGGGGCCCGTGGTGCTGGTGGGGGCCGGGGATCCGACGCTGTCGGCTGCGCCACCCGGCCAGGAGACCTGGTACCGGGATGCGCCGCGGATCAGCGACCTTGTCGAACAGATCCGGCGCAGCGGCGTGACACCGACCGCGGTTGCGGTGGACACCTCGGCGTTCAGTGGACCGACCCTGGCGCAGGGCTGGGATCCGGCTGATATCGACAACGGCGATATCGCGCCGATCGAGTCGGCAATGATCGATGCCGGCCGCATCCAGCCGACCACGGTCAACTCGAGACGGTCGCATACCCCGGCTCTGGACGCGGGGCGGGAACTGGCCAAGGCCCTCGGCCTGGATCCCGCCACCGTGACGATCGCCACAGCGCCGTCGGGAGCGCGGCAGTTGGCCGTCGTGCAATCAGCTCCACTGATCCAGCGATTGTCGGAGATGATGGACCACTCCGACAACGTGATGGCCGAATGCATCGGCCGCGAGGTGGCGGCCGCGATCGACCGGCCGCGCAGCTTCGCCGGTGCGGTCGACGCGGTGACCAACCGGCTCGGCACCGCGCACATCGACACCGCCGGTGCCCTGCTGATGGACTCCAGCGGTCTTTCGGTCGACGACCGGTTGACGGCCAAGACGCTCGACGGCGTGCTGCAGGCGGCCGCGGGACCGGACCAGCCGGCGCTGCGGGCACTCCTTGATCTGCTTCCGATCGCCGCCGGCAGCGGCACACTGGGCGACCGCTTTCTCGACGCCGCCACCAACCAGGGCCCGGCGGGTTGGTTACGGGCCAAGACCGGCTCGTTGACCGCCGTCAACGCTTTGGCAGGGGTGCTCACCGACCGCAGCGGACGAGTGCTCACCTTTGCGTTCATCTCCAACGCCGCAGGTCCGAATGGGCGTAACGCCATGGATGCCTTGGCCACCAAGTTGTGGGCATGCGGGTGCGCAACGTGACCGCGTCCTCCGAGCTGACCCTCGGTACCGCCGTCGACTGGAGCTTCGCGGCCACGGTCGGCCAGCGGTTGGCCCGGCCGGGTCCGCCGTCCAGTGACTACACCCGCCGCCAGGTGATCGATGAGCTGGCGAGCGCGGCCACCAAAGCAGAACCGCGGGTGCGCGACGTCACCGGCCTGATCACCGGCGGTGCGGTGCCCGCCGCCCGCATCGTCGACCGCCCGGAGTGGATCGGGGCGGCGGCCGAGTCGATGCGGTTGATGATGGACGGGGCCGAAAAGCCGCGGGGGTTTCTCACCGGCCGGATCACGGGTGCGCAGACGGGCGCCGTGCTGGCGTTTGTGTCCGCTGGCATCCTCGGCCAGTACGACCCGTTCGCCGCCGCGAAAGAAGGCTGTCTGCTGCTGGTGTATCCGAATGTCATCGCCGTCGAGCGGCAGCTTCGGGTCGATCCCACCGATTTCCGGTTGTGGGTGTGCCTGCACGAGGTGACCCATCGAGTGCAGTTCACCGCCAATCGATGGTTGTCCGGCTACATGACGCAGGCGCTGACCCTGTTGACGCGGGACGCTGGTGACGACATCGGGCAGGTGGCGGGCCGGCTGGCCGACTACGTCCGCAACCGCGGCCAAGCGACCGATGGCGCATCGTCGGGCATCCTCGGCCTGGTGCGCGCCGTGCAGTCCGAGCCGCAGCGTCAGGCGCTGGATCAATTGCTGGTGCTCGGCACGCTGCTCGAAGGTCACGCCGACCACGTGATGGATGCCGTCGGGCCGATGGTGGTGCCGTCGGTGGCCACCATCCGCCGTCGTTTCGACGAGCGCCGCAATCGCAAGCAACCGCCGGTCCAGCGCCTGCTGCGTGCCCTGCTGGGGGTCGATGCGAAGCTCAGCCAATACACCCGCGGCAAGGCGTTCGTCGACCACGTGGTGGGCCGGGTCGGCATGGAGCGGTTCAACGCCATCTGGTCAGGCCCCGAAACGTTGCCGCTGCCCGTCGAGATCGGAGAGCCCCAGCGATGGATCGACAGGGTGCTGTAGGGCAGCTGCGCGCGGCCGTCGAGGCCTTCACCAAGACCTATCTGGCCGCCGCCGAACGCTGGTGCGTGGCACTTTCCGGTGGCCCCGATTCTCTGGCGCTCACCGCGGTGGCGGCCGGACTGCGCCCGACCACCGCGCTGATCGTGGACCACGGCCTGCAAGCCGAATCGGCCGCCGTCGCTGAAACCGCCCGGGCACAGGCGGTATCCGTGGGATGTGTTGACGTACAAGTGATTCGCGTGCAGGTAGGCAACGAAGGTGGTCCCGAGGCAGCGGCGCGCGCTGCCCGGTATGCCGCGCTGGGTGCCTACCACGACGGCCCGGTGCTGTTAGGTCACACGCGGGACGACCAGGCCGAGACGGTGCTGCTGGGGCTGGGCCGCGGGTCCGGGGTGCGCTCGATCGCGGGGATGCGTCCGCACGATCCACCTTGGTGCCGACCGTTGCTGGGAGTGCGGCGCGCCGTGACGCACGCCGCGTGCCGGGAACTCGACCTCACCGCGTGGCAGGATCCGCACAACACGGATCGCCGCTTCACCCGGACCCGGCTGCGCTTGGAAGTGCTGCCTTTGCTGGAAGACGTGCTGGGCGGCGGAGTGGCCGAGGCGCTGGCCCGTACCGCGACAGCGTTGCGTGAGGACACCGAGTTGATCGATGCGCTCGCCGCGAAGGCGCTGCCCGAGGTGAAGGCGGGGTCCGGGCTGCAAGCCCGGGCCCTGGCCGAACTGGCCGGTCCCCTCCGACGCCGGGTGATCCGCGGCTGGCTGTTGGCGGGCGGCGCAACCGGGCTGACCGACAAGCAGATCCGCGGTGTGGAAATCCTTGTCACGGCGTGGCGCGGGCAGGGCGGAGTGGCGGTGGGGTCGGCATTGCGCGGTGAGCGATTGATTGCCGGGCGCCGGGACGGCGTACTCATGCTGTGGCGCGAGCCGGTTCAAAAGACTGTCCGATAGACAATGTCGGGGCTGCCGTTGGTTGTTCGCCCGCCGGCGTGGCACGCTGTGGTCGTGGCTCAGATCTCCTCGGCGATCACCCCCGGTCAACCCGTGGAGCTGTATCCGGGGGATATCAAGTCAATCCTGCTCACTGCGGAGCAGATTCAGGCCCGGGTGGCCGCGCTCGGCGAGGAAATCGGTGACCACTATCGCGACCGCATCGCCGAAAGTGGTCAGGATCTACTGCTGATCACCGTGCTGAAGGGCGCCGTGATCTTCGTCACCGACCTGGCTCGCGCCATTCCGGTGCCGACCCAGTTCGAATTCATGGCCGTCAGCTCCTACGGGTCTTCGACCTCGTCGTCGGGTGTGGTGCGGATTCTCAAGGACTTGGATCGCGATATCCAGGGCCGCGATGTGCTGATCGTGGAGGATGTCGTCGACTCGGGCCTGACCCTGTCGTGGCTACTGCGCAATTTATCCAGCCGGCACCCGCGTTCGCTGCAGGTGTGCACGTTGCTGCGCAAACCCGACGCCAGGGGCGCCAACGTTGATATCGGCTACGTGGGTTTCGACATTCCCAACGACTTCGTCGTTGGCTACGGCTTGGACTACGACGAGCGCTACCGCGACCTGGCTTACATCGGCACTCTGGACCCCCGCGTCTACCAGCAGCAGTAGACGTCTATTTCAGGGCCCTAGTTCAGTTCCCACACCGCGGTCACCGAGAAGTTCACGGTCTGTTGCCCGGGTTCCAGCGGGACGGCGGAGGACATGGCTTTCGGCGGCCGTGCTTCGGTGGTCCGGGCGTTGCCGGTGGCCTCCGAGATGGAAAGCACCGTGCCCAGCCGGAGACCGGACAGCGCGGCGTACTGCTCGGCGCGGCTCTTGGCGTCGTTGAACGCTCGTGCGCGTGCATCTTTTACCAGCTGCGAGTCATCTGCGATGGAGTAGCTGACCGACCTGATCCGGGTGGCGTCACCTCCGGTGCTGACGATGAGGGCGAGCATCCGTGACGCGGCGTCGGTCGGGTGGATCTTGACCTCGATGGCGTTGGTGGCGCGGTACCCGGTGATGGAGGCGTTGCCGTTGGGCTCGGGAAGGTCATACCGGGGCTGCAGCGCGACGTCGGTGGTGCTGATGTCCTTGCGGTCGATGCCGGCGTCGGCCAGTGCATCGATGACCGCTTGCTGGCGTTCGTTGGTCTGGTTCATCGCGGTGGTGACGTCAGGTGCCGTGAACTCGATCTCGACGTCGGCGGTCAGGGTGTCCGGGACGCCTTGGACGTGGCCTGAACCGAAAACCGTCACCTGACGTGGATTCGACCCGGCCGTGGGACTGTGTGAATCGCAGGCCGACACCGCGACGGTAGCCAATCCGGCTGCAGCCGTCGCGATCAACCTGCGGAACAGGGTGCTGTGTTTCGGCATGTAGTGGACCCTAGCGTCTTGTTCACGCCGAATCTGTTCGTCGGGCCGATCCCTTGGCGGTTGCGTGCGTTGGGGCGTCGCGTGGACGCGCGCCGCCCGCGACCGGGCGGCGGCATTGCGTTGACTGCCGCGATTCTGTATCGCTCTCGAATATTGGGAGTTTCATGTTCAACTCTAATAAGTTGACAGTGGAGCGTTTGTGCCCGATATGTCGACACGGGATTTGCGTCAGAGGATGCATGCAGATGACTCCACGCCGCAGCGAGTTGAATGCCCGCGGCCACTTTGGGGCTCACTCACATAATCTTCCAATACGCACAGCATGTCGGTGCTGAGTCATGCTTGATAGCAGCAACTTTCAAACATGGGGTGATCGTGAAACGATCACCTTCCAAGTTCACAAGAAGCCCTGAAAAGAGTTTTCAATGTCTGTCACCGGAATTTCGTAGGAGGCAGCAATATGCCACGAACTGTGTGAATGAACATCGAATCGGAAGTTAACGGCGTGACGGGAATCCGTCGTGGTGCAACGAGGATGGCTTAACGTGTTCGGCGATCCGAATCGGTTACGGACGGTTGCTGAAAGTTGCTGACACAAAACGCAATTAGGGAGGAATGCGAATGTCGATCGTGATTGCACAACCAGACACGCTGAGTGCGGCCGCGGGTGAGCTGCAGTCGATCAACGCGGCGCTGCGGGCCGGAAATGCGGCCGCGGAGGGGCCGACGGCCGGGGTGATCCCCGCCGCCGCCGATGTGGTGTCCATCTTGACCGCAGCCCAATTCGCCGCGCACGCGCAGCTTTACCAGTCGATCAGTGCCCAGGCAGCGTGGGCGCAAGAGCAGTTGGCCACCATGCTGGGTATCTGCGCGGGTTCGTATGCGGTTACCGAGGCCGCCAACACCGCGACCTTCGGCTAGGCGGGAGGGACAGTCATGCTCGATTTCGCGCAGTTGCCGCCGGAGATCAATTCCGCGCTGATGTACGCCGGCCCCGGCTCAGGACCGATGCTGGCCGCCGCCAATGCCTGGGAGGCGTTGACCTCCGAGCTTCTCATGACCGCGTCCTCCTACCTGTCGGTGGTCACGGGGCTGACCGACGGGCCGTGGCTGGGCCGGGCCGCCGCGTCCATGGCAGACGCGGCGGGGTCACAGATCACATGGTTGAACAGCACCGCGAGCCAGGCCGAACAGGCCGCAGCCCTGGCCGTTGCGGCCGCGGCTGCCTATGAGGCGGCATTTGCCGCGACGGTGCCGCCGCCGGTGATCGCGGCGAACCGGGCGTTGCTGGCGACATTGCTGGCGACGAACTTCCTTGGCCAGAACACCCCGGCCATCGCGGCGACCGAGGCGCAATACCTCGAAATGTGGGCGCAGGATGCGACCGCAATGTATGGCTACGCGGGTGCGTCGGCGGCAGCGTCGATGTTGCCGCCGTTCGATCCGGCGGCGCCCACCACCAGCCCCGGTGGGCTGGCCGCCCAGGGCGCCGCGGTCGCCCAAGCGGTCGGCACCTCTGCTGCCGCGGACACGCACGAACTATCGGCGCTGACCGAAGCGATGCCCGGCACTTTGTTGGGGCTCTCGGGACCTCAACCCGCGGCGAACCCACTCGCGAATCTGTTCGGCGGGGGCAGCATGGAACTGGACGGAATGGGTGGCGCTTTCCTGGAGACCCTGGCCGGGTCGTCAACCCTGCATGCCGGCACGCCCATTGACATGTTCAAAGAGTGGGTCGGACCAAGCAGGCTCTTCATAACGATTTTCAAAGACCTGGAAGGGCTCACCCACTCGATGGCGCCGAAGGCCGTGACCAGTGCGGCCAAGGTCGCTGAGGGAGTCGCGCATGCTGCCGGGGCCCTTCCGGCGACCCTGTCCGGCACGGGGGTGGGCGGGGCCGCGGGAGCTGTGGGTAAGGCGGTGACGGTCGGCGCCTTATCGGTCCCACAGGCGTGGGCCGGTGTTGCCCCGACGGCGACGCCCGCCATCGCGACGCTCACCGGCCTCGAGACCGCGGCGGCCGCGGAGCCCGCCACGCACGCCGTAGGGGGATTGCCGATGGCGGGGAACGGACTCGGACGGGGCTTGGCGGCCAACTTTGCTGCCCCGCGATACGGATTCAAGCCCGCCGTGGTGACACATCCGCCGGCTGGGGGATAGTTGCGGCTCGGCAGTTGGACAAATGACCCATCGAAGCGCCGACCCAAGTCGGGCGACCCTGTGGCAGTGGACTCGGCGTCAATACGGCCTGCGCCCACGGCGTCAGCTCCGCCTAGGGTGTCACGACAATCTTGCAGTGTTGCTCGGGGTCGGCAAGGTCATCGAAGGCGGCGCCCACCCCGTCCAGGCCGACCTCGCCGGTGATCAGCGGAGCGACGTCGATGTCACCCTCGGCCAGCGCGCGCAGTGACTCGGCGAACTCTTCCGGTGTATAGGCGAGCACGAATTGCACGTTGATCTCTTTGGCGATCGCGAAGAATGGATGCACTGTGTCGGGCTGCATGCAAACTCCGGCGACCACCAGCCGGGTGCCGGGCCGCGCCCGGAGCAGCACGTCGTCGATGATTCCGGGCACGCCGACGGCCTCGAATACCACGGCGGGTTTGACGGTGTCGAATGGTGAGCCCGCGGCCGCATCCAGTGTCTGATGGGCTCCCATCGCGGTGGCCAATTCCCGCCTCTTCGGCGAAAAATCGGCCGCCACGATTGTTTCGACTCCCCGTGCGCGAAGGGCCGCGATGATTGCGGTGCCGATCGGGCCGCATCCAAGTACCAGGGCGGTCTCATTCGGCGCGATGTTCGACTTGTTGACGGCGTGCAGCCCCACGGCCATGGGTTCGGTCAGGGACGCGTGCTTGAGATCCAGGCCGTTGGGGATGGGCAGCAGAAGCGGCGCCGAGAGCAGCATCCTCTCGGCGTAGCCGCCGATTGTGCTGTTGCTGTAGACGATCGGCTCGACACCCTTGGTGGACAGCAGTACCGGAATCGACGTGACCAAGGTTCCCGGCGGGTGGGTCTCGGTGTCGGGTCCGGCTTCGAGCACCTCGGCGCTGAATTCGTGGCCCATGAACACGTCGTGGTTCAGGTCGACGTGCATGCCGCCGGTCCCCCTGGCCACTCGATCGCTCATTTCGAGCACCTGTGCGCCATGAGCGGCGAAATGCAGGTCGGAGCCGCAAATCCCGCACGCTCGCACGCCAACAAGCACCTGCCCGGTCTCGGGAACCGGGTCGGGCACGTCGTCCCGGTACACCATATGGCCGTCTCGCAACACCGAGGCGCGCATCAGCTCTTCTCGCTTTCCACCTTGTGCTCGTCAACATGCTCGGTGATGGCCTTCACCACGGCCTCGCCGGCTCGGCCGATCAACTGGTCACGCTTGCCCTTGGCCCAGTCGTGAGATGACCGGGATGCTTCGAGCTGACCCTTGAAATAGGGAATCACTTTGCGCGCCATCAACTCATAGCTGTGGTAGGTCGCTTCGGGCGAGGCCCAGTCGTGACCGAGCATCAGCAGCGTGCCGAAACCACCTGAGCGTTCGAGCAGATCCTCGATGTGTGTGATGGCGTCCTCGGGCGTGCCGATGCAGCAATTCCCTTTGGCCGCGTAATCTTCGACGAACTCGTGCGGCGTCTGGGTGCCGTCCACGGTGTTGGCCAATGGGACGAAGCCGGCGGCACCGAAGTAATTGGCGAAATCTTGTAGCCCGTAAGTGCAGTCGTCGATCGCCTGGTCACGGCTGTCGGCGATGTGCATGATGCTCAAAACACGCCAGTCGGCCCGGTCCGGCTCGGCCCGCCCTACTTTTGCGGCCTGTTCACGCACCACGTCCCAGGTGGTTTCCAGCGCCGCGTAGCCGCCCGGCACCGACATCGACAGCGAGAGCAGCGACGTGCCAAGTGTGCCGGCCAAACGCGGCCCCGACGGTGAAATCATTGCCGCCGTAGCTATTTCGGGGTAGGGCCAGGTGTACGGGCGGATATGCAACTGGGCGTCGCGCAGAGTGAACCAGTCGGAGTGGCGGTCGATTCGCTCGGCGGGTGCGGCGCGGAACAGTGCGAGGATCGCTTCGAGGGATTCCTGCATCATCCGCCGCTGCTCGACCGGGTCGATGCCCATCATGTACGCGTCCGACGGCAGCGCGCCGGGGCCGGTACCGAACATGACCCGGCCGCGGGTGAGGTGGTCCAGCAGCACCCAGCGATCGGCCACCATGAGCGGATGGTGGTAGGGCAGCGAGACCACTCCGGTGCCCAGCCTGATGTGCTTGGTCCGCTCGGCCGCGGCCGCGATGAACACCTCGGGGCAGGCGATCAATTCGTAGCCGCCGGAGTGGTGCTCACCGAACCACGCTTCGTCGTACCCCAGGCGGTCCAGCGCTACGACGCGCTCCATGTCGTATTCCAGTGCGACTGTTGGAGATTGGCCAATGGGGTGAAACGGTGTGATAAAAACGCCGAAACGCAGCGGCGCGTTCATTGCAGCTCCAATCCGTTGAGGAACTCCAGCAGGGTCGCGTTGACCTCGTCGGGGCGCTCCTGCTGTAACCAGTGTCCCGCGCCATCGATCATCACCTGTCGGTACGGGCCGGTGATCACCTCGGTTGCGCGATCGGCGCGGGTGAATGACAACACCGGATCGGCTGTGCCCGCGATAAACAACGACGGCACGGTGATTTTGGCGTTGGCGAGTTCGGGAGTGGTCTGCCAGTTGCGGTCCAGGTTGCGGTACCAGTTCAAGCCGCCGGTGAAACCGGTGCGCGAGAATTCGCTGACGTAATGGTCGAGCTCGTCCTGGCGGAGCCAGTCAGGCAGCCCGTCTGGTTCTGGAAGGCGATCAATGAAACCCTCCGGTCCGGGGGCCGCCATCCGTAGTGCTGCAGCCCGGTCGCCGGATGCCCGAAGGCCGCCCATCATTCGGCGCATCGTACGGGCCGGATCGGCGTCCAGTTCGGCGTCGGCAACTCCGGGTTGCTGAAAGTAGAGCATGTAAAAGAAGTTCTCCCCGAACGTCTTGCGGAACGCCCGGGTCGGCGGGAGTTGCGCACGGGGCAGGGCCGGGACGCTCAACGCGGCGACCGCGGTCACCCGGTCCGGGTGCAGCAACGGCGCGTTCCAGACCACGATGGCACCCCAGTCGTGCCCGATCCAGACGGCGCGCTGCGCGCCGACGTCGTCGAGCAGGCCGACCAGGTCGGCGGTCAGTTCATGAATGTTGTAAGCCTCGATCGCATCCGGCCGGGAAGAGCCGCCATAGCCACGCTGATCGGGTGCCAGCACGTGGTAGCCGGCCTCGGCGAGGACCGGTATCTGGTGTCGCCACGAATAGGCCAGTTCCGGGAAGCCGTGGGCCAAGATCACAGCGGGCGCGCCGCGGTCCCCGGCTTCGATCACCCGTAGCTGCACGCCATTGGTGTCCACTAACCGTTCGGTTGAGGAGGGCATGCGTCTCACCAAATCACAACGACCCCGGGCTGAGAAGGGGTTTGTTACCGCACCCGGTACGGCTGTCACGTGGATATGGCGGGCGCGACCGCGCATCATATTGGTGCACGGAAGTTGGATCGCTGACCGCAGCACTGGGAAGGCAGGTGTACTCGGCTGTGCGACTGGACCACATCGTTCTATGGACGAGAAATCCGCGGGCCTCGATGGACTTCTACACAAGGGTGGTCGGGCTGGCGCCGGTTCGGTTTGACGAGTTCGAGGCCGGAGATGCACCGTTTCCGAGCGTGCGGGTGTGCGACGACTCCATCATCGACCTGTTGCCACTGGCGAATGTCGCCGGTACCGAGTCCTTGACCCGGATTTCGGGAAGCGCCGGCCACCCGGTGAACCATGTCTGCCTGGCATTGTCAAAGACTGAGTACGACGCACTGGATCGGCGTCTGCAAGCAGCAGGCGTGGACACCAGCGCGCGGCTGAACCACACCTATGGGGCTCAGGGGTGGGCGCCGCAGGGCTACTACTTCGCCGATCCGGACGGCAATGTGGTCGAGGCCCGCTACTACGAGTGACGGAGCGCTCCGAGACGGCCCGCCATCGCTCAGCGTCCACGCCGGCCAGCCGTCGGACGGGAACCGCCGGTCGTTGTCTGAGCAGGGATGGTGGTGACCCGCTGCGCCCCGGCTCTGCCGGGGCTGGCGATCGCC